>NZ_SCOG01000005.1:0-230715 GCF_005502545.1 Microbacterium sp. Beta
CACGGGTTGGGGTGGGCAGGGGGCGGAAGCGGCGCAGGCGGAGGCTGTTGGTAACGACGAACACGCTACTGAACGCCATTGCCGCGGCGGCGAGGATGGGGTTGAGCAGGGCGAGCATCGCGACCGGGATCGCGGCGACGTTGTACGCGAACGCCCAGAACAGGTTCCCCTTGATCGTGCCCAAGGTGCGGCGGGCCAGCCGGATCGCGTCCGGGACCAGCATCAGGTCGCCGGAGACGATGGTCAGGTCCGCGGCGGTGATGGCCGCGTCGGTGCCGGTGCCCATCGCGATCCCGAGGTCGGCGGCGGCGAGGGCTGCGGCGTCGTTGACGCCGTCGCCGACCATCGCGACCACCCGGCCCGCGGCCTGCAGGTCGCGGATGGTGTCGAGCTTGCCCTGTGGGGTGACCCCGGCGCGGACGTCCTCGATCCCGGCCTGGTTGGCGATCGCGCGGGCGGCGCCGGGGTTGTCGCCGGTGAGCAGGATCGGGGTCAACCCGAGCTCTCGGAGCCGGGTGACCGCCTCACGGCTGGTGGGTTTGATGGTGTCGGCGACGCTGATCGCCCCGCGCACCTGCCCGTCCCACGCCACCACCGTGACCGTCGCTCCCGCCGCCTCGTCCGCCGCGATGGTGTCGGCGAGCTCGGCGGGGATGGGGAGCGCCCATTGGGTGGTGATCCAGGAGGCGCGGCCGGCGGCGACCAGGCGGCCGTCGACGATGCCCTGCACGCCCTGCCCGGCCACCGCGGCGAACGATTCCACTGCCGCGAGCGGGCCGCTGGCCGCGTTGGTGATGGCGCGGCCGATGGGGTGTTCGGAGCCGTGCTCGAGCGCCCCGGCGACCTGCACCAGCTCCGTCTCGTCGGTCCCTGCGGCGGGGTGGGTGGCGGTCACGGTCATGGTGCCGGCGGTGATGGTGCCGGTCTTGTCCAGCACCACGGTGTCGATGCGGCGGGTCTGCTCCAGCACCTGCGGTCCGCGGATGAGGATGCCCAGCTGCGCGCCTCGCCCGGTGCCGACCAGCAGCGCGGTCGGGGTCGCGAGCCCGAGCGCGCAGGGGCACGCGATGATCAGCGTCGTCACCGCGGCGGTGAACGCGACCTCCGGGGAGGCGCCGACCAGCAGCCACACCGTGAACGCGACGATGGCGAGGGCGATGACGATGGGGACGAAGATCGCGGAGACCCGGTCGGCGAGGCGCTGCACCTGCGCCTTCCCGGTCTGCGCCTCCTCCACCAGCCTGGCCATCCGGGCCAGCTCCGTGTCCGCGCCGACCCGGGTGAGCTCTACCAGCAGTCGGCCGCCGGTGTTCACGGTCGCTCCGACCACCTTCGAGCCGGGGGCGACTTCGACGGGGACAGACTCGCCGGTCAGCATCGACTCGTCCACCGCGGAGACACCCTCGGTGACGACACCGTCGGCGGGGATCTTCTCCCCGGGCCGCACCACCACGATGTCGCCGGGCACCAGCTGGGCGACGGGGACGCGCTGTTCGCTACCTGTGCGGAGGACGACGGCGTCTTTCGCACCCAGCTCCAGCAGGGAGCGCAGAGCCTCCCCGGATTGCCGCTTCGCGCGGGTCTCCAGGTAGCGGCCGAGGAGGATGAACACCGTCACCAGGGCGGCGACCTCCAGATACACCTCGTGGCCGCCGGCCTGCGGGGTACCGACGAACGTGACGCTCATCCGCATCCCCGGCATCCCGGCACCGCCGAAGAACAGGGCGTAGAGGGACCAGCCGAACGCGGCCAGCACGCCGAGGCTGATCAGGGTGTCCATCGTCGCCGCCCCGTGGCGGGCGTTGATCGCCGCGGCACGGTGGAACGGCCACGCCCCCCACACCACTACCGGTGCCGCCAGGGTGAGCGTGAGCCACTGCCAGTAGGTGAACTGCAGGGCGGGGATCATCGACAGCACCGCGACCGGCACCGCCAGCACCGCCGAGACGATCAGCCGCTGCCGCAGCGACGCCAGCTCATCGTCCCGCGGGATGGTCTGCTCAGCCGTGTCGGGCACAGGCGGGGCTGGGAGGCTCGCTCCGTACCCCGCCTGCTTGACCGCCGCGATCAGCTCCTCCACCGGCACCGGGGCCTCCGAGTGCACGCGGGCCTTCTCGGTGGCGAAGTTGACCGTCGCCTCCACCCCGGGCAGCTTGTTCAGCTTCCGCTCGACCCGCGTCGCGCACGACGCGCAGGTCATCCCGGTGATGTCGAGATCGACGTCCAGCGTGCTCATGAGGCTGCGGCGAGGCTGTACCCGGCCTCCTCCACCGCCGCCCGCACCCGCTCCGCATCCACCGGCGTCGCGCTGGACACCGTCACCGTGGACACGCCACCGGCGTGCAGATCGACCGCGACGTCGGAGACACCGTCGATCGCGGAGACCTCCTCGGTGACGCTACGCACGCAGTGCGCGCAGGTCATCCCCTCCACCAGGAACTGCGCCGACACGGTCTCACCCGCCGCCGTCTGCTGCGCCGGCGCGCCGGTGTCGGTGGCTGCCGTGGCGTGGGAGGTGGGGCTGCAACAGGCGCAGCCACCGCCGGTGCTGGTCGCCTGCAGGCCGAGGTCCTGGAATCCCTGTCCGGTCATGATGTGCTCCCTTCAAGAGCGTTGAACGATGTGAGTGGGGACGACGTTAGGAGCGCACGAGGCGCGCGATCGCGGCGTTCGCCTCGCGGAGCTTCTCCTCCGCGAGCGGGCCGCCTTCGGCGGTCGCCTGCGCGACGCAATGCGCGAGGTGGTCTTCCAGCAGCGACAGCGCGACGGACTCCAGCGCCTTCGTCGCCGCCGACACCTGGGTCAGCACGTCGATGCAGTACACGTCCTCGTCGATCATCCGCGCGATCCCGCGCACCTGACCCTCCGCGCGGCTCAGCCGCGCCAGCAGCGCCGGCTTGTTGTCCACATACCCGTGTGCCATCTCGCACCTCCACCCACAATCTACCATACCCTGTAGGGGTACAGGGTGTAGGGTGAGGTCATGACCGGCATCCAGGAGCCGCGGCCCGCACAGACCACCCGTTGGCACGTCGTGACGGGCGGTCCCAGCTCGGGCAAGACCACCACGGTCAACCTGCTGCGGGGCCGCGGGTACACGACCACAATCGAGCACGCCCGCCACTACATCGACCTGCAACGGATCACCGGGCGCAGCACCGCGGAGGTGCGGGCACGGCAGAGCGAGTTCCAGCGCGCCGTCGTCGACATGCAGATCGAGCAGGAACGCTCCCTCGACCCGCAACAGACCGTGTTCCTGGACCGTGCTCTGCCGGACTCGCTCGCCTACTACCGCTTCCTCGGCCTCGCCCCCGGCACCGCCCTGCTGGGCGCGCTGGCCGGCGCCCGGTACGCGACGGTGGTCCTGCTTGACCTGCTCCCGCTGGCGTCCGACTACGCGCGCACCGAGGACCCCGCCGCGCAGCGGCGCATCCACGACCTGCTCGGGCTGGTGTACCAGGAGCTGGGCTTTCCCGTCGTCACCGTCCCCGCACTCGCCCCCGACGCGCGCGTCGACTTCATCCTCGAACGAGCATCGGCCGGCACTCCAGCCGAGAGGGGCGTGAGCTGATGGGCGCGGGGAGTAGCCGGTACCGGCAGATCGGGGCCGTGCTGCGCCGGCACGGACTCGGCGTCCTGGCCGGCGTGCTGGGCCTGGGCGGCTTGGTGCCGTTCCACCGCGGCGCCCTCGGACACGCCCGGCAGGAGGACCCCTACACGAACCCCGAGCATGTGCGGGTCGCGTTGGAGGAGCTCGGGCCGACGTTCGTGAAACTGGGCCAGATCCTCTCCACCCGGCACGATCTGCTCCCCGCGGCATGGGTCGCCGAGTTCGCCAAACTGCAGGACGACGTCGCCGCGGCACCGTGGGAGGGCATTCGGGACGTGCTCCGTGAAGAGCTCGGCGCCGACCCAGAGCACGTGTTCGCCCAGTTCGACCCGGTGCCGCTGGCGGCGGCGTCCATCGGGCAGGCGTACGCGGCAACTCTTCACGACGGCACCGAGGTCGTCGTGAAGGTGCGCCGGCCCGGCGTGGTCGCGCAGGTGCATGAAGACCTGGACATTCTCCGCAACCTCGCCGACCGCGCCGACCGGCGCTGGGATGCCATCCGGCAGTACGACCTGCCCGGGCTGGTGGAGGAGTTCTCCCGCACGCTGCGTGCCGAGCTGGACTACCTGCAGGAGGCCCGCAACGCCGAACGGTTCGCGCAGGAGTTCGCCCACGCGGCGCGGGTGCGGATTCCCCGCGTGCACGGGGAGACCACGACCTCGCGCGTGCTGACCCTGGAGCGGATGAGCGGGGTGCGGATCGACGACCTGGAGGGCCTGGACGCCGCCGGCATCGACCGGGTCGCACTCGCGCGGCTGGGTGCCGACATCGTGCTCACGATGGTGTTCGACAACCGGTTCTTCCATGCCGACCCCCATCCCGGGAACATGTTCGTGCAGCCCGACGGCGCGCTCGCGCTGATCGACTTCGGGATGGTCGGGGAGCTCACCGAACAGACCACGGACGGCCTCGCCGGCATCGTGCTCGCCTTCACCCGCGACGACCCGGACACCCTCACCACCGCCCTGATAGAACTCTCCCGGACCGCCGACGTCGTCGACCGGGCAGGGCTGCGGCAGGCGATCACCGCGTTCACGGCCCGCTACCGGGGCCGTTCGCTGTCGGAGATCAGCCTCGCAATCATGCTCCAGCAGCTGCTCGGCATCCTGCAGCAGCACCAGCTGCACCTTCCGCAGGAGACGGCGCTGCTGTTCAAAGTGCTGATGATGGCCGAAGGGACCGCGGCGCGGCTGGATCCGGACTTCCAGATGCTCGACGCCCTGCAGCCCTACGCTGAGCAGCTCACCCGCGCCCAGCTGTCCCTGCCGGCTCTGGCCCGGCGATGGGCGCGCGCGGGAGCCGACACCGGGGCACTGCTCACCGAGCTGCCCGCCACCCTGAGCCGGCTCCGGCATCTCCTCGAAGACGGCGGGTTCGAGGTGCACCTGCGCGCGACGGAGCTGGAACCTCTCGTCGGGCGCGCCGAACGCGTCGGCAACCGTGTCGTCGCGGGAATGATCGCCGCCGCGCTGATCAGCGGGATCGGCACCCTCGTCGGCGGGAACACGAAATGGCGCTCCCGGGAAGGCGTCCTGATCGGCGCCGGGACCGGCACGATCGGCGCCCTCGGCAGCTATCTGCTGTGGACGCTGCGGCGCCGCCGACCCCGCCCCTGACCCGCGCACGGCTCAAGAACACCACGAAAGGAGACGAAGATGGACAGGATCAGAGTCGGCGTCAACGGGTATTGAGTGATCGGCAAGAGGGTCGCCGACGCCGTCCACGCCCAACCCGACATGCACCTGGTGGGCGTCGCGGACATCGTCACCGACTGGCGAATACAATCCGCCGTCCCGCGGCTGCCCGTATTCGCCGCCACCCCCGACGCGCACAGCGGCATGGTGGACACCGACATCCGCCCCGAGGGAACCCTCGACGATCTCCTCGCGCAGAGCGACGTGATCGTCGATACGACCCCCAAGCACGTCGCCGCCGGAAACCTGCCCCGCTACCAGGCGGCGGGAGTAAAGGTGATCGTGCAGGGCGGGGAAGCGCACTCGACCACCGGGCACTCCTTCGTCGCCCAGGCCAACTACGCCACCGCGCTCGGCCGGGACCTGACCCGGGTGGTGTCCTGCAACACCACCAGCATCGTCCGCGTCCTCGGCGCGCTCGAAAACGCCGGGCTGCTGCTGCGCGCCCGCGGGGTTACTGGTAGGGCCGAATGTCGCAGGGTGCACTATTCATCCTGGGATTAATTCAGTCAACACTGTATGATCAGTGCATGCTGACCATTGCTCCACGTCTCGACGTCATGAACCGGCTCGGCCGGGCCATGGCGGACCCGACGCGCTCCCGGATACTGATGACCCTGCTCGACGGCCCCAGCTACCCGGCGGTGCTCTCGCGTGAGCTGGAGCTGACCCGCTCGAACGTCTCGAACCACCTGACCTGCCTGCGCGACTGCGGCATCGTGGTCGCCGAGCCGGAAGGGCGGCAGACGCGCTACGAGATCGCGGACCCGCACCTCGCGGCGGCGCTGACCGCGCTGGTGGACGTGACGCTCGCGGTGGACGAGCACGCGCCCTGCATGGACGCTTCGTGCACGGTGCCGGGCTGCTGCGGGACGGGAGCGGGCGCGTGAGCGCGGCGTGCGGCTGCGAGCACGACGAGCCTGAGACCGCAGTCGGCGAAGAGGCCGAGGAGGCGGAGCGCCGCTGGTGGCGGGACCGCGGGATCATGGTCCCGGTCTTCTCCGGTGTGGCGTTCCTCACCGGTCTGGCGCTGGAGTGGTCCGGGATGGAGATCCCTGCGCTGGTGCTGTTCTGGATCGGCCTGCTGCTGGGCGCGTCGACGTTCACGCCGGGCGCGATCCGGAACCTCTTCAAGGGCAAGCTCGGCATCGGGCTGCTGATGACCATCAGCGCGGTCGGCGCGGTGATCCTCGGCTACGTCGAGGAGGCCGCAGCGCTGGCATTCCTGTACTCGATCGCCGAGGCGCTGGAGGACAAGGCGATGGACCGTGCCCGCGGCGGGCTGCGGGCACTGCTCAAGCTCGTCCCGGAGACCGCCACCATCCGCCGCGACGGCGTCTCGGTCGAGGTCGCCGCGAAGGATCTGGCTGTCGGGCAGCTGATGTTGGTGCGGCCGGGTGAGCGGATCGCGACCGACGGCGTCGTCCGCACGGGACGTTCCAGCCTGGACACGTCCGCGATCACCGGGGAGTCGATCCCGGTCGAGGTCGAACCCGGCGATGCCGTCTCCGCCGGCGCAATCAACACCGCCGGGGCACTGGAGGTCGAAACGACCGCGGCAGGCACCGACAACTCACTGACCACGATCGTCGACCTCGTGGAGAAGGCTCAGGCGGAGAAGGGCGACCGCGCCCGCCTCGCCGACCGCATCGCCCGCCCTCTCGTCCCGGGCGTGCTGATCCTCGCCGCCCTGGTCGCGATCATCGGCTCGCTGCTCGGCGACCCGGAGCTGTGGATCACCCGCGCCCTGGTCGTGCTGGTCGCGGCATCGCCCTGCGCACTGGCGATCTCCGTGCCGCTGACCGTGGTCGCGGCGATCGGCTCGGCGAGCAAGTTCGGCGTGATCATCAAGTCCGGTGCCGCGTTCGAGCGGTTCGGCGTGATCCGCCACGTCGCCGTCGACAAGACCGGCACCCTCACCCGCAACGAGCCCGCCGTCACCGCCGTCCTCACCGTGGACGGTGTGAGCGAGGCGGAGGCGCTGGCGTGGGCGGCCGCTCTGGAGCAGCACAGCACCCACCCCCTCGCCGCCGCGATCACCGCCGCAGCGCCGGATGCCCCTGCGGCGGAGGGCGTGACCGAGCAGGCCGGGCACGGCATCGAGGGCGAGCTCGCCGGCGCGCGGATCACCGTCGGCAGCCCGCGCTGGCTCGACGCCGGGACCCTCGGCGACCGGGTCGCGGGGCTGGAGGAGCAGGGCATGACAGTCGTGATCGTCCACCGCGGCGGCGTCCCGGTCGCCGCGATCGGCGTCCGCGACGAGCTGCGCCCCGAGGTCCCTGAAGTGGTCCGCACCCTCGCGACCCAGGGCATCGGGGTGACCATGCTCACCGGCGACAACGCCCGCACCGCCCGCGCCCTCGCTGCGCATGCAGGGATCGATGACGTCCGCGCCGAGCTGCGCCCCGAAGACAAGGCCGCCGCGATCGCAGAGCTCGGTGCGAAGGGGCCGGTCGCGATGATCGGCGACGGCATCAACGACGCCCCTGCGCTGGCCGCCGCGGACATCGGGATCGCGATGGGCGCGACGGGCTCCGACGCCGCGATCGAGTCGGCCGACGTGGCCTTCACCGGTCACGATCTGCGGCTTCTCCCGCGCGCGTTCGCCCATGCCCGTCGGGGGCGGCACATCATCAACCAGAACATCATCCTGTCGCTGCTGATCATCACCGCCCTGCTCCCGCTCGCCCTCTTTGGCGTCCTGGGGCTTGCGGCGGTGGTGCTGGTGCACGAGATCGCCGAGGTGATCGTGATCCTCAACGGCCTGCGCGCCGCGTCGACGCGGAAGGCAAGCACGTGACCGCGCAGGACGTCGCCGCCGCGTGACGGCTTGATCCGGGACCATGCGGATGACCTTTAGATTTCACATCAGAGTTCGCGCGCCCGGAGAAGGTCGCGCGGCCACGGGAGAGCTCGTCGAGGATCTTGTATGCGGCGCTTCGAGAAGGGGCGGCGACGATACCTGGCCCGTGGGTGCGGTCGGCTCGGGCGTTGACTCTCGCGATGATGATGCTTTTCGCGACCTTCGACTCCGGCGTCTGCTCATCGATGACCTCACGTGCCGCCGTGACCCAGCGGTCGTCGAAGTTGACGAGCAGATTGCCCGGCTGCGCCTTGCGGTGATCGATCAGTCCGATCTCGCCGGCATCCTTATACCGCGCCACCCACCTCGCGACGGTCCGGCGACCCTTACCGAGCTCGAGCGCCTTCGCCGCGATCCGCTCCTCGATGCGACGCTCCGGATGGTAGGCGAGCTTCGGTTCGCCCTCACGTGCGATCTCGGCCGCCCCCGACCGGTAGCCGGTGAGGACCTCTCGCACATGATCAGCGCGCTCGGCGGACACCGCGCGGGCCGCGTCGCTGGCATCGGCCCAGACGACACCCAGTGGAGCCGCGTCCTCATCGCGACTGTTTCCGGGGATGCGTGTCGTACCTCCCTCAGCGCGGGGGCGCAGGAGGTCGATCATCCGCAGGCGCCGAACCTGCCCAGTTCGGGTACGGACGATGACCGCGCCCTCGCAGATCTCCGCAACGGTGCAGGCATCGCCGTCGTAGACGATGTCCACGCCGGGTTTCAGGGTCCACGTGCTGCTCATCGCTATCTCCTTCAGGTGTTGAGGGGGTGGTATCTCAGGCCCGCGTCACGATGCTCGTGGCGCTCAGAAGTCGAGTCAGGTCGGTGCTCAGCCGGCGAGCCCACAGCAGGTGCAGGACAAGCGCGCGTGCTGCGAGAAGCCCGCCGGCGACGGCCGGAATCGCGCGCACCGCCTCGCCGAACGCCATGGGCGATCTCAGCTCGCCGAGCGCGCCGGTGACGTCGCCGTCGGCGAACTGGAAGGGTCGGCGGTAGCCGGCAAGGAACTCGACGTTGCGCAGCAACACCTCATCCGGCTCGGATTGGACGCGGTACTCCCACCCGTGGGGTTCGATCACGCGCCGCGACCAGCTCAGCGAGTCACGCACCTTCGGGATGGTGAGCTTCGCGGCGGGCTTCACATCCACCACGCAGACGGTTTGGTCCGCGTGGACGATCAGATAGTCGGGAATGTGGCGACGGCGTGTGCCCTTGTCCTCCCCCTCGAGGAGGAACGGCTGAGACAGGATCCAGTCGACGCGAGGGTCGAAGTCGGCCAACAGCAGGTTCGCGTACTCGAGCCGCGACTCGTATCCGACATGCGATTGCATGGTTGCCGACCAGTAGCTGCCCGAGAAATGCCGCTGCCCCCGGTACCAGCGGAAATCACGCCACGGGACGGCGGCGTCGAAGACGCTCAATCGAGCTGACTGCAGCGGAACAACGTCCACCTCGCCACCCGCTTTGCGAACCATCAGCCCGACATCCGCCGGGAACGCTCCGCCCCGCGTCCCGAGTTGCTCGCGCTCCGTCATGAAGCCAGCGTGAGGGTCGAATCGGTCCGGGAGAATGCACGCTGCCGCCATAGATTCGCGAAATACGATTCAGGATCTCACTCTTGCTATCACGGGTTAATTCGGTATATGCGAGTCACGAATACTAGTGAATGTGACATTCACTGTAGTGGACGTCACATAGATAACAAGTCACCGTCAGGGATACAAATATAGGGACCACAAAATCAACGCCCACAGGCCGGCCTGAAGCCCACGTCGGCCGCGTGTGCGACACTCAAGGACATGACCATGTTGGAGCCCATCGCGCCGGAGGAATCCCGGCTCGTCTTCGGCAACAGCTACATGTACAGCGTCATGGTCGAGATCGCCGGGCTACGCGGCGAGAAGTTCTCATCGAAGACGATCACCGACGCCACGCGGCTCTCCCCTGGCATCGTGCACCCACTGATCCAGAAGCTCCGCCGAGCGAACTTCATCGAGTTCGTCGAGCGCGTGCCCGGAGAGCGGACCATCCTGTACCGGGTCCGCGGGAATCCCTGGTGGAATGCGGCGAGCCAGTACGTGGAGGAGCAGAGCACAGCCGAGGAGCGTTCCGCGTCCTGACGGCGACGGTCACCTACGGGCTAGGCCCGCCCGACCGTCTGCGCGCGGAACCACGCGTCTCACCTCGCGGACTGGATCATTTGTCGAAGCGCGGCGGGGAGCAGGGAATCGACTCCTGTGTCGTCGACCAGCGCGGCGAAGTTCGACCAGACGACAGTACGGACAACCGCGGGCGCGAGGCCGAGCGCCCGCGCTATCCCGGCCTCGACCGGTTCCACCCGGCCTGGTCGGCGTGGGCTTTGGGAGAAACGATCACCGCTGGGATGATCGGTCTCGACAAGTAGACGTTCTCGCGGGATAGCTCGGAGCACGTCGGGCGAGCGGGTCATCGAATAGTTGACCGAGAAGTAGCAGCCCAACGCGACAGCCTCCCGAGTCTCTTCAGGCGTGCCCAACCACCAGTGCAGAACGGCCCCCGCACGCAGGTGAGATGCACGCAACACCTCAAGTACAGCGCTGGTCGCCCGGTAGCTATGAATTGAAGCGATCCGAGGGGAGGTCTCGACCGCCTTAACGATGCGTTCGAACGTCGCCCGCTGGGTGTCGCGTGGAACGCGGGACGCGCCATCGAGTCCCACCTCCGCAACATATGAGGTCGACTGGAGCATGGTCGCAAAGCGATCCGGATCGAATCCACGATCGGCGCCGACGAGACCCGGGTGACACCCCACCCCCCATACGCTGGCGCGATCCGAACGCGACTCCACTTGCGCGTATTCGTCGAGTGACCGGGTAGCGATCAGGACAACCGCGCCCAGCTTTTCAAGCTCGAACGGCGCGATGTCCAACGCGACGTGCGCGTGCGTGTCCAGGGGAGGTAGGCGTCTCATCCCAGATAGTTTTCCAACTCGGCCAAGCCCCGTGCGTATAGGGTCCGCGCGTCGGCGACGGTGAGGGCTGGGGGCAGTGGGGTTGTCATGAGGAAGCTCTCGTCCACGCCCGCATCGACGAAGTCTCGGACCGCGTTTTCGATCGACCGCTGCTCCGCATACTTCGCGAAGCGTCCTCCGCGGTCGGCGAGGTACGGGGTGGCATCGGAAAGATCTGCCGCGGCAAACGCGGCGCGACGAAGGACACAGCCGAAGCACTTTCCGCAGTGCGAACCACTGGCGACCTGACCCAAGTACTGCTGGTCGCTGTGCGAGCAGGAGTTCGTTGCGCTGAGGAATGCCGCGGCACGATCCGCGCCGACCAGCTCGACGACGCGTCGGTACTCATCGCCCTTCGTCAAGGCTTGGAAGGGATTCTCAATTTCGCCGTACCCGCCCAGATCTGTCAACAGTGAGCCCACGCGCCAGAGGAACCAAGGCTGCGTCGTGCGGGTCGACAATGCTCCCACCCGCTCTGGGCCAAGTGGGGGGTTGATGGAGGCGAAGCCGTTCTCGGCGATCCACAGGCCGCGGCCACTCTGGCTTGCCACTGCCAGCCCGAGCGCGAGGAACAGCAACGATCGCGAGCGGCTCGACGGTTCCCGTCGAAATCGTGTGCCGTTGAGGCGATGTGTTCTGCGTTGCAAATGCACCTGGTAATGGTGGATGGTCGTCCCGCTGAACAGCGCCTCCAGGGCGGCGGCGACACGCTGCTGCGGGGCGCTCGCTCCCGCACCCGAGCTTGAGTGGGAGACAAGCCGCTGCCCTTCCCCGGACCGGAGCGATGCCGCGGACACCAGCGCGCCGGATGCGGAGTCCGCGCCGCCGCTGACCAGAACCGTCCGAGCGGCCGTGTCGGGCACCAGCACACCACTCGTCTCGGAGGCGGCGAGTCGGGCGAACTGCAGAGTCCACCGGTCGCCGGTGAGGAACGCGAGCGTGCGTTCCAACTCCGCCGCGACGGCCTGCCACTTCTCCGCGTGGATCACCGGCACGGTCAAGACTAGGTCGCGCTGATTCCAGTTCGATCCACCCCGTTCACGTCTCACCGAATGGTCTGCGACATAGACGGTGAGGGCCACACGAACGAAGTCGGCATTGATCGAAGGAACTGTCCCGAGCTGGCGCAGGTCCGGTCGTAACCCCGTATTGAAGGAATCGCCCGGCGTGCCATCCCACAAAAACACCTCGTCCGCCCCGCTCTTGGCAGCATCCTCCCGGGACAGACACAGAGCGATGCTCGTCATGACTCATCCCCATAGATAGCAAGAAGATCCGTCACGCCTGTTTGGACCGCCGCGCTAATGGACGGGCCATCCAGAGTCACCGCGGCGACATCGAATCGCATCGCCCATGCCTTCGCGGCGAGTCGGATCTCATCCTCTGCGGAACGCCGAAGCGCAGCCCTCGGTTCTTGTCGAATCCGGTCGCCGACCTCCGTCAGGATGGAACGAGCGATCATCAACTCGACCGTGTGGCGCACGATCTGCGCCGGATCCCGCGGAGTCTCCAGCGTCCACGTCACGAGGTCTGCGACGATCAGTCGCGCCTCGCCATCGGCGATTGTACTGTCAGGTTCCGACTCGAACGCGGCCTCGACGATGCGCCGGCGCACCTCGAGCGGATCATCAAGGGCGCGAAGCTCATCGAGGTCGAGCCCGGCCGCCTCCAACGGTGCGCGCTCACCCCGCAAGTACGCGGTCGACAGAGTCGCAGCGCTGCCGGCTGGGCCGGCTACGCGTGCGGCCGAGCGCTGCGCGCCGCCGCTAGAACGGCCGCCACCGGAGCTCCCGGATCCTCCAGCGCGACCCGATCGGCCACCACCCGACGGGCCGGACCACAACCGCAACGCCCCGCCCACACGCTTCGGATCCAGGCGCCCGTCGATCGTCGGGCCGCCAGCTGCGGGAGCCGATGGCGCGGATGCGCTGTCAAGCCAGTCGCTCAGCGCATCCCTCAGTCCGGCAGCCGCTGCACCGCCGCCTCCCTTGTACACACCACTAGTTCCCATCAGGACGCCACCACCGGCCCGAGCAGCGATGTCAGCGCCTTCGAGGTGTCGGTATCGTCGGCACCCACCACGCGCCACCCCTCAAGGACATCGACGTACTGAGCTTCGATGGAACGGAACAGCATCACCGTCGAGGCATTCACATCGGTCGCGCGCAGCCGAGCCAGGGCGACGAGCGCCTCCTGCTGTACCGCCGGATGCAGTCGCGCCAGTGTGATGATCGCGTTCACCGCCGCGAACTGCACGCCCGGCTCGTCCTGGAGGCGTCGGCCGAGATGATCGAGCAGCACCGACACATCTCCCAGAGGCAAGGCCTGTAGCTCGTCCTGAGATACCGCCTCACGTTCGATCTGCGACCTTGACGCCAATGCCGCAGCGATATCCCGCAACTGTTCCGGAAGCCCCTCGTCGACGAGCAGCCGACCATGGAACGCCGCCGCAAGCGTCAAGTACCCGCCAGCCGCAGCCGCGTCGAGGGCAGGCGGAAGCTTGGCCCACCGGATCATGGTTGCCGAGAACGACTCTTCGTCGACACCTTCCCCATCATCTGCGTCCCCGCGATCGGCGGCGGCGCCGGACTCTGCGACCTCGGACAAACGCTCCAGCCGGGGACGCAGCACCCCCGCGCTCAGCCAACCGAGCAGAGTGTCGAAGTCGGTCGGCAACGTGCGCTCCAGCACCATGAGTTTCGCGACCGCATCCGGCGACAATGCAATCCCTCGCCGATCCGCGATCGACTGCCGGACGTTCAAGTCATTCATGAACCGCTTGATTCGACGCGGGTTCGCCTGCAACTTCTCATACAGAATCGGGGTCAACCTCGCCGCGCTCTGCATCGCAGACCGCAACGAACCATCCGCCGGCAGCTCCAGGTCATCGAGGCTCCCGGCAGCGACGCGCAGCTCACCACACGCCCGCACCAGCTCTGCGAACGCATCATCACTGCCGCACTCCTGCTTCGCCAGAAGTAGGAACAAGTATGCCCGCGTGTCGAACGCGCTCAATGCCGGAACTGGCACCGTCGTCTGCACGATCTTGTGGAGATACAAGCTCGCAACACTCTCTCGCCCGTCCCCGACAAGCGGTGTTCCAAGATGCATCCGAATCGCCTCCGCGACCCGCGCCTCATCCGCAGCCACGACGAAGCACATCCCCGGGACCGACAGGAACAAGCGGATCGTCTCGAGAGTCTCGACCACAGTCGGCGGTAGACATCGATCGAGGTCGTCGACCAACACGACGACTCGCGACACATGCGCCAACGCCGGGTCGGCCAGCAGCTTCTGGAACTCCTCCTTGAAAGACGCCATGCCCTTGGGCGAATCGAGTGACTCAGGGTCGTCGCTGACCAAGTCAAAGACGTCGTCCAACGACGGAAGCTGCAAGGTCAAAGCCGTTCGGGCCGCCATCTTCACAGCCTTGGACCAGTTGACACGCTTCACCAGCGCCTTCAGTGCAGTCAGACCCGCCGATCCCACAGGGTCGGACGCGTCAAACTCAGCACTCAACGCACCGAGGATCTCGGCTATCAAACTCTCTTTGGCGCCCACTGCCGGGTCGTACTGCCAAGGGTTCGACCGAACCACGACAACCACTTGACCATCCACGTTCTCCGTGGCGATCCGATTTTCAATCAGATGCAGCACCGTCGTCTTGCCGCTACCCCAAGCGCCCTCAAGACCGAGAGCAACTGGATCCAGCTCACCGTCGAATAGCGCATCGACCACGGTGTCCGCGATCGCATCGAACGACAGCAAGTCTGTCGCCGATGGCTCATCCGACCACAACCGAAAATCTGACCCCACAACAACCCCCAGTGCTTCGCAACTCAACCCAGGCCAGCGTTCCGACCCTACGGACTGGAACCGACTCCCTCCCCAGAACCACACGCCTCAGCCACAAGCGCGTGTCCACGGCACTTGGCAGAGATGCCAAGTGCCTGCCAACTACCCGTGGAATATGTCATTTCGGCGTGGAACCTACAAGTTGAAGTCGCCGCCGGGAGCCATGTCGGCGAAGCGCGAGTAGTGCCCCTGGAACGCGACCGTGATCGTCGCGGTCGGACCGTTACGGTGCTTGGCGACGATCAGGTCGGCCTCACCGGGACGCACGTCCTTGTCGTAGACCGAGTCGCGGTGCAGCAGGATGACCATGTCGGCGTCCTGCTCGATCGAGCCGGACTCTCGCAGGTCGCTGATGGCGGGCTTCTTGTCGGTGCGCTGCTCCGGACCACGGTTCAGTTGCGACAGGGCGATGACCGGAACCTGCAGCTCCTTGGCGATGAGCTTGAGGCTTCGCGAGAACTCCGAGACCTCCTGCTGACGCGACTCGACGCGCTTGCCCGAGGTCATGAGCTGCAGATAGTCGATGATGACCATGCGCAGACCCTCGCGCTGCTTCAGGCGACGGCACTTCGCGCGGATCTCGACGAGCGTCATGTTGGGGCTGTCGTCGATGTAGAGCGGAGCGTCGTTGATGCGCCCTCGCGTCGCGGCGACCGTGGTCCAGTCGCGCGGGTCGAGGTTTCCCTTTCGCATGTTCTGCAAGGGGATGGCACCTTCGGCGCTGAGCAGACGCATGGCGATCTCGCTCTTGCCCATCTCGAGCGAGAAGAAGACGGAGGGGAGGTTGTGACCGATGGACGCCGCCCGCGCGAAGTCGAGCGCGAGCGTGGACTTACCCATGGCGGGTCGAGCGGCGACGACGATCATCTGACCACCGTGCAGGCCGTTGGTGAGCTCGTCGAGCTCTTTGAAGCCGGTCGGCACCCCGGTCATCGACCCGTCGCGACCGCTGGCAGCCTCGATCTCTTCGAGCGCGGCATCGACGGCGATCTGCAGCGGCACGTAGTCTTCGGCCGTCTCGGATCCGGTGATCGAGTAGATCTCGGCCTGCGCGTTGTTGACGATGTCGGTCGCATCGCCCTCACCGGCGTAGCCGAGCTGCACGATGCGGGTGCCGGCGTCGACGAGGCGGCGCAGGATGGCGCGCTCCGAGACGATACCGGCGTAGTAGCCGGCATTCGCGGCCGTGGGGACGATCGACGTCAGCGTGTGCAGGTAGTCGGCGCCGCCGGCGCGACCGAGCTCGCCGGTCTTGATGAGCTCATCGGTGACGGCGACGACGTCGGTGGGCTCGCCGTGCGAATACAGCGACAGGATCGCTTCGAAGATCAGCTCGTGCTTCGGGATGTAGAAGTCGGCGCCCTTGAGGGTCTCGATGACATCCGCGACCGCGTCCTTCGACAGGAGCATTCCGCCCAGGGCGCTCTGCTCGGCGAGGAGATCGTGGGGAGGCGTGCGCTCCGGCGCGCGCTTCGCGCCCATGCGCTCCTCTGAGATGTCGGCGATCGACACAGTCTTCCCTTCGATGCGACGTTTCCGATGCGATGTCGTGGTGCGACGGCCGGGGGCGGGCCCCTCGGGTCTCGGCGCTCACGCCGTCCTGAACAGCAGAACAGAGGCTTCCGACATTCGGTCGCTCGCCCACGCTACGAGCGACTGTTTCCCCATGCAAGACGGGCTGTGGATAACTCTGTGGAGAGCGTGCGAACAAGCCTGGAGTGTCTGTGCACAACGGGTGTGGATAACCCCGTGGAGGAGCGCGTATCCAAACTTTTTTATCGCCTTTGAACAGGCTTTTATCGATTCCCCAGGCTGTGGATGAAAATCAGTTTAAATCGGGCGTTGAAGGTTGCCCTCTGCGCGTTCGGGATGTGTAGAACCTGGGGAAAGTCAAGCCGAGATTTCCTCGGGCGCGTCACGCGCTGACATCCGCAGAAACCCGCGGATAACCCCCTAGACAGATCGCCTTTGCGCGAGTATCGTCACCCGCAATCGACGCACCTGCGTCGACAGGCGTTGCCTTCTGAGGGGGAGGCACACGTGCTTGGCCTTCTGAGGGGGAGGTTGACGTGGACGCTCGAGCCACCCGACGCGGCATATCTGCCGGCGTCTTCTGGGGTGGCATCGGCGTGCTCGCGTTGACGACGCTCGCCGTGCTCTTCGCGGGCGGGTCCGCGCACGCGGACGAACAGGAAGACGGCCCCCTCGACGGACTCACCACACTGGTCAGCGAGACGGTGTCCACCGTCACGACCCCCGTGGCTCCGGTGGTCACGCAGGTGGTCGCTCCCGTGGTCACTCATGTGGTCGCCCCCGTGCAGCAGGCCGCCCCCGCCGTGGTCGCCGCCGTCACGCAGCCGGTCACGAGTGCACCGGTCGTCGGGCCGACAGTGGCACCCGTCGTGAACGCCGTGACCGAGACGGCGGCCACCGTCGTCGCCCCGGTCACCGATACCCTCACCGGAGCGCCGGTCTCGCAGATCACCGACCCGGTTCTCGAGGCCGTGTCCGGCATCCCCGTCGTCGGCGGACTCGCCTCCGACCTCGGCCTGATCTCGGCGGTCGGCGACGTGGTCGATGTCGTCGACGACACCACGGCCCTCCTCGGGAACGTGACGAACGAGACCGTCCCTCCCGTACTGGAAGCCATCGACCCGACGAATCCTCCGACGACCCAGGAACCGATCCAGGAACCAGGCGAGGTCTCCGGCGTCATCGCCGAACCCGCGGTCGTGGCGGCCGCCGTCCTCGCGACGCAGCCTGCCGCCGCGACACCATCGGGGACACCGACCTCGGGGTCCGCCCCCGTGGCACCTCCATCGACCCTGCGCTCAGCGAGCGAGAGCACCACCGCTGCCCACGACCACACCACTCCTGTGCCCGCGGGGTCTCCGCCCGGAGGCGCGCTCGGCACCGCGGTTCCCGCGTCTTCCTCTGCCGGTTCCGGCGGCGGAAGCGGCACGTCCCCCGCGCGTCTCAGCGACGCGAACGCTTCTCCGCTCCGTGCTGGCGAGCGGACCTCCGGCGCTTCCGACGACGAGGTACCCTCCTCGCCGGTCGCCGACACCGACGTCTCTCCTGACTGACGGATCGTCACGTCGTTCCTTCCGAGGAACGACAGATGCCGTGCTGCACGCGCACTCCGCTCGCGTGCACCCATCAGACGATCCACCCAGTCAGGAGAACCATCATGCGTACTTCCTTGAAGCGGGCCCTCTGGGGCACGCTCATCGCCGGGGGCATCACGCTCTTCGGCGCGACGGTCGCGAACGCGGCCGAGACGACCGGAGACGACGGACTGCTCTCCGGAACCCAGGCGGAGACGGCGATCACCGCCCCGGTCTCCGTCGTGAACAACGCCATCTCCGTGGTGAGCGACGCCGTCGTGTCGAGCTCGCCAACCCCCGCGCCGGCGCCCGCCCCGGCACCTGCGCCCGCTCCGGCACCTGCCGAGACGAGCGGCGAGTCGGGGACGGCGTCCGGTACTCAGGCCGCCGTCACCGTCAATCTTCCCGTGACCGTGTCGAACAACGCCGTGAGCGTGACCGACACGTCGACGACCAGCGCCCCGGCCGGGACTCCCCAGAGCTCGGCTCCCCAGACCGACCCTTCGGCCGGGGCGCCTCTCGTGACCACGAACGGCCTGGACGGAGTGCTCTCGGGCACCCAGGCACTGCTCGCGGTCAACGCGCCGATCACCGTGACGGGCAACGCCGTGTCGGTTCTCGGCGACACCGAGAGCACGGCTCCGACCGGGCAGGGAGCCGCAGCACCGGCGCCCTCCACCCCGACCGGATCGACGACGTCCGGTGAGGACGGCGTCGGCAGTGGCACACAGGTCATCGCGCCCGTCACGGCACCCGTCACGGTGTCGGGCAACGCGATCTCCCTGCTCGGCGACACGAGCTCGACGGGCGCCGGCACCGCCGGTCCGTCTGGCTCGTCCGCTCCGGCCACGTCGGCGGGCACCTCGGGCGACGACGCGATCCTCGGCGGCACGCAGGCGACCGCGCCCGTCACGGCACCCGTCACGGTGTCGGGCAACGCGATCTCCCTGCTCGGCGACACCTCGGCCGCGGGCAGCGGAGCGGCTGCGACCGCATCCCCCGCTCCCGCGACCGGAGGCAACACCACCACCGGAACCGACAGCGTCCTCGGCGGCACCCAGATCACCGCACCCGTCACCGCCCCGATCGGCGTGACCGGCAACGCGATCTCCGTCCTCGATGACGCCACCGTCACCCGCACCGGAACCGGCGGGACCACCACTCCCGCCCCGGCCACCGGAGGCAACACCACCACCGGAACCGACGGCATCCTCGGCGGCACCCAGGTGGCGCTGCCGGTCAACGTGCCGATCACGCTCGGCGGCAACGCCATCTCCGTGATCGGCGAGGCCACGGTGACCGATCCCGGCACGGGAACCAACCCCGGTACGGACCCAGGAACGGACCCAGGCACGGATCCCGGAACGGACCCCGGAACGGATCCCGGCACCAACCCGGGCACCGACCCCGGCACCATCCCGGGCACGAACCCCGCCAGCTCGACCCCCGGCACGTCCGGAGCCGCTTTCGCCTCGGGCGCAGCGACCACCGGCCAGGCCCACGGGCTCGCGATGACGGGTGGAGCGCCTACTGAAGGACTGATCGCCCTCGCCGCGATCCTGCTTCTCCTCGGAGGCGCTGGACTGCTGCGACGCCGCCGGCTGACGGCGTAGCGATGACGCCGGCGGTGCGCTCGTCCTCGGGGGAGGAGACCCGCACCGCCGGTGCGCCGCTGCGTCCACCCCATACGTCGACGGAGTCGTAGCCCCCAGCTCACACCGTCGTTCGACGCCGGCGCAGAAGGGCGGATGCCCCGTGGAATCCCACCCACGGGGCATCCGTCGCGCCCGGATGCCCGGGCGGTTCATGCGCTCCCGCGCGATGGTTCAGAGCAAGGCGCCCAGGCGACGAGCGATGACATCGGCCTGCTGCTCGGCGATCTCGCCTGCACCCGGTTCGTCCGGCTCGAAGCCGCTGATACCCGCATGCATGAGCACTCGCGCCTGGGCGGGGCGCCGGAGCTGATCGAACGACATCGGAAGGGCGGTGCAGCGGGAGTCTCCGCTCAGCAGATGCGCGAGTTCGTGGACGACCACATGCAACCGATACCAGCGCGGGTCGGAAGCCCGGACGGGGATCCTGGCGCGATCACCCTCCACCAACACGTGCCTGGGCGTCGCCTGCCATTCCGCCTCACCGAGAACCTGCACTTCGATATCGATCCCCATCATGGCGGAGACCCGATCCGTGACGCATTGCACGCTCGCCCCGCACTCGACCTCCAACTCATCCATAAGCCGATCCGCTGGGCTTCGACCACTCACGATTTCCCTCACCCCTCGCAATGCCCGGCCCCCTTTCGACCGAGCAACCCTCACACCTGAGAGATGGAACGGGAGGTCGGATCATTACGCCGAACCGGGGAGACTTTCGTCCAGTCTTCGACGACCTTCGACCAGCCCCGACGCGCGCTATGGCACCCGGAGCACACCGCCCTCGTCGATGAGCGCCGCCGTGTCGGGGAAGTCACGCCGACTCCGCTCGTTCATCAGGTCGGTCACCCGACCGGTCGAGTCGGGATGCGGCGCGCCACCGTCGAACTCGAACCGCACGGGTCGCACCCGCCCGGCCACGAGGCTGCCGTCCGCTCGCAGCCGGACGGAGAGATAGGCGCCGTAGCGTGTCTCCTCCTCGGCGCCGAACACTCCCCCGCCCCCGAAGTTGCCCAGGCTGTAGGCGATCAGACGCCCGCGGTAGAACTCCGCCCCGCGGAGCACATGCGGGCCATGTCCGATCACCAGATCGGCGCCCGCGTCGACCGCTGCGTGCGCGAACGCGATCGGGTCTCCCCTGTTCTCGCCGTACATGAACTCGGTGCCCGGTGTCACCGCGTCGGCTCCGGGGCCCTCCGCCCCCATGTGCGCATGCACGACCACGATGTCGGCCTGCGCCGCAGCAGCGCGCACCAGCTGCCGCACGTGCCGCAGGTCGGTGATGCGGTTGAAGCCGCTGTAGGGCGCGAATCCGACCATCGCCACCGAGGTGCTCCCGACGCGGGTGACGACGATCTCGTCGCGCTCCCCCACGGCGTAGATCCCCACCGCACGCAGGAGCGTCCTCGTCTCGTCGAAACCCGTCCTCCCGTAGTCGTGGCTGTGGTTGTTGGCCTGGTTGAGCAGGTCGAAGCCCTGCAGGTGGGCGGCGGCATCGGGATCGCTCCGGAACGCCAGGCAGCTCGCGCTGCGGCCGCACTTGTCGTACCCGGTCTCCGCACTGATCGCCTGTTCGAGGTTCCCCGTGACGATGTCCTCCGTGAACCACGGACGGACATCGTCGAAGTATGCCCGGCCGCGATCATCCGGCACGGCGTGCTGCACGTCGTAGAGGAGGACGTCCCCGACCGCTCCGATGCTCACCTCCCCCGAGCGCGTCGCAGACGAAGCGCGCGCCTCTGACGTGCGCGCCGGGAACGCCGCCGCCGCGCTCAGCCCGACGGCGATGGCGACCAGCACCAGCACCGCCACCGGACTGCGCCAGGGGATGCGCGGGCGAGCGGCACCACTCCTCCGGTCGGCCCGCAACCGGGGAAGACCCCAGAGCCAGGACAGCCCATCGCGCTCCGTGAGCCGCGCGAGGAAGACGCAGGCCGCCACGAGTGCACCCGTCAGCAACGGCGGGAGCACCAGCGCGCCCACGAGCTGTGCGGCGTTCCCTGCGTCGGACAGGGGACCCACCAGTGCGGCATCCGCGAGCACCAGGAGCGGCATGTGGAGGAGGTAGACCGGCAGGGTGCGTGCCCCCAGCCATGTCAGCCCTCTCCCCAGCAACGGCACCCCCGGGAGCAGGGTCGCGACGGCGAGACCCATCGTCACTCCGACGAACGACACGATCGGCCAGACGCCGGGCACCTGCTCCGCGCCCGTCACTCGCATCACGGCGTAGGCGGCAAGGTAGGCGAGCAGGAGCACCCCTGCCGCGAGACGCCGCGGCCGTGCCGTGAAACGACCGATCCGCGGCGCGAGATAGGCCCCGACCAGGAAGAACAGCAGGTTGTAGAGGAGCGAGCCTCGATTGCTCACCACGTCGACCACGCCGGCGGCGACTGTGACAGACAGCGCCGATGCGGCGACCAGGAGCGTCCAGCGCGGAAGACGCTGCAGCCCCTTGGCCACGAGGAAGTACAGCGCGAGCGCGTAGAGGTACCAGGTGTTCGGCGGGCTGATCGTCACCCCTTCGACGAACTCGGACACGCTGCGGGGAACGAACGTGGGGAAGTCGGGGAACGCCCACATCGCGAGCATGTGGATGAGGGTCCACACCACATAGAGGTAGAGGAAGCGCACGACCCGAGGTCGCCACACGGCAGCCCATGGCCGCGCCAGTGCACCGGCGGCGAAGTAGCCGGAGACGAGCAGGAACAACGGCATCAGGAACGGCCAGATGAGATCGCTGGCGAGTCCCCAGACACCGGGGATCGGGATGCCGATGCGCCAATCGACCTGCAGGTACGTCTTCAGCACGACGTGCCAGAAGACCACCAGGACGATCAGCAGCCCCTTCGCGGCATCTCCCCACGCCGCCCGCGGTGGCGACGAGACCACGGTCACGCGCGGAGGCCGGTTCGGCGACGAGACGTGGGGTTCACCAGGAGAGCACTCATGCCTTCGAGCCAAGCGCAGCCGATGTTGCGGGAGTGTATGCAGAACCGCATACGCTCCCGCAACCGTGCTCTTCCCGGCCGATCATCGTCCCGCGGGATGACCGGTATCAGCCCTCGGGGGGATGTCCCGGTGCGGCCGACCCGGCAGGCTCGAAGCATCGACCGTGTCGCCGCTGCGCAGTCGCCTCTCATCGATCTGTGCAGGAACCGGGCGGGAACCGGTACGGCCCGACGACTGGCAGCTGCCCGCCGGCCGCACCCGCCGCGCGTCCGCCTGTCCGTCCGTCGCGCCTCACACGAAAGCACGCCAACGCGCCATGTCGTTCCTCACCCGCAGCAGTCTCAAGAACCGCCTCATCCTCTCGCTCGCGACGCTCGCGATCGTCGCCCTCGGGCTGATATCGATGAACTCGCTCAAGCAGGAGCTGATGCCGTCGCTGCAGGCGCCCATGGCTTTCATCTCGGCGCAGTCGCAGGGTCTTGCCCCCGAGGAGATGGCGAGCACCATCACCGAGCCGCTGGAGCAGGCGGTCCGCGCCGTACCCGGCGTGACCAGCGTCACCTCGACGACGGCGACCGGCGACGCGCAGGTCCTCGTCGAGTGGACCTTCGGCGAAGACGACGAGGAGACGTTGCGCACCATCCGCAGCGCGGCGGAGTCCCTGAAGCCCGGCTTCCCCTCCGGCACCGAGGTCAATGTGGCCTCGGGGGGCGCGGGAGACCTGCCCGCGATGGTGCTGAGCGCGGGGACCACCGGCGACCAGGAGGCCTTCGGGGACGCCCTGCAGCAGACGGTCGTCCCGGCGCTGAAGACCGTCTCAGGTGTTCGCGACGTCACGCTCGCCGGTCAGGAGACGCAGCGCATCACGATCGACCTCCGCTCCGCAGACGTCACGCGCCTCAAGGTCGAGCCCTCCACACTCGGACCGCTCCTGGAGGCCCACGGAGCGGCGCTCCCCGCCGGCCAGGCGGATTCGGCCGAGGGCCCGCTCTCGATCACGGTCGGATCCCGGCTGGCGACCCTGGAGGACATCCAGACCCTCTCCGTCCCCACCCCCGACGGCGCGGTCGCGGTGGCCGACTTCGCCGACGTCTCGATCGAGACGGTTCCAGCGCAGACCATCTCGCGCGTCAACGGCAAGCCCTCCCTCACTCTCCAGGTCATCCCCTCTCAGGGCGCCAACGTCGTCGACATCTCGCACGGCGTGAACGCCGAGCTCGACCGGCTCGCACCGATCCTGGACGCCGAGTTCGTCACCATCTTCGACCAGGCGCCCTACATCGAGCAGTCGATCCACGACCTCTCCGTGGAAGGCGGTCTCGGCCTGCTCTTCGCGGTGCTCGTGATCCTCGCCTTCCTGCGCTCATGGCGCTCGACGATCATCGCGGCGGTCTCGATCCCGCTGTCGCTGCTCATCACTCTCGTGGGCCTGTGGTGGAGCGGCAACACTCTCAACATCCTGACCCTCGGCGCGCTCACGATCGCGATCGGACGCGTGGTCGACGACTCGATCGTCGTGATCGAGAACATCTCGCGGCGACGCGGCGATGGTCCGCTCACGATCGACGGCATCGTCGCATCCGTGCGGCAGGTCGCCGGCGCCATCACCGCATCGACGCTCACCACCGTCGCGGTGTTCCTTCCGATCGCGTTCGTCTCGGGTATCGCCGGTCAGCTGTTCCGCCCGTTCGCTGTGACCGTCTCGATCGCCCTGCTCGCGTCGCTCGTGGTGTCGCTCACCATCGTGCCCGTGCTCGCCTCGTGGTTCTTGAACAAGGCACCCCGACACCGGACGTCGACCCCCGAGGAGGCGCAGCCCTCGTCGGCGGAGTCGGTCGAGGACGGGAGTACTGCCGCCGCGGCGACGACGACAGCGGTGACGGCAGCGCTCGGGACGGCCTCCTCCTTCGCCGAACCCGCCCGCGAGAGCGACATCCCGTCGGAGCTCGACGAGATCCACTCCGCTCCGGACCGCCTGCAGCGCACGTTCATGCCGGCCCTCAACGCGACCCGTCGGCACCCGGTGATCACACTCGTGGCCTCCGCGCTGCTGCTGGTCGTGACCCTCGGCATGACCCCGTTCATCCAGACGGACTTCCTGGGGTCGTCCGGCCAGGCGAGCCTCCAGGTCGTGCAGACCCCGCCGAAGGAGGCCACGGCCGATCTGGTCGCCGCGGCGGAACCGGTGGAGAAGACGCTCGGGAAGATCGACGGCATCGCCGACATCACCACGTCGATCCCGGTGCCGACCCCCGGCACACCCACCTCGATCACGTACGACCTCCGCGTGGAGGACGGCGCCGAGGTCGCGGATGTCGAAGCACAGGTGCAGAAGGCCCTCGACGGGCTGCCCGACAGCGGAGAAATCGAGCTCGCCGCGCAGGACGCGTCCCTCGCAGGGGCGAGCGACGGCATCGACCTCCAGATCCAGGGCAACGACCCCACCGCGCTGCGGACGGCGAGCGACCTGCTCGAGAAGCAGCTGGCCGACGCCGACGGAGTGCGCTCCGTGAAGAGCGAGCTCTCCGGTGAACAGCCGGTGCTGCGCGTGAAGGTCGACGAGCCGCTGGCCACGCGCCTCGGATTCGACCGCTCCATGATCGCCAAGGCCGTTCAGGAGGCGCTGTCCGGAACCACGGTCGGCACCCTCATGTACGAGGGCCAGGAGCGGGACATCGTCGTGCGCACGCCGGGATCGGCACGCACGGCCGACAAGCTCGGTGAGATCATGCTTCCGGTCACGCCCCAGCAGACCGCCGAAGCGCAGAAGGCGGCAGCGGACGCCCTCCAGGCCAAGGCCGATGCGAAGGCGAACGAGGCCAAGGTCAAGGCGGAGAACGAACTCAACTCGCAGATCAACACGGCCACGAAGCAGCGAGCGGAGATGGCCGGTCAGATCGGTGCCCTCAACCGTCAACTGGACGAGCTGTCGGCAGCACCCATCGTTCCGGCGGATCCACTGAGCCCCGACGACGAGGCCATGCTCAAGGCCCAGACGGAGCGTGCAGAACAGCTCGCCGCACTCCAGAGTGCGATCGAGGGCGCGCAGTCCGGGATCACGGCCGCCGACGAGCAGATCAAGGCCCTGCGTCAGAGCCGCTCCGACGCCGCCGCCCAGCAGGCCGAGGCCGAGGCAGCCGAGGCCGAGCAGAAGGCGGCCGCCGAGGTCACCGGCACCCCGATCCCGCTCGCCGCGATCGCCACGGTCGAGGAGGAGCTCACTGCTCCGACCATCACACGCGCCGATGGTGAGCGCCAGGTCACGCTCACGGTGACGCCGGAGAAGGGCGGACTGTCCGCCGCCGGACTGGCCATCGACAAGGCCATCGCCGAGACCGACCTGCCGGCAGGGGTCACCTTCGAACAGGGCGGCGCCTCGGCGCAGCAGGACGAGGCGTTCAGCCAGCTCGGTCTGGCAATGCTCGGCGCCATCGTGCTCGTGCTGCTGGTGATGGTGGCGACGTTCCGCAACTTCCGTGGTCCGCTCGTGCTGCTCATCTCGATCCCGTTCGCGGCGACCGGGGCGATCCTCGGGCTGCTCCTCACTGGCACTCCGATGGGCCTGCCCGCGCTGATCGGACTGCTGATGCTGATCGGCATCGTCGTGACGAACGCGATCGTGCTCATGGACCTGGTGAACCGCCTCCGCGAGGCGGGCGCGAGTCTCGACGACGCCGTGGAGCACGGCACGCGTCTGCGACTCCGTCCGATCCTGATGACGGCGGCCGCCACGGTGTTCGCCCTGATCCCGATGTCACTCGGGCTGACCGGTGGCGGCGTGTTCATCTCGAAGCCCCTCGCGATCGTGGTGATCGGCGGGCTCGTGTCCTCGACGCTGCTCACGCTCGTGCTCGTGCCGATCCTTTACACACTGGTGGAGCGCCGCCGGGACCGCCGGATCGCGAAGCGCGCGGAGCGACGCGCACGGCGCGAGGAACGGCGTGCCGCGGCAGCGGAGACCCCGACCGACATCTTCGAGGTCGCAGGCGAGCGCGAGTAGCGCTCCGACTCGATCAGCTGGTCCGGGCGGCCGCCGCCCGGACCAGCTCGGCGAGGTCGCCCGGCCGGCTCCACATGGGCCAGTGCCCCGTGGGGAGGTCGATCATGTCGACGTCCTTCAGATGCGCGACCTCCGCGAACATCGGATGACCCGCTTGCGCCAGCTCCCGCACCTGCCCGCTCCGGATCGAGCAGCACACCAGGGTGGTGGGTACGGCACGACGGTCGTCGTTCACGAGCTCGACGGACTGGCGCAGCACGGGGCCCGGCTCGGGGACGGCCTGTTCACGGAAGCGGGCGAGCATCTCTGGGCTCAGGCCTTCCAGGCTCGCCTGCTGCCCGAGCACGTCGAAGGGCGGAAGGGGAAGCTCGTCCACGTCGTGCGGCAGGTCGGGCGCGAACACACTCCCGGATGCGAGCGGTCCCGAATCGACCCAGACGACGCGTGCGACCAGCTCAGGGTGCCGATCGAGGATCAGGCTGACCGGAGCATTCGCACCGCTGTGCGCGACGATCACTGCGCGCCGTTCCGCCGAAGCCCCGAGTCGGGCGAGCTCCTCGCGTATCGCCTCCGTCTGGTCGTCGAGAGTCCTCGCGGCGCGGTCGGGGTCGTCCGCGTCGAGGCCGGGCAGCGTCATCGCGGACGCGCGAGTGCCGTCATCGTCCAGGTGTGGGAGGACCTCGTCCCACGCCCAAGCCCCCAGCCAATGTCCGGCGATGAGAAGGATGGTCGGGCTGCTCTTCGTGTGTGTCATGCCACCAGCCTGCGCTGCACGGCAGACAGGTGTGTGTCACTATCTATGTCATGAATTCTGTGATGGTCCGCCCGTGAAACGTGCGGAGCGACTGCATGCCCTGTCGGAGATGCTGCGCCGCAGCGGTTCGCGGGGCGTGTCGGCCGAGCGTCTGGCGCGCGAGTTCGAGGTCTCCGTGCGCACCGTCAAGCGCGACCTGGCCGCTCTCGGGCGCAGCGGCGCGCCGCTGTGGTCACGCCCCGGCCCGGGTGGGGGCTACGGGCTGGCGGCGGGCGCGTCCCTGCCACCCGTAACGCTCTCCCCCGCGCAGGCCGTGGCCCTGATGGCGGCCGTGTCGGCGAGCCCGGATGCCCCGTACGGCGATCTGGCCGCAGCCGCCGTGAGCAAGATCATCGACGTCCTCGACCCGCGCACCCGCGCCGGTGCGGACGAGCTCGCCCACCGCGTCTGGGTCGACGCACCCCCGTCGCCGTCGCGCGCGGTCCGGTCGGCGCTGGAGGAGGCGATGTCGGAGCAGCGCGTCGTGCGCATCCGCTACACCTCGGGAGACGGCGTCGCGACCACCCGAGACGTCGAACCCGTGTTGTTCGCCTCCACAGGTGGGCGGTGGTACCTGGTCGGCTGGTGTCGACTGCGCGATGCCATCCGGTGGTTCGCCGTCTCGCGCGTCGAACGAGCGAGCGTGACAGCGGCGGCCTGCACCGGCCACACCGTCGACGAGGTCGGAGATCCCCCGGCGAACGCCAGACCCGTGCACGGCCGCGACCTCTGAGGCGGCGTTCCCTCATCCGAGGACGCAGAAAGCCCCCCGTCCCGAAGAACAGGGGGCTTTGCCGCGTGTGCTTACTTGGCGGCGATGACCTGCAGCGTGATGACTGCGGTGACATCGTCGTGCAGACGCACGGTCGCCTCGTGCTCACCGGTCACCTTGATCGGCGACGGGATGTGCACCTTGCGCTTGTCGATCGAACCCAGGCCCGCGGCTGCGACAGCATCCGCGACGTGGTCGGTCTTGACGGAGCCGAAGAGACGACCCTCCTTGCCGGCCTTGACCGTGAGGCGCACCTTGGTGCCCTCGAGAGCGTTCTTCAGTGCGACAGCGTCGTCACGATCGTGGATCGCGCGTGCCTGACGCGCGGCCTGGATCGAAGCGACCTGCTTTTCGCCACCGCGGGTCCACGCCGTAGCGAAGCCCTGCGGGATGAGGAAGTTACGGGCGTACCCGTTCTTGACCTCGACCACGTCACCGGCGCTACCGAGCCCGGCGACCTCGTTCGTGAGAATCAGCTTTGCCATCTCGATACCCCTTACCGGCCGGCGCCAGCGTAGGGCAGGAGCGCCATTTCGCGCGCGTTCTTGATCGCCGTGGCGATCAGACGCTGCTCCTGCACCGAGACACCGGTGATACGACGGGCGCGGATCTTGCCGCGCTCCGAGACGAACTTGCGAAGGGTGGCGACATCCTTGTAATCGATGACACCGACCCGGATGGACTTCGCGGGAGCGGTGGGCTTGCCACCCTTCCGCGGCTTGCGGCGGTCGCCGCTCGACTTTCCAGCCATAGTTTTTCCTTAGTGATGAGCGGCCCTTCGACGAGCTCAGGGACCCAGGGGTCCAGCTCAGGGCCAGAGAAGTGTTTTCAGAACGGGGTGTCGTCGCCGAAGCTGCCCGGAGTGCTCCAGGCATCGGCACTGGTCGACGAGCCGGGCGTGGACCACGGCTCCTCCGACACCTGCTGCTGCGCGGGGCGAGACTGTCCACCGCCACCGCCGCCGGCACCGCCGGTCGAGGCCGCACGGGTGACCTGCGCGGTCGCGTACCGGAGCGAGGGGCCGATCTCGTCGACCTCCAGCTCGATCGCGGTGCGCTGGTTGCCCTCGCGGTCCTGGTAGGAGCGCTGACGCAGACGGCCCTGCGCGATGACGCGCATGCCCTTCGTCAGCGAACCTGCCACATGCTCGGCGAACTCGCGCCAGACGGATGCACGGAGGAACAGCGCGTCGCCGTCCTTCCACTCATTCGCGGCACGGTCGAAGTTCCGAGGCGTCGATGCGATGGTGAAGTTCGCCACCGGCAGCCCGTTCTGCGTGTAGCGCAGCTCGGGGTCGGCCGTGAGGTTTCCCACCACGGTGATGACGGTTTCGCCGGCCATGAGACTTAGGCCTTCGCAGCCTTGGCGGCCTTGCGGGCAGCCTTCTCTTCGGAGCGCTTGGCCTCGGAAGCGATCATCGCCTGAGCCTCTTCAGCGCGGAGCACCTTGGTGCGCATGATCTGCTCGTTCAGCTTCAGCTGACGGTCGAGCTCCTGCGTGGCGGCACTGGTCGCGGTGAAGTTGACGACGGCGTAGATGCCCTCGGTCTTCTTCTGGATCTCGTAGGCGAGACGGCGCTTGCCCCAGATGTCGACGTTCTCGATAGAGCCACCATCGTTGGTGATGACCTTCAGGAACTTGTCGAGCGTAGGTGCGACCTGGCGCTCGTCGATCTCGGGGGTCAGAATGACCATGAGTTCGTACTGGTGCGTCACTTACCCACCTCCTTCGGACTAGAACGGCTCTCGGGAATTTCCCGGGAGCAGGAGGGTGTGTGCACGTGCCCGCCTCTGGAATCCCGAATGGACGCCGCAAGGCAGACAACCTCGACAGTCTAGCGGAAGAGCGGTGCGGGCGCGAACAAGACCCCGACACAGCGGTCGGTGGTGACGGGAACTCCTGGGGTGTTTGGCATGCTGGAAAGAGTGCCCGATGACGGTCATCGGGCGTTCGACCAGAGGGGGGACGCGATGCGCGTCAACAAATGGGGGGTCGGCGTCGTGCTCGCCGCCGCCGTGCTGCTCACCGGATGCACCGGAAGCGGATCGGACTCGACCGCCGAGAAGAAGCCCAGTGCCGGAGCCTCGCAGGAGGCGGAAGCACCGCAGGCGGACTGCCCCGAGTTGAAGGAGGGCACGACCATCGACGGTGCCACTCTCGCGGAGTGCGTCACGGCCGCCATGACCGACACCGCCGGGTTCTCCGCGAAGATGACGACCCTGGGCATGGAGTCGACCACGCGCTACAACCCGGCCGACGACGCGGTCGAGACCACCACCACGTTCGGGTCGGTCATCGTGATCGGCGATGACGCGTGGGTCAAGTCCGCGACGGGCGAGTGGCAGGTCGCCGACGAGAACTCGACCGACCAGGAGATCAGCACGCTCAGCACGGCCGCGAAGGCCGTCGACGCGTCCGACCCGATGGGCGTGGCCGACACGCTGTCCGGCGAGTACACCGTCACCGGTAAAGGCACGCGTCTGGGCCAGGACGTGTTCCTCCTCACCGGCACCTCGGAGGCGCAGGGCACCAGCGTCGCGATGGTCTTCGAGGTCACGAGCGATTACGCGGTGCTCGCCGCCAACGCCTCCACCGAGGTCGAGGGCCAGAAGATCGAGAGCATCCAGGAAGTCACCGAGTGGGACGTGAAGCAGGACATCGTCGCACCACTCTGACATCCGCGCGCTCTGCATCCGCAGGAGCTGCATCCGCAGGGCCGAAGGCGAAAACGGAGACGATCCCTTCACAGCGCGGAGTGTCGCACCTCGACACTCCGCCCAAGGGAGGGGTCGTCTCCGTTTTCGCAGGAGGCACCGCGGGTCAGTACGCGACCGGGGGAACCTCCGCCCACACGGTGCGGTCGTCGACCGTGGGGGCGGCAGGGATGCGCCCGGCGCCGTCGGGCTCGGGGATCGCCGCCAGGAGCGCCTGCGTATAAGGATGCCTCGGCGCGGCCCAGAGCTGATCCGTCGGACCCGACTCGAGCACGCGACCGCCGAACATCACGAACGTGCGGTCGGCGATGCGGCGCACCACGGCGAGGTCGTGCGAGATGAACAGCATGCCCGCGCCGGACTCGGCCACCAGGTCGCGCATCAGGCCGGCGACACTCGTCTGGGTCGAGGCGTCGAGCGCCGAGATCGGCTCATCGGCCACGAGCAGCGAAGGCCGAGCCGCCAGCGCCCTCGCGATCGCGATGCGCTGCTTCTGCCCGCCCGAGAACTGGTGCGGGAAGCGGGTGCTCACATTCGTCGGCAGGCCGACGCGCTCGAGCCACTCCTCGACCGTGGACCCTTCGGCACCCCGCGCCTTGGCGGTGGCGATCCCGTCGGCGATCTGGTCACCGACCCGGCGCCGGGGGTTCAGCGAGGTCGCCGGGTCCTGGAACACCATCTGGATGCCGGTGAGCGCGAGCCCCCGCCGCCGGATGCCGAGCGGGGCGACCGGAGCATCCCGGAAGAGCACGGTCCCCGCGGCGATCTTCTCGATGCCGACCACGGCTCGGGCGAGGCTGGACTTGCCGCTGCCGGACTCACCGACCAGAGCGACGGTCTCGCCCGCTGCGACACTGATCGACACACCGTTCACGGCGATCACCGGCGGGTTGCCCGGGTAGCGCACGACCACGTCCTGCGCGTCGAGGACAGCGACCTCACTCATCTGCGGCCTGCCCTTCCGGTGCCTCATCGATGCGCGAACCCGGGAGGGCCGCGAGCAGCATGCGCGTGTACTCGTGCTGCGGATCGCGGAACAGGGTCTCGCGATCGGCGAGCTCCACGATCCGGCCGTCCTTCATCACGGCCACCGTGTCGGCGATCGCGCTCATCACGCCGAGGTCGTGCGTCACGAGGAGCACTGCCAGGTTCCGCTCCACGGCGAGGTCTCGCAGCAGCTGGAGGATCCCCGCCTGCACGGTCACGTCGAGCGCGGTGGTGGGCTCATCCGCCAGCAGCACCTCGGGGTCACAGGCGAGGGCGCAGGCGATCGCGATGCGCTGACGCTGGCCGCCGGAGAACTGGTGCGGATACCGTTTCAGCGCCTCCGTCGGATTGGGCACCTGCACGGTCTCGAGCAGTTCGACGGCGCGTGCCCGCGCCGCCGCACCCTTGAGCCCGAGATGCACGCGCATGTGGTCGGTGAGTTGACGACCGACGGGCAGCTGCGGGTGCAGCGACGCCGACGGGTCCTGAAACACCATGGCGATCCGCTTGCCACGCACCGTGTTGAGGGAGCGGCGCTTCAGGCCCACCAGCTCCTCCCCCGCGAGCAGGATCGATCCCCCGACGCGCGCCTGACGCGGCAGCAGCCCGAGCACGGCGAGCGAGGTGAGCGTCTTGCCCGACCCCGACTCGCCGGCGAGACCGTGGATACGGCCGGCCTCGAGCTCGAGCGAGACGCCCTTCACGAGCGGGCGTCCGATGTCGATGGTCAGATCACGGATGCTGAGGGACGAGTTTCCCTGCGCCGAGGTCATGCCGCCACCCCCGTCGCTGACGCCTTGTGCTCCGCGGCCTTCTCATGCGTGATCTCGGCCGTCGGGTCGAGCACATCGCGCATCGCATCTCCGAGGAAGTTGAACGCCAGCACGACCGTGAGGATCGCGAGGCCCGGGAAGACGCCCAGCCACCAGGCGTCGAAGTTCTGCATCGCACCGGAGATCATCGAGCCCCATTCCGCAGTCGGCGGCTGGGCGCCGAGGCCCAGGAAGGAGAGTCCCGAGAGGAGCAGGATCGCCGCACCGATGTCGAGCGTCGCGAGCACCAGAACCGGACCGGCGATGTTCGGGAGGATGTCGACGAACAGCGTGCGAGCCGGCGAGTGGCCGAGCAGGCGACCGGCGATCACGTAGTTCTGCCCGCGCAGGCCCAGCACGATGCTGCGGGTGACGCGGGAGTACTGCGGCCACGACACCACGATCGCCGCGATCACGGCGTTGAACAGCGATGGCCCGAGGGAGGCGGCCACCACCATCGCGAGGATCACGGTCGGGAACGCCATGAACAGATCGGTGATGCGCATGAGGGTCTCGTCGACCCAGCCGCCGAAGTATCCGGCGAGCGCGCCGATGAGCGTGCCGATGATCATGGCGGCGATCACGAGCATGAGCGCGAGCGGAAGGCTCACGGTGGCGCCGGTCATCAGACGCGAGAAGATGTCGCGGCCGTTGCCGTCGGTGCCGAGAAGCGTGTCGATGCCCGGCGCCTGCAGTCGAGGGAGCACCTGCGCGTTCGGCGGGTACGGCACCCACCACTGCGCGGTGAAGGCGACGATGATCCACGCACCGGCGATCACGGTGCCGATGATGCCGAGCGGGGTGCGCCAGGCACGCGGCCAGCGGAAACGGAAGCGTCCGGCAGGGGTCGCTGCGGCGATGCGGCTCATGCGATCCTCACTCTCGGGTCGAGCACGCCGTAGAGCAGGTCGACGATGAAGTTGATGAGGAGGTAGATGACGCCGACTACGAGACCGACGCCCATGATGCCGGGCAGGTCGAGGTTCGCGGCGGAGTTGTAGGCGTAGGTTCCCAGACCCGGCCACGCGAACACCGACTCGACGAGCACCGTGCCGGAGAGCAGGGCACCGAACGCGACGCCCACCACCGTGAGGATCGGTAGCGAGGCTCCGCGCAGCACGTAGTCGAGGATGACGCGCATGGCCGGGAGCCCCTTGGCGCGGGCGGCTCGCACGTAGTCGCTGCCGAGCACCTCGAGCACCGAGGTGCGGATGAAGCGGGTCAGCAGTCCGATGGTCACGAGTGAGAGCACCATGACCGGAAGAGCCAGGTGAGCGAGCGCGTCGAAGAACCCGACCGCGTCGCCGTTCACGAGGTAGTCGACCGTGTAGAGCCCGGTCACCCGCGGCGGCGGCGTGATCGAGGGCGAGATACGGCCGGAGCCCGGCGCGATGCGCAGCTCGAGGAAGAAGACATAGAAGCTGACGAGCGCCAGCCAGAAGGTCGGCACGCTCAGGCCGACCAGGGTGACCACGCGGATGACCTGGTCGGTGACGAGTCCGCGGCGGTAGGCCGCAAGCGTGCCGAGCACGATGCTGACCGCGAGGCTGACGATGATCGCCCCGATCGCGATCTCGATCGTCGCGGGAACGGCGGTGGCGAGGTCGCTGGTGACCGGGCGTCCGGTCACCAGCGACGTGCCGAGGTCTCCGCGCAGGAGGTTCCCCATATAGATGAAGTACTGCACGAACAGTGGCTGGTCGAGTCCGTTCGCCTTGATGAACGCCTCGCGCGTCGCGGGGTTCTGCGACGCGCCCTCACCGAGCGCTGCCGAGACCGGGTCTCCCGGCACCAGGTTGGTGAGCGCGAAGGTGACGATCGTCACGCCCACCAGCAGGAGCAGGGAGGTGCCGGCCCGCCGCAGCAGGTACCCGACGAGAGGCGAGCGGCGCCGCTGCGCCTGCCTCTGCACGGCCACTGTCGTCATGAGTCGTCCGATCAGCCGGCGGGCGTGATCTCGGCGATGTCCATCTCCCACACGGAGTTGTACACGGCGCCCTTCACGCTGTCGGCAGACGAGATGTTGCGACCGGGGACGATGAGCGGGACGAAGGGACCCTCGGCCTGCATCGCCTCGGCGAACGCGGTGAACGCGGACGTGCGCTGCTCGGAGTCGGTCGCTGCGGCAGCACCGGCGGCGATGCCCGCGATCTCCGGGTTGGCCTCGGCGGCCCAGCCGGCACGGAGGCCGACCTTCAGACCCGGAGCGAAGGGCAGGAAGTTCGCCGAGTCGGCGTAGTCCGGGCCCCAGAACCACAGGCCGAAGCCCTCGGTGCCGTTGACGTAGGCGTCGAGCTCGGTCGCGAACGGCGCGGGGGCGAGGTCGACCGTGATGCCGGCGTCTTCGAGCTGGGCCTGCACGCGCTCGGCGAGGGGGGTGAACTCCACGCCGCCGACCGGGTAGTCGTTCGGGAACTGCAGCTTGAGCGTCTGCCCCGTGTATCCGGCCTCGGCGAGTGCGGCCTTGGCCTTGGTGAGGTCCTGCTTCACACCGCTGTCGAGCGCGCCCTCGAACCCGGGAGGGATGACGCCGGTCGCCTGGACGGAGCCGGCACCGGCCAGCTCCAGCAGTGCGTCGTAGTCGAGTGCGTAGCGGATCGCCTCGGCGATCTTGACGTTCGCCAGGTCGCCGCCGGCGGCACCCTGATTCAGCAGCAGGAAGATGGTCTGACCGGAAGGAACGGAGTCGACGGTGATGTCGTCGCCGAGACCGGCGACCTGGTCGCCGTTCAGGTCCATCGCAACCATCGAGTCGCCGCCCTTGAGGTTGGCGAGCTGCGTCGCGCTCTCGGAGACGTTGCGCACGACGACGCGCTTGTAGTCCGTCGCCTCGTCGCCGTTGTACTCGTCGTTCTTGGTGAGCACGACCTGCGAGCTGAGGTCGAGGGTGTCGAGCACGAACGGTCCGGAGCCGGCGGATGCGCCGTCGAGGAACTTCTGCGCCGAGTCGGTGCCGTCGGTCGCGCCGCCGTTCTCGATCACGACATCGGAGTTGACGATGCCGAGTGCCGGGTTCGCGAGGATCGCGGGCAGCTGCAGCAGCGGGGTCTCAGACGTGAACTGGATCGTCTTGTCGTCGACCTCGGTGATGGTCAGGCCGCCGAGGAGGAAGTTGGGCTTGGCGTCTTCCATGCCCTGGATGCGCTGCAGCGAGAACACGACGTCCTTCGCCTCGATGGGCGAGCCGTCGGAGAAGACGCGGTCACCCTCGAGGGTGAAGGTGAACTCGGTCGCCTCGTCGTTCTGCTCCCACGACGCGAGGCCCGGAACCGGGGTGGAGACGTCGGAGCCCTCGAAGTCGACGAGGGTCTCGTAGAGCGCCTTGGCGATCATGTTGCCGGTCGGGTCGTAGGTGTGACCCGGGTCGGTGGTCTCGATCGAGAACGCGGTGTCGATGACGAGGGAGTCGGAGCTCCCGGAAGACCCGCCGTTGTTCGCCGAGTTCCCTCCCGAGCAACCTGCGAGCGCGAGGAGCGCGACGGCTCCGAGCGCGATGACCGGGGTGATACGGCGTGACGACATGAGGGCCTCCAAGGGCGAGGAGTACATTCGGGTGAGCCGCCACCGATGTGGACGACCGTGGATCAGATTCGCATCATATGCGACGATGTGTCCAGCAAGAGCGGGTCACCTCGGCACGCTCTGTCCAGAACCTCGATTGTGGGTAACAATATGTCCAGCAAGAATGCGGAAGAGTCGAAGCATTCTGGACGAAGTGCCGCACCCTTGGACGAGACGGCGTACAGAATCCTCGAAGTGCTCCGTGATAACGGTCGTGTCTCGATCGCCGCCCTCGCCGACAAGGTCGGCATCTCTCGCGCGAACGCCTACACCCGCGTCGAGTCGCTCGTGCACGAGGGGGTGATCACCGGCTTCAGTGCCCGCGTGGATCAGGCGAGGGCCGGGCTGTCGATCGGGGCGCTCGTGTTCGTCACGGTGATGCCGCAGGCGTGGGCGTCGTTCCGCGAACGCGTGACGGAGATGCCGGACGTCGAATGGTGCGCCATCACGACGGGCGAGCACGATGCGATGCTCCTCATCCGGGCCGTCGATGTCAGCGGCGTGCACGAGTTCTCCACCGGGGTGATCGCCCAGCTGCCCGAGGTGCGTACGGTGGTCAGCGTCGTCGTGCTCGACGAGGTGATCCGTCGCCCCTACCTGCTGCCGGGCGACCTTCCGGAACGGAGCAGCGTCACCGCGCCACTGGGCATGACGCGGTGGACGCCCGCCTCGCCGGGGCGCGACACGCTTCCGCCGCGCTGACCCGCGTCAGGCCGAGATCTCCTCGCACACGCTCAGCTGCGGCAGACCGTGCATCTCGTAGTGCTCGACGAGACGGATGCCTCCGTCGTCGGTCAGCTCCAGTTCGCTCTCGCCGTCGCCGGTCACGACCGTGCCGTCGCTCTTGAGCACATGGACGAACGACACCCAGATCGTGTCGCCCGTGCGGGTGCCGACGAACTTGCCGAAGGTGACCGTGTCGCCCTCGTACCCGCCCCAGATCGCGCCGTCGCGTTCGAAGTACTCGAAGATGCTCGGGGATTCCGGGTCGACCGCCGAGGTCGTGGACGACACCATCCGGAATCGGCGGCCGTCGAGGGAGGGAAGGGTTGCAGTCGCAGTCACATCCTCGATTATGGAGGATGCCGTCAGGCGTCTGCCGCCGCGGAGCGCTCGCGCCACTCGTGCTCGAGCAGCGCGTAGATGAGCAGTGTGGTCCATTCGCCCTTGAACCACTCGCTCTCCACCAGCCGTGCCTCGTGGCGGAATCCGAGCCTTTCGGCCACGCGGGCGGACGAGATGTTGCGCTCGTCCATCCGTGCGACGATGCGATGCAGGCCGAGCCCGTCGAAGCCGAGGGCGAGCAGGGCGTGGACCGCTTCGGTCGCGTAGCCTCGCCCGGCGGCGCGCGGGTCGAAGATGTACCCGACCTCGCCGGATCGGTCGGTCTCGCTGCGCCAGAACAGCACCACGTCTCCGATGAGCGATCCCGTCTCACGGTCCTCGACCGCGAGACACACGGCATCGCCCTCGGCCGCGAATCGTGTGTTCGCCCAGGTGGTGGCGATGCGCTCCTCGACGTCGGCGAGCTGCAGCGGTGGGTAGGGCACGTAGCGCACGGCGTCCGGATCCGACTTGTACGCGTGCATCGCGATCGCATCCGAGGGTGCGATCGGGCGGAGGAGCAAGCGCTCCGTGACGATCGGGTACTCGGGGTCGTGTCCCACCGGCGGCACGGTCGATCCGGTCGTCATTCGAGGTCCAAGGAGAGCAGACCGGGCACGTGGGCGGTCCTGGCACGCACCACGAACAGCAGGTCGTCGTACTCCGGCACGATCTCCACGCGAGAGGACGCCAGTAGGTGGGTGCTGGTGCCGCCCGTTCGCTGCAGTCGGAGCCTTCTGACCGGGTAAGCGGGCGGAGTGAGCCAGATGCGATCGAGTTGGGCGTACGAGGTGTCGACGTCGTCGATCCGGATGCCCTGGACACCGACCGCGACCTGCGTGGGGATCGAACGCACCACGCGTCGGCGCTGCAGCGCTGCGATGCCGAACCCGACGGCGGCGAGCGCGGCGAACGGCGCGAGCAGGATGAGGGCGGAGAGCTCGCCGTCGAGGAATCCGGGAACGGCGGCGAGCAGGCCCACACCGACCGCGATCACGAGGAAGACGACCGCGGCGATCGTGATCCGAGCGGCGAGACGCCGCTCACCGGTGCCGTCGACGGTGAACTGCGTCGGCAGCTGCGACACCGCCCGCGCCGCAGCGACCGGATCGTCGAAGACGGGCAACGCGATCGGATTCAGTGTCGCCATGAGCTCGTTGAACATCGTCCGCGAGTACCCCGGCAACTCGATCGTGATCTCACGGCCGCCCGTCTGCACGATCAGGGCGCGCGTCGTGCCGCTCGGGAGTCCGTTGGTCCGATGCTCGGTGATCTTGGAGCGGAACTGCGTCGACGCGCGCGCGAACGTCTCACGGCTGCCGGCTTTCCCGATCTCGACCGCATCGGGACGCACCACGATCCGGATGTTGCGGAACCAGAAGAAGCCTGCGAACACCGCCACGGTGAGGGCGATCGCGACGACGAGCACCACCACGCCACGGGTGGAGATGTTCATGGTGCCCGGCAGGAACTTCGGCAGCACGAAGAGTGTCGCCGCCGACAGTGCAGCGGAGAGCAGGATCGCCCCGACGGCTGAGCGCAGCGGGTTCCGGCGGAACACCCGTTCACCGGACACAGCTTCAGCCTGATTCAGCATGCGAACCCTCCCCCACGGCGGTCACCCCGCGTGACGCGACTCCTACCGTAGTGGGCAGCAGTACGCCGGGTAGCGTGGTGGCATGGAGTGGATAACCGATCCCTCGGCGGGGGCATGGCTGCGTGAGCGGCTCGACGCGGGTTACGAGACCATGCACGGCGTCGTGCCTCGCGGGTATCCGGCGTACGCGCGCATCTTCCATCCCGCCATCGTCAGATCGCTGCCCGGACGACCGCTCCCGACGGCCGAAGAACTGGTGCGCCTGCCCGAGTCGGAGCAGCACGCGCTCATGGCCGAGTTCGTCGACGAGCAGGTCTCGTGGGCAGAGACGGCAGCGGCGTTCGGCACGGCTCTGCACCCGCTCGCACAGTGGCAGCGACTGGTGCGCACCCCGCCCGAGAGCGACTGGCGCACGAGGATGGCCCCCGACGGTCGCGATTTCTCCGCCCCGATGGAGGGCGAGCTGGACCCCGCGCACCTGGCAGCCATCGCCGCGCACCTCGTGGACCATACGCAGACCCCCGACTCCGGGTTCGCCGCGCTGTGGGAGGGACGAGGGGGACTGCTCGGTTTCTTCGGGATCACCCCCTCACGATCCTTCCTGGCGTTCTCGGACGACCCGAACCATCAGGCGATGCTCGACCGCAGCGCGCGCGACCCGTTCAACAACGTCTTCCGCAGGCCCACCTGGCAGGAGGGCATCCTGTCGAGGGAGATCTCCGAAGGCCCGAGGCTCGCACTGCCCGGCCGCGACCACGTGCTGTTCTCCGCACCCCCTCGCGCTTTCGCCGATCCGGAGTGGGTGCTGCAGGCGCCGTGGCGTGATCGCCCTGCCGAGGAGCACGGGTTCCCGCCCTCGGCGCAGAGCCCGAGCCTGCTGTGGCCGGAGGACCGCTCCTGGGTCATGGTCAGCGAGGTCGACTTCGACTCCACGATCGTGGCCGGCTCCCCCGCACTGGTCGAGGCGCTCTGCGCAGACGAGCGGCTGGAAGCCCTCCCCATCCCGGAAGGCGCCGACCTCACCTGGGGCGCCGACACGGTGAACAGCTGAGCGCCCGCCGATGAGCTTCGACGCCCGCCCCCTCACCGACCCCGTCGAGCCCGCGAAGGTGCGTGCCTTCGCGGCCGAGCTCCGTTCCCGACCCACCGGGGGACCTTCGGCCTCCACGATCATCGGGATCGTCGCCATCGCGACCGCCGCGGTCGTCCTGATCCCGACCCTCGTCGGCGTGGTGCTGAGCCTGGCGTCGTTCGGCGAGTCTCCCGCCGCCGCGGCGATCCCCCTCGTGCTGATCGCGCTGCTCCTGGCCGCGGTCGGGGTGATGATCTGGATGAGCGTCCGCAACGCGCGGATGCGGCGGTACCGGCTGCACGGCTTCGCCGAGGCGAACGGCATGACCTATGAGCCGAAGGTCGCCGACCCGCCCCTGCCCGGCATGATCTTCCACCTGGGGCGCGCACGGCAGGCGACTGATCTGATCAGGGGCGCCAGGCCGCGATTCGTCGAGTTCGGCAACTACCAGTACACGGTGCAGTCGGGGAAGAACTCCACGACCTATCGCTGGGGGTACGTGGCCGTGAAGCTCGATGTGCCGCTGCCCAACATCGTGCTCGACGCCAAGGGCAACAACGGATTCGGATCGAATCTGCCGGCGTCGTTCCAGAAGAGCCAACGGCTGTCGCTCGAAGGCGACTTCGACGAGCACTTCACGCTCTACTGCCCCCGCGGATACGAACGCGATGCGCTGTACCTGTTCACGCCCGACATCATGGCGCGGTTCATCGACAACGCCGCAGAGCTCGACGTGGAGATCGTCGACGACTGGCTGTTCCTGTACACGCAGCGCAAGGTCGCGACCCTCGACCCCGCCACCTGGGCCTGGTTGTTCGGCACCGTCGGAGCACTGCTGACGAAGTTCGATCAGTGGGCGCGGTGGCGCGACGAACGCCTCGCGGCCGAGACAGCGGCCACGGCGCTGCCGTCGACGCCCGCCCTCCCGTTCGCCCCACCCGCGGGCATGCTCATCCCACCACCGGGCGTCGCACCGCAGGGTCGTCGCCTGAAGCGGGGAGGGACGTGGATACCCGTCATCGTCCTGTTCGCGATCGTCGGGTTCTGGATCCTGAGCAGACTGAACTGAGCTGATGGCGCCGGAGCGGCGGTGGCGGAGAGCCCGAGTGTGGGGGTGGGTGCCGGCTGGGGACCGAGCTCCCACCCCATCCCCCCTCGGGATCGAAAAGAGATCCGCTCTCCCTCCGCATGACGGCTGAGCCGCCCCGCCCACGGTCAGCTGGGGACTGACGCTGCTGGGCGTATGCCCAAATGGTATACCGGCAGAGGTTGCAATATGTTGCGACTGAGACTCGACGTACCTGGCTTCGAGCTAGCGACGATCGTAGGCGGTCAAGACCAGGTCGACGGCCCTGGTCACCGGCTGCGCAGCGCCCTCCCCACCGAGAAGCCCGGCGTTCAGCGGCGCACCGACGACCAGCCAGGTGAACTCGCTCGCGAGGGCTTCCGCATCGTCGACGACCAGTCCGTGCGTATCGGAGAGTCCGGTCATCGCCTCAGCGAGATTGCGGATGTTGGTGTCCCAGCTCTGCGCCAGGTAATCTCGCGCGACCTCGGGATGAGCGGGGGCCTCAGCGACCACGAGGCGACGCATCGCCATGACCGGAGCGCTCAGCATTCCGGCGCGCATGGTCTCACCGAGCGTCACGAGCCCCGCCCGGATGTCGGGGTTCGCCTTCAGCGCTTCGAGAGCGGGTCGCATGGCGTCTCGCCCCGCGAGCGCCCAGTGTCGTACGACAGCCGCGTACAGAGCGGACTTCGAGTCGTGCTCCCGGTACAGCGACGCCTTCGAGATGCGCGCTCGCCTCGCCACCTCGTCCATGGACGCCGTCGTGCTTCGCAGCCTCATCGCCTCGTGCCTCGTGGCCGGTCTGATGCTCGCGGCCGGGTGGCACGGCATCGGCACCGGGGCCCTCCTCGGGCTGGCTTTGAGCGCGCTCCCCCTCACCCTGCTCATGGGCGGTGTCGTACACGAGGGCACCGCACCCTCCGCGGCGGGCATCCACCTGCTCGATTGGACCCTCAAACTCGTCATCATCGGGGCGATCGTCGGATCGTTCCTCTGATCCAGAAGGAGACCGCCATGCCCACGCCACTCGACATCACGTTCACCGCCACCCTCGGAAAGGTGCGCGAAGGCGACACCTGGACCTGCGTGCAACTCGGCGACTCCGCGACGATCTTCGGCACGCGCGGACTCGTGAAGGTCGCCGGTACCGTCGACGGCGAGCCTTTCCGGGGAGCTTTCATGGCGCTCGGCGACGGGACGCACAAGCTCCCGATCGCGGCCGCGATCCGCAAGCGCATCGGCAAGAGCGACGGCGACGAGGTGACGGTGCATCTCACCGAGCGCCTCAACGGGTGAGGTCTCTCCACTCGCCTCAGATGGCGAGGGTCGCGCGCGCGTCCTTGACAAGGAGGAAGAGCGTGCGCCGGGCCTCCGGGAATGTCGTGAAGCCGAATCTCTCGTAGAACGGCACGATCTCGTCGTTGATCGCGTGCACGAGGATCGCCCGGACGCCGATCGCCTCCGCGGCCTCGAGCGCCCGCATGGTCGCGTGTTGCAGAAGCGAGGAGCCGAGCCCGCGGCCCGCATACTCGAGGTCTACCGCCAGACGCCCGAGCAGCACGATGGGGATCGACGCGGGCATACCTGCGGCGAGTGGCGGCGGTCCGTCTGCGCGGTCGATGGCACTGGAAGACAGGCAGTAGTAGCCAGCCACTCTCCCTTCCCGCGTGGCGGAGACCATTGTGCGCGATGCCCCGCGCTTCTCGTTCGAGCGCGCCCGGCCCCGCAGCCAGATATCGAGGCTCTCCTCGCCGCAACGGAATTCCGACAGCCGGTCACCGGCAGCGAGCGGTCGCGGAGTCAGGAAGTCAGTCAACGAAGACGGTTTCGCGTCGCAACAGTTCGCGCAGACCATCGATGGAACGCGCAGGACGCTCCATGACTTCGATGAAGGCCTCGAACCGTACAGCGTCGACCTGCGATCGGCGTTCGCGCTCGATGACCTCCTGCGCGCGCTCCACGAGCGCAGACGCGGAGAAGTCCGTCACCGTGCGACCCTCGATCGCGGCCGCTTCCTCGATCGCCGCTTTCTGATCCGCCGTGACGCGGAATTCCAGCCGGGCGCTCTTGAGCGGAGATGCAGATACGGTCATGGAACCCAAGTGTACGGCAGATCTCCGTACGCGAAGTGGGATCTCTCCCGTTCAACGCGCGTTACCCCGAGTGACGCGCCCGACCCCACCGCGTTCTGCATGCAAGAGAATTGAAAGTGATGTCTGAACGCGAAGATCACACCCACTGGCAGGCCGCGCGCCGCACCGCCGTCACGTCCGCGACCGGCAACCTCGCCCTGGTCGAGACCCGTTGGACCGGGGAGCGCCCCGACCTCGACGCCGAACAGCGCGCCGCGGCCGACACGGTCACCGTGACGCCGATCGAGCGCACGAACATCGAGACCGGCGCGGCCGAGCACGGACTGCGCGTCTGGGACGCCGACTCCCCCGCCATCCGCGCCTTCGACCGCATCGACACCTACGAGTACGACCCGGCATGGGTGCTCGAAGGACACTTCACCCCGGTCTCCGGCGACCGCAGGGTGTCGTTCGAGCACATCCGCGACAACGGCGGCACGCGCGACCTGGTCGTCCCCGGCGACATCCGCCTCGAGCTCGACGGCCACGAGTACACCCTCGCCGCCTTCGACGACGGCGGCACGCTGCTGCTCGTGTTCGGCGACCAGACGAACGGATCGGAGACCTACGGATCCGGGCGCTTCCTGTTCGTCGAGCTGCGTGACGACGAAGGCTCCGTCGTCCTCGACTTCAACCGCGCTTTCGTGCCTCCCTGCGGCTTCAGCGCCCAGTACAACTGCCCGCTCCCGCCGGCATCCAACCGCTTCCCCCTGCCTATCCGAGCAGGCGAGAAGAACGTCGTTTTCCGCGACGGCTTCGACATCTACGCGGCGTGACGCCGCACCCGCTCACCCTGGAGTACTCATGAGAAGAACCCGCATCCTCGGCGCGCTCGGCGCCGTCGCCACGCTCGCCCTCGTGGCCGGCTGCGCGTCCGGCGCGAACGACGACGGCACCGCGAGCGAAGACGCCACGATCTTCATCGGTTCGCTGTACGAGCCCACCAACCTCAGCAACACCCAGGGCGGCGGCCAGGGTGTGACCGAAGCGCTGACCGGAAACGTCTACGAAGGCCTGTACCGGCTGACCGACGACGGCGAGGTCGAGCCGCTCCTCGCCGAAGATGCCCAGGTGTCCGACGACGGCCTGACGTACACGATCACCCTGCGCGACGACGTGACCTTCCACTCCGGCGACCCGCTCACCTCCGCCGACGTGAAGTCGAGCATCGAGGCCGTCACCGCCGAGGACTCGGTCTCCGCCCGCAAGTCGAGCTTCAAGACGATCTCCGACATCGCGACCCCCGATGACAAGACGGTCGTGTTCACGCTCTCGCAGCGATCGATCTCGTTCCTGTACAACCTCAGCTACGTCTGGATCGTGAACGACGAGGCCGGCGACATCACGACCACCGAAGACGGCACCGGCCCCTACACGCTCGACGAGTGGAAGAAGGGCTCGACCCTCACCCTCGAGCGCTGGGACGACTACTGGGGCGACCCGGCCAAGAACGCGGAGGTCGTCTACACGTACTTCACCGACGCGACGGCCGAGAACAACGCCCTCGTCACCGGCGAGATCGACGTCATCACCAGCGTGCAGAGCCCCGATTCGCTCACGCAGTTCGACTCCGACGACTACGTCGTCAGCGAGGGCACGTCCACGACGAAGGAGCTGCTCGCCTTCAACGACCGCGTCGCTCCCTTCGACAACACCCTCGTGCGCAAGGCCATCTACTCCGCGATCGACACGAAGAAGCTGCTCGAGTCGATCTGGGGCGACTACGGCACGTTGATCGGATCGATGGTGCCGCCCACCGACCCCTGGTACGAGGACCTCACGCAGGTCAACCCGTACGACGTCGACCTCTCGAAGAAGCTCCTCGCGGAGGCGGGCTACGCCGACGGGTTCACCTTCACCCTCGACACCCCGAGCTACGACCCGCACCCCGCCGTCGCGGAGTTCCTGCAGTCGCAGCTCGCCGAGGTCGGCATCACGGTCGAGATCAACACGATCAGCGCCGACGAGTGGTACACGAAGGTCTTCAAGGAGCAGGACTTCCAGGCGACGCTGCAGGAGCACGTGAACGACCGCGATGTGGTCTGGTACGGCAACCCCGACTTCTACTGGGGCTACAACGACGCCGACGTGCAGAAGTGGGTCGCCGACGCCGAGCAGGCAGCCACGACGGATGAGCAGACCGCCCTGCTCAAGCAGGTCAACGAGAAGATCGCCGCTGATGCCGCGAGCGTATGGTTGTACCTGTACCCGCAGATCGTGGTCGCCTCCAGCGACCTCAGCGGCTACCCCGTCAACGGCCTGAACTCGCAGTTCTTCGCCTACGACATCGTCAAGTCCTGACGTGCGTGGGGGATGCCGCGCGTCGGCATCCCCCCACGTCATCCTGAGAAGCCATGCTCGCCTATCTGCTGCGCCGCCTCGCGTTCCTCGCGATCTCGCTCGTCGTCGCGATGATCGCGATCTTCGTGTTGCTGCGCCTGCTCCCCGGTGACCCTGCGAATGCCCTGCTCTCGGTCAATGCGACCCCCGAACAGATCGCGGCCGCGCGAGCCCAGGTCGGCTCCGACCAGCCGCTGCTCCAGCAGTTCACGACGTGGGCGGGCCAACTGCTGCGCTTCGATCTCGGCGAGTCCTTCCTCAGCTCGCGTCCGGTCGGACCGGACATCGCCGATCGCCTTGCCGTGACCCTTCCGCTCACGCTCATCGCCTTCGCGATCGCGCTGCTCGTCTCGCTCGTGATCGGCATCACCGCCGCGGTGAAGTCCGACCGCTGGTACGGCATCGTGCTGTCGGGGTTCGCACAGCTCGGCGTCGCGGTTCCGGTGTTCTGGGTCGGCGTGGTGCTGGTCTGGGTGTTCGCGCTCGGACTGGGCGTGCTGCCCTCCGGCGGCTTTCCCCGCAAGGACTGGGAGGATCCGGCCGACGCGTTGCGCTCACTCGCGCTGCCGGTGATCACGATCGTGATCGTCATGAGCGCCTCCCTCAGCCGCTACGTGCGCTCGGCCACCCTCGATGTGCTCGGCAGCGACTACCTGCGCACCGCCCGAGCCGGAGGTTCCGGCATGGGCGAGGCGCTGCTGCGTCACGGCGTGCGCAACGGCGCGGTGCCGGTCGTCGCGGTGCTCGGCATCGAGCTGTCCACCACCCTGCTGGGCGCGGTGGTCGTCGAGAGCGTCTTCACCCTGCCCGGACTCGGAAGCCTGCTGCTGTCGGCCATCGAGCAGCATGACTTCCAGGTGATCCAGGGGGTCCTCGTCGTCAGCACCCTCTTCGTGCTGCTGGTCGGGTTCGCCGCCGACATCCTGCAGCGCCTGATCGACCCGCGCCTGCGCACGAGCGTCTCGGGGAACCGATGAGCCGCGTCGCCGAACAGCTGGTCACCGCATCCGTACCCGTGCGGCGACGTCCGAAGGCGACGCTGCTGATCGGCATCGTGCTCACGAGTCTCATCGTGCTGATCGCTCTGGTGTCGCTGTTCTGGCTGCCCTATCCGCTCGCCGACACCAGTGGCGGCCGCCTCGAAGGGCCCAGCGCGCTGCACCTGCTCGGCACCGACCGGCTCGGACGCGACCTGTTCTCGCAGCTGATGTGGGGCGCACGCATCGCCCTCATCGTCGGCACCTGTGCCGTCGCGATCGCCGCACTCCTCGGCACGATCATCGGGCTGATCGCCGCCTTCGCCCGCCCCTGGGTCGACGACACGCTCTCGGCGGGACTCGACGTCGTGATCGCCTTCCCCGTGCTGCTGCTCGCGATGCTGGTCGTCGCCGTGCAGGGCGCGTCGCTGTGGTCGGCGGTGCTCGCGATCGGACTCGCGATGTCGGCGGTCGTGGCCCGCCTCACCCGCATCCTGGCGCGCCGCGTGCTGCAGGAGCAGTACATCACCGCCGCGCGCACGAGCGGTACCGGGGTGCTCGGCATCGTGTTCCAGCACGTGCTGCCGAACATCGCCCCCACCCTCGCCGTGAGTCTTGCGCTGCAGTTCGGCGCCGCGGTGCTCGCCGAGGCGAGCCTGTCGTACCTGGGCCTCGGTGCCCCGCCGCCCAACGCATCGTGGGGACGGACGCTGCAAGAAGCGCAGGGCACCGTCCTCGTCGCCCCGGTGGGTGCCATCGCTCCCGGTATCGCGATCATCGCGTTGGTGCTCGGTGTGAACTTCCTCGCCGACGGTCTGCGCGACCTCGCCGACCCGACCCGCCGGAGGAGTCGATGAGTATTCTCGACGTCACGGGCCTCACAGTCCGCTCTGCTTCCGGGCCGCTGGTGCGCGATATCTCGTTCTCCCTCGCGGCGGGTGAGCGCCTGGGGCTGATCGGCGAGTCCGGCTCGGGCAAGTCGCTGACCTCGCTCGCGGCGACCGGCCTGCTCCCTGACGCCCTCAGCGCATCGGGCTCGGTGCTGCTCGGCGGGCACCAGGTCGTCGGCGCGCGGGATGCGGAGCTGCGTCCGCTGCGCGGTCCCGTCGCTCAGATCGTGTTCCAGGAGCCCCTCACCGCGCTCGATCCGCTGATGCGGGTGGGGCGTCAGATCGCGGAGCCCCTGCGACGCCATCTCGGGCTGCGTGGCGGTGAGCTCGCGAGGGCCGTCGCCACCGCGCTCGACGAGGTCGCCCTGACCGACACCCGCATCGCCCGCTCCTACCCGCACGAGCTCTCCGGCGGTCAGCGTCAGCGTGTGGCCATCGCCATCGCCCTGGCCGCGCGCCCGCAGCTGCTCATCGCCGACGAGCCGACCACCGCGCTGGATGTGACGGTGCAGGACGGCGTGCTCGCGCTGCTGGAACGCCTCGTCGACGAGCGCGGCATGGCGCTGCTGTTCATCAGCCACGATCTGGCCGTGGTGTCGCGCATGGTCGAACGCATCGTCGTGCTGCGCGACGGCCTCGTGGTCGAATCGGGTACGGTCGCGCAGGTGCTGCACGAGCCGGCCGAGCCGTACACGAGGATGCTGGTCGACAGCGCCCGGGCTCTGGACGCATTCCTCGACGCCGAGGAGGGCGGACGATGACGCTCCTCGAACTGCACGGCGCCGGCTTCGCCTACGGATCCCGTCGCGTGCTCGACGACGTCTCTCTGAGCATCGATGAAGGCGATTCGCTCGGCCTGGTCGGCGAGTCGGGTGCGGGAAAGTCCACGATCCTACGACTGCTGCTCGGGCTCGCCACCCCGCTCGGCGGGCAGGTGCTGTTCGAGGGCACCGCCCTGAGCCCGCGCGACCGCGCCCAGATGCGTCGCTTCCGCGCGAGCGTGCAACCGATCTTCCAGGACCCGTACTCCTCGCTCGACCCCCGACAGCGCATCGACCGCATCGTCGGCGAACCGCTGCGGTCGCTGGGGCTGGCGTCCGGTGCGGATGCCCAGCGCCGCATCTCTGAGGCCCTCGACGCGGTCGGGCTTCCTGCCGACACCGCACGCCGCTACCCGCATGAGTTCTCCGGTGGACAGCGTCAGCGCATCGCGATCGCCCGAGCCGTGGTCTCCCGCCCCCGGGCACTGCTCGCCGACGAACCGGTCAGCGCGCTCGATGTGACCACTCGCGTGCAGGTGCTCGAACTGCTCGATCGACTGCGCCGCGAGAACGGCCTCTCGCTCGTGATGGTGTCGCACGACCTCACCGCGATCGCCTCGGCCTGCGACCGGACGGTGGTGCTGAAGGACGGCCGCGTGGTGGAGCAGGGCGCCACGTCCGACGTGCTGCACGCTCCACAGGACCCCTACACGCGGGCACTCGTCGACGCTGTTCCTCGGCTGCCGCGCTGAGTGCGGCTCCCGTCGCGATATGACAGCTGGATTCGCCGATTCGGTTGTCATATCGCGACCGGAGTAGGTCAGAGCATCCGGGAGCGGATCAGGAACCGCATGCCGGTGGGGCCCTCGACGCTGAAACCCGCACCGCGGCCGGGCACGACGTCGATCGTCAGGTGCGTGTACTTCCAGTACTCGAACTGCGATTCCGACATGTACACCTCGACGGGCCGCTCCAGGCCGACGTCGAGCGCCCCGAGAAGCACGTCGCCTTGCCCGGTGATGAACATGCCGGTCGGGTAGCACATGGGTGATGAGCCGTCGCAGCAGCCGCCGGACTGGTGGAACATGAGGGGTCCGTGCTGGGCCGTGAGGTCGCGCACGAGCGATGCCGCTGCTTCCGTCACGGCCACGCGTTCCACGGTCTCTTCGCCGATCACGGTTCGTTCCCTTCAGAGAATATCTCCGGGCGGACGCTCGTGCGCCCGCCCGGAGAGGTGACTCAGAAGAAGCCCATCGGCCCCTCTGCGTACGAGACGAGGAGGTTCTTCGTCTGCTGGTAGTGGTCGAGCATCATCTTGTGGTTCTCCCGTCCGACGCCGGACTGCTTGTATCCGCCGAATGCCGCATGCGCCGGGTACTGGTGATACGTGTTGGTCCACACCCGTCCGGCCTCGATCGCCCGTCCCGCGCGGTAGGCCGTGTCGCCGCTGCGGCTCCACACCCCGGCGCCCAGTCCGTACAGGGTGTCGTTGGCGATCGAGATCGCGTCGTCGAAGCCGTCGAACGAGGTGACCGACAGCACCGGGCCGAAAATCTCCTCCTGGAAGATGCGCATGTCGTTCGTGCCCTCGAACACGGTCGGAGCCACGTAGTAGCCCTCGCTGAGATCGCCGCCGAGGTCGACGCGCTCGCCACCGGTCAGCAGCCGCGCACCGCCCTGCTTGCCGATGTCGATGTAGCTGAGGATCTTCTCCAGCTGATCGTTCGACGCCTGAGCTCCGATCATGGTGGCGGGGTCGAGCGGGTTGCCCTGCACGACCTTGCCCACCCGCTCCAGGCCGTCGGCGAGGAAGCCGTCATAGATCGAGCGCTGGATGAGGGCGCGAGACGGGCAGGTGCAGACCTCGCCCTGATTGAGCGCGAACATCGTGAACCCCTCGAGCGCTTTGTCGTAGAAGGGGTCGTTCGTCGAGCGGGCGACATCTTCGAAGAACACGTTCGGGCTCTTGCCTCCGAGCTCGAGCGTCACCGGGATGAGGTTCTGCGATGCGTACTGCATGATCAGTCGCCCGGTCGTGGTCTCCCCGGTGAAGGCGACCTTGCGGATGCGCTTGTGCTGCGCGAGCGGAGCGCCCGCCTCGATGCCGAACCCGTTGACGATGTTGACGACGCCGTCGGGCAGAAGGTCGCCGATGATGTCGAACAGGAACAGCAGTGAGGCCGGGGTCTGCTCGGCCGGCTTGATCACCACGCAGTTGCCTGCGGCGAGCGCGGGCGCCAGCTTCCACACCGCCATCAGGATCGGGAAGTTCCACGGGATGATCTGCCCGACCACGCCGAGCGGCTCGTGGAAGTGGTACGCCACGGTGTTCTCGTCGAGCTGGCTGATGCCGCCCTCCTGAGCCCGAAGCACTCCGGCGAAGTAGCGGAAGTGATCGACCGCGAGAGGGATGTCGGCCGCGAGCGTCTCCCGCACGGGCTTGCCGTTCTCCCACGTCTCGGCGACCGCGATCTCCTCCAGGTGCTGCTCGATGCGGTCGGCGATGCGGTTGAGGATCACCGACCGCTCGGCTGGGCTCGTCTTGCCCCAGCCGGCGAATGCCTGCCAGGCGACCTCGACCGCCCGGTCGATGTCTTCGCTGGTGCCGCGCCCGACCTCGGTGAAGGGCTTGCCGTTGACGGGGCTGACGTTCTCGAAGTACTGGCCCTTGACGGGTTCCACGAACTCGCCACCGATGTAGTGGCCGTAGCGCGCCCGATAGTTCGCGACGGCTCCGGGCTGCCCGGGGGCGGCGTATGCGGTGGACGACGGGGCGACGGACACGTCTTCTTCGACGATGGTCATGGGGGTCTCCTTCGACGGGTGCGCCGCGCTTCGGTGCTGCGGCTCTTCCCCGAAGCTAGGTCGACCGACGTTGCGACCCGATGCGCAACGTTGCGACCGGTTGCAGAGCCTCAGGCCTCGAGACGCTCGATCCGCGCGACCAGTCCCGCGCGCTTCGGCGACCGGGCGGGGAGCATCTCCAGCGCGAGGCGGAGGGCTTCGGCGTCACCCTGGCCCTCGGGGATCTCCGCATAGGAGAGCAGCACGTCGAGACTCGCCTCGGACAGCATCGCCTCCCGCAGCGCCGCGCGCACCGCCTCGCGGAATTCCTCCACACCCGGCGACGTCGACTCGGGCAGCACCGGTCCTCGGTAGGCGGTGAGCGCCACCCTGTGGGCACCTCGGTCCAGCAGCGACAGAACGTCGTGCGCATCGGTGTCGAGGGTGACGGGAAGGCGGTACGGTCGCGACTCCGGCACGAGGTCGGGAGCCGTGCGCTCGAGCACCTTCCGCAGCCGGACCATCTCGGGGCGGAGCGTGTCGGGCGAGACGCCCGGTCCGTACACGAGCTCGCACAGGCGCTCGGCCGAGAGTCCCTGTCGGTGCACGCCGAGCATCAGCAGGATCGCGGCATGACGGGCGCTGAGCTCGATCACGGACTCTTCGTGGTCCGACTCCGTCTCCAACCGGGCCCGATCGCGTCCGAGCACGTGGAGTGTCGCCCGCGCCGTTGCCAGCACCCGGGACTTCGCAGCCGACGCGCGAGGCCGGTGCGCCTCACTGCGCGCCCGCAGACGCGCCACCATCAGCTCCGACTCCACGGCGCGGGCTGTCGCATCCACGAGCAGCCGTGCCTGCAGCGAGACGACCTCCGCTCCCCCGGTGATGTCGATGACCCCGAGCACGCGGTGCGTCTCCGGGTCGCGGACGGGAGCCGCGGTACAGGACCAGGGGTGCACGAGACGGTTGTAGTGCTCCGCGCCGCGGATCTGCACGGACTGTCCGAGCACCAGAGCGGTTCCGGGTGCGCTGGTGCCGACGGCATCCTCCGACCAGTTCGCTCCCGCGACGAAGCCCATGTCGTCGGTGAGCGACCGCAGCTGCCTGTCGCCCTCGATCCACAGCAGACGGCCCGCCTGGTCGCCGACGGCGATGACGACACCGGCATCCTGAGCCTCGCCGGGCAGCAGGAGGGCACGGATCATGTCCATGACGGAGGCGAGCGGATGCGCCAGCCGATAGGCGTCCAGCTCGTCGCTCACGAGATCGAGAGGAGGAGCGTCCTCGGGGCCGACGCGACTGCGCCATGCCCGCTCCCACGACTCCCGGACGAGTGGCCGCACCTCCTGCAGACGCCGGTCTTCGAGGTTCCCGGCGAGCAGCTCCTCGTGCGCACGCTCGATGAGAAGTCGCGATGTCGGGGGAAGCGACTCGCGGGATACCTGCCACGGCGCAGACACAGCGGTCTCCGATCGTCGAGAGCGTGCGTTGCCTCAGTGTACGAGCAGCGCGCCCCCGAGGGAACACCCCGTCGGGTCAGCGGAGGAGCCCGGCGACCAGGTCGTCGATGACGTCGTCGGTGGAGGTCTCCTGATCGATGGGCGTCGTGAGCCTGTCGAGCAGGAGTCCATCGATCGCATAGTGGAACAGGGCGATCTCGCGGCGTCCTCCCGGGAGTCCCGCCGCGGTGTTGAAAGCCACGTCGGCGTCGAACCCGGCGCGCTGCCACGCACCGAGGACGGCTGCGACCTCGGGCCGCCGACCGCCCTCGAGCCGCAGCTCGAACAGCGCGAGCGTCACGTCCCGATCGTCGGTCAGGCGTCGCACGATGTCGCGGAGGTAGTCGGCGAAGAGCGCGGGTCCCGGCTCGGCCTTCGCGCGGCGTTCGAGATCATCGGCGCTCGGTGCGAGACGCTCCCCGATCCGCTCGACCAGTCCTTCGATCAGGGCGTCCCTGCTGCGGAAGTAGTTCGACGTCGTGCCGATCGGGACCTGAGCGGCGACGTCGACGGCTCGGTGCGTGAGCCCCCGTGATCCTTCGCGTGCGAGCACGGCGAGTCCCGCATCCGCGATGGTCCGTCGTCGCGAGTCGTTCTTCACCATGGAAGGAACCCTAGCGCAATCACTACGCCTGTTGTACTGTAACCGCTACAGATGTAGTGATTGGAGAACCATGCGAGAGCTCGTGTACTACGCCGCCGTCAGCCTCGACGGGTACATCGCCGGTCCGAACGGTGAATTCGACGCGTTCCTCATCGAGGGCGACCACATGGACGGCATCAATGCCCGCTTCGCCGACACGCTGCCGACCGTCGCCGCCGAAGCCCTCGGGGTTCCGCAGCGGCGCGAGATGTTCGACACCGTCCTCATGGGGTGGAACACCTACGCCGTGGGCGGGCTGTCGAGTCCCTATCGACACCTCCGCCAGATCGTGTTCAGCAGTACGAGGACAGCGGACGGCGAGAACCTCGAAGTGACAGCGGAGAACCCCGTGTCGGTGGTGCGACGCCTGAAGCAGGAGGAGGGAGCAGCGATCTGGCTGTGCGGCGGCGGCGCACTCGCGGCAACCCTCGCAGACGAGATCGATCGACTCGTGCTGAAGCGGCAGCCGCTGCTCTTCGGGGCGGGCATCCCGCTCTTCCGTGAGCGCTCTTACCGTCCCGAGCGGTTCGATGCGGTGCAGACGGTCGCCTACGACTCGGGCGTCGTCGTCACGGAACTGCAACGCCGCCCCCACGAGAGCTGATATCCCGCCGAGACCTGACGCCCGGACGGCGAGGAGAAGGACGCGCCATACCTCCTCCTCGCCGCCCTGGCAACGGTGTTCCCGAAGGGCGGTCTGGTTCCTAGCGTGGGAGCACCCCACGAGTCAGGAGGCGCCATGAACGTCCGAACCCCCACCCCCACTGGCTCTGCCCGCCACGCCTCCGCGCACCCCGCCGACAGCCCGGCTCACCGGCCCGCGGTCGAAGCCGTGTGCGAGCGCGTCGGCTTCGACCGCTACGTCGTCAGCCACGATCGTCCCGTCGGCTACATCGACGTCGTGCCACCGCTTTTCGTCTGCTATCTGGGCCACCCGTATCCCCGCTCGGTGGAGGTCGCGCAGGTCTACGATTTCGAGCGTGCAGTGAGTATCGTCGATGCCATGGCAGCCGGCACCCGCAACCACACCGTCGCCGGATGAGCGGCGAGATCTGGCCCGGAACCGCATATCCGCTCGGGGCGACCTTCGACGGTCAGGGGACGAACTTCGCCCTCTTCAGCGAAGGCGCCGAGCGCGTCGAGCTGTGCCTGTTCGATGAGGACGGCACGGAGACCCGCGTGCCCCTCACCGAGGTGGACGCGTTCGTCTGGCACGGCTACCTTCCCACGGTGCAGCCGGGGCAGCTCTACGGCTACCGCGTGCACGGACCGTACGACCCCGCCCAGGGGCAGCGATTCAACGCGAACAAGCTGCTGCTCGACCCGTACGCCAGGGCCGTGGCCGGGCGGATGGACTGGGGCCAGCCCCTCTTCGGCTACGACTTCGGAGACCCCGACTCGCGCAACGACGACGACTCCGCGGCCGCGATGGTCAAGAGCGTCGTGGTCAATCCCTTCTTCGAATGGGCGGGTGATCGACCGCTGAAGACCCCCTATGCCGAGACCGTGATCTACGAGGCGCACGTGAAGGGGCTCACCCAGCGGCATCCCGACATCCCCGAAGAGCTCCGAGGCACCTACGCCGGCATCGCCCACCCCGCCGTCGTCGAGCACCTCCAGCGCCTCGGCATCACGGCGCTGGAGCTCATGCCCGTGCACCAGTTCGTCGACGACTCCGTGCTCGAGGAGAAGGGGCTGTCGAATTACTGGGGCTACAACACCCTGGGGTTCTTCGCCCCGCACAACACCTACTCCGCGACGGGCGAGCACGGCCAGCAGGTGCAGGAGTTCCGGGCGATGGTGCGCACCCTGCACGAGGCCGGGATCGAGGTCATCCTCGACGTGGTCTACAACCACACCGCGGAGGGCAACCACCTCGGCCCGACGCTCTCGATGCGCGGTATCGACAACGAGGCGTACTACCGACTCGAAGAGGACAAGCGCTACTACACGGACTACACCGGCACGGGCAACAGTCTGAACGCGGGCAACCCGCATGCCCTGCAGCTGCTGATGGACTCGCTGCGCTATTGGGTGACCGAGATGCACGTCGACGGGTTCCGCTTCGACCTCGCGGCGACCCTCGCCCGCGAGTTCTACGACGTCGACCGCCTCGCGGCGTTCTTCGAGCTCGTGCAGCAGGATCCGATCGTCTCCCAGGTGAAGCTCATCGCCGAGCCGTGGGACATCGGCCCCGGGGGCTACCAGGTGGGCAACTTCCCGCCGCAGTGGACAGAGTGGAACGGCAAGTACCGAGACACCGTGCGCGACTTCTGGCGCGGTGAGCCGCAGGCACTCGGCGAGTTCGCCTCCCGCCTCACCGGGTCCGCCGACCTGTACGAGCACTCCGGCCGACGACCCGTCGCCTCGATCAACTTCGTCACTGCGCACGACGGCTTCACCCTGCGCGACCTCGTCTCGTACAACGAGAAGCACAACGAGGCGAACGGCGAGGACAACAACGACGGCGAATCCCACAACCGCTCCGACAACATGGGCGCGGAGGGACCGACCGACGACATCGACATCAACCGGCGCCGCGCGCGTCAGCAGCGGAACTTCCTCGCCACGCTGCTGCTCTCGCAGGGCGTGCCGATGATCTCCCACGGCGACGAGCTCGGCCGCACGCAGCACGGCAACAACAACGGCTACGCGCAGGACAACGAGCTCACTTGGATCGACTGGGAGGCGGCCGACCTGCCCCTCGTCGAGTTCACCGCCGCCGTGGCCCGACTCCGCCGTGAGCATCCCACCTTCCGCCGCAGCCGCTTCTTCGACGGTCGCCCCGGCCGCTCCGACGACGACCGCATCCCCGACGTCGTCTGGCTGCGCCCCGATGGCCGACCGATGGCACCGGAGGACTGGGATTCCGGATTCGGGCGCTCCGTGGGGATGTTCCTCAACGGACAGGGCATCCGCGAGAACGATTCGCGAGGGCGCCCCGTCACCGACGTGAACTTCCTCGTCTACTTCAACAGCGGCGACGAGCCGATCGACCTCGTCATCCCCGACGAGCGCCACGGTGCGCAATGGCGGATCGTCGTCGACACCGCAGGCGAACTGGCCGCGGATCGCGCGCTGGAGCCCGGGGACGGCATCCCGCTCGACGGCAAGGCGACCCTCGTGCTGCAGGAGATCGACGGAGTGCCGGAAGCCGCCGACGACTCGGTCGACGCCTCCCTCCGCGCCCAGAGCGGGCAGGCGGCGTCGTGACCCTGCGTCCGCTCTCCACCTACCGATTGCAGATCACCGCCGATTTCCCCCTCGACTCCGCGGCAGGGGTGACCGATTACCTCGCCGACCTCGGCGTCTCCTGGGCGTACCTCTCCCCCGTGCTCGCGGCGGTCAGCGGCTCGAACCACGGTTACGACGTGGTCGACCACGGACGCGTCGACCCCGAGCGTGGAGGCGAGGAAGGACTCGAGCGCTTCGCCGCCGCCGCTCGGGCCGCAGGGCTCGGGATCCTCGCCGACATCGTGCCCAACCACATGGGAGTCGGTGCCCCACGCCAGAACGCCTGGTGGTGGGAGGTGCTGCGTCTGGGGAGGGAGACCCGTGTCGCGGCGGCCTTCGACATCGACTGGGCGGCCGGCGGTGGGCGTCTGATCCTGCCGATCCTGGGCTCATCACCGGAACAGGCGATCACCGAGCGCCTCTTCGCCGTCGACACGACCCCGGCACCCGACGCGCCCGACGGGGTACTGACGTACTTCGAGCACGTGCTGCCGCTCGCCCCCGGCACGGCGCAGCTGGCCGACGACCTTCCCGCACTGCTCGCCGCCCAGCATTACGACCTCCGCTACTGGGAGGAGCAGAACACCGATCTCAACTACAGACGGTTCTTCGCCGTCTCCGAGCTCGCCGGCCTCCGAGTCGAGCTGCCGGACGTCTTCGCGGAGTCGCATCGCGAGATCATCCGATGGATCCGCAGCGGGCTCGCGGACGGATTGCGTGTCGATCACCCCGACGGGCTCGTCGATCCGACCGGATATCTGGAGCGCCTGGCTGACGCGACGGGGCGGGCGTACACGCTGGTCGAGAAGATCCTCGAACCGGGCGAAGCCCTGCCCGCGTGGTGGCGCACCGAGGGAACGACCGGATACGACGCTCTCGCCGACATCGATCGGCTCTTCGTCGACCGTGCGGGAGTCGACGCTCTCGACAGTCTCGACGAGAGGCTGCGTGCGGAGACCGGGCTCCCGGCCGCCCCCGCCTGGCCTGACCTGATCCACGACACCAAGCGCATGATCGCCGACGGGCTGCTGCAGGCGGAGGTGCGCCGGCTCGTGCGCACTCTGCCCCACGGGATCGTGCACGCCGATGACGCCCTGGCTGAACTCGTGGCGTGCTTCCCGGTCTATCGCTCGTACCTCCCCGAGGGGCGCGAGCATCTGCGCGTCGCGTTCACCGAGGCCCGTCGACGCCGCCCCGACCTCTCGGCGGCCTTCGCCGAGCTCGAGCCGCTGCTGTCCGACCCCCGACTCGAGGTCGCGCAGCGCTTCCCTCAGGTAACCGGAGCGGTGATGGCGAAGGGCGTCGAGGACACCGCGTTCTACCGCTTGACCCGACTGGGAACGCTCACCGAGGTGGGCGCCGACCCCGCGATCCCCGCCGTGACGGTCGACGACTTCCATCGGCGGCAGAACGCCAGGCTCGGCGCCTGGCCGCACTCGATGACCACGCTGTCGACGCACGACACGAAGCGCTCGGAGGATGTGCGCGCCCGACTGTCGGTCCTCTCCGAGATCCCCGAGCGCTGGGCCGAGGTGCTGGGTGAACTCCGCACCATCGCGACCACCGGCCACGGTCCGCTGGATGCCCTCCTCTGGCAGGCGGCGGTCGGTGCGTGGCCCCTCTCCTCCGAGCGTTTCCTCGCCTATGCGACCAAGGCGGCACGCGAGGCCGCGGAGGCCACGACCTGGCAGCATCCGGATGCGCGGTTCGAGGAGGGCCTCGCGACGATCGCGCAGGCGCTCGAGGGCAAAGCCGCCCCGATCCTGGAACGCTTCGTGGGCGAGATCCTGGTGTCCGGCCGCTCCAACTCGCTCTCCGCGAAGCTGCTGCAGCTCACCGCGCCCGGCGTCCCCGACGTGTATCAGGGCACGGAGCTGTGGGACCTCTCCCTCGTCGACCCCGACAACCGTCGACCGGTCGACTTCGAGCTGCGGAGGCGGATGCTCGCGGAGCTCGACGCGGAGGTCGCGCGGGGCATCCTCCCCGCCGTCGACGACTCTGCGCGGGCGAAGCTGCTCGTCACGTCGCGAGCACTGCGCGCCCGTCGAGACAACCCCGAGCTGTTCCGGTTCTACCGTCCCGCTGTCGTCGAGGGCGCGGCAGCCGACCACGCTGTCGCGGCTCATCGCGGAGGGATCACCGTCGTGGCCACCCGTCTTCCGATGGGGCTGGCGCGCCGCGGAGGATGGGGCGACACTGTCATGATGCGCCCCGACCTCCCCGCCACCGACCTGCTGACCGGCCGACGCATCGGACCGGGGCCGGTCCGGCTGGCCGAGCTGCTGAACACGTATCCGGTGGCTCTGCTCGAGCTCGCCCGATGAAATCCGTGTGCTCGATGACGGCACGACGGTGACGGCGGGTATCGATGACGGCGGGGTATCGATGATCGAGGTCTGGGCACCGAAGGCGAGCAGGGTGCGGCTGAGACGAACCTCTCGACACGGCAGCACGACGCAGACCGATCTCGATCCGACGTCAGGCGGATGGTGGCGAGCCGGCGACGAGCTCGAAACCGGCGAACGCTACGGGTTCCTCCTCGACGACGATCCCGAGCTGCGGCCGGATCCGCGCTCTCGCCGACAGCCCGACGGTGTGCACGCGGCATCCGCGGCGCTCGACGTCGGCGACTTCGCCTGGAGCGATGCGGGATGGGCGGGACGGCAGCTCGCCGGAGGCCTGGTCTACGAACTGCACCTCGGCACGTTCACGCCGGAGGGGACGCTCGACGCCGCGATCACGCGCCTGCCTCACCTGGCGGACCTGGGGGTGACACACGTCGAGCTGCTTCCGGTCAACGCCTTCAACGGGCGCTGGAACTGGGGCTACGACGGAGTGCTCTGGTACGCGGTGCACGAGGCGTACGGGGGCCCTGCCGCGTACCAGCGGTTCGTGGATGCCGCGCACGCGCACGGGCTCGCCGTGGTGCAGGACGTGGTCTACAACCACCTCGGTCCGAGCGGCAACTACCTGCCCCTGTTCGGCCCCTACCTGCGCGAGGGCGAGAGCACGGCGTGGGGCGACTCGGTCAACCTCGACGAACCGGCCGTGCGCGACTACATCATCGACAACGCCCTGATGTGGTTGCAGGACTTCCATGTCGACGGGCTGCGTCTCGATGCGGTGCATGCTCTGCACGATCAGAGCCCTGTGCACATCCTCCGCGAACTCGCCGAACGCGTCGACGCGCTGTCGGTGCAGCTCGATCGTCCGCTCGCCCTGATCGCCGAGTCCGACCTCAACGATCCGACGCTCATCCTGCCCCGTGAGGCCGGTGGCTACGGCCTGACCGCGCAGTGGTCAGACGACTGGCACCACGCCGTCCATGTGGCCCTCACGGGGGAGACCGGCGGCTACTACGCCGACTTCGCCGCGGAGAATGCCCTGGCGAAGGTGACCGAGCACGGGTTCTTCCATGACGGCACGTTCTCGTCCTTCCGCGGACGTCCCCACGGCGCGCCGATCCCACCCGAAGTGCCGACGTGGCGACTCGTGACCTTCGCGCAGGACCACGATCAGGTGGGCAACCGCGCGGCAGGCGACCGCCTCTCCGCCACCCTCTCTCCGGATCGCCTGGCCGTCGCTGCGGTCCTGACCCTCACCGCCCCCGGCACTCCGATGCTCTTCATGGGCGAGGAGTGGGGTGCGTCCACCCCCTGGCAGTTCTTCACCTCGCACCCCGAACCCGAGCTCGGCCGCGCCGTCGCCGAGGGGCGGACCGCCGAGTTCGCCCGCATGGGGTGGGATCCGGATGCGGTGCCCGACCCACAGGACCCCGACACGTTCGCCCGCTCCCACCTCGACTGGAGCGAGCTCGACGATCCGGAGCACGCGCGGATGCTCGACCTGTACCGCGACCTCGTGACGCTGCGAAGAGAGTGGCCCGGCCTCACCGACCCCGACTCCACGCACACCGCGGTGGAGGTCCGAGAGACCGACGGCACGCCCGAACGGCGGGTCTACCGCATCGACCGCGGAGACCTCTCCGTGGTGGTCAACCTCGCATCGACGTCGCAGGCGTTCGACGTGGGAGCCCGCACCAGGGTGCTGCTTTCCACGTCGGGGTTCCGTCGGGAGGACTCGCTCGTGACGCTGCCGCCCGACAGTGCAGCGATCGTGACCTCGCCCCTGGTCTGAGCCGCCACAGTTCGGCCACCACAGTGCGGCCACCGAGCGCGGCCACCGAGCGCGGCCACCGAGCGCGGCCACCGCGCGCGATCAGTCGCGCGCAGCCCACCACTCGCGCAGGCGCTGTTCGGCGACATCCGCCCCGAGCACGCCCTCGTCCAGGCGCAGGTCGAGCAGGAACCGATAGGCCTCGCCGACCTCGCGGCCTGGTCCGATCCCGAGCACCTGCTGGATGCGGTTGCCATCGAGCTCCGGGCGGATCGCGTCGAGCTCCTCCTGCTCGCGGAGCGCGGCGATGCGCGACTCGATGTCGTCATACGCGCTCGCGAGACGGCCGGCCTTGCGCTTGTTCCGTGTGGTCACGTCGGCACGGGTGAGGATGTGCAGGCGTTCCAGCAGGTCGCCGGCGTCGCGCACGTAGCGGCGCACGGCTGCGTCCGTCCACGCCCCCTCGGCGTAGCCGAAGAAGCGCAGGTGCAGCTCGATGAGCGTGGCCACGGCGTTCGTGGTCTCGGTGTCGAAACGCAGCGCCTGCAGCCGCTTGCGCGCCATCCGCGCACCCACGACGTCGTGGTGGTGGAACGTGACGACGCCCCCGGCCTCGAGCTTGCGCGTGCGCGGCTTGCCGATGTCGTGCAGCAGCGCGGCGATGCGCAGCGGCACATCCGGTACGGCTCCGGGATGACGGGAGTGCTCGAGCTCGATGGCCTGGGCGAGCACGGTCAGCGAGTGCTCGTAGACATCCTTGTGGTGGTGGTGCTCGTCGACTTCGAGGCGCAGCTCGGTGACCTCGGGGAGGAACTCGTCGATCAGCCCGGTGTCCACCAGCACGCGGATGCCGCGCACCGGGTCGTCGGTCTGCATGAGGCGCACCAGCTCGGACTGGACGCGCTCGGGGCTGACGATCTTCAGCGTCTCGCGCAGCTCGGTGATCGCCGCGGCCGTCGCCTCCTCGACCTGGAAGCCGAGCTGGGCGCTGAAGCGAGCGGCGCGCAGCATCCGGAGCGGGTCGTCGCCGAACGACACCCGAGGATCCGCCGGCGTGCGCAGGACGCCGGCGATGAGGTCTTCCACCCCGCCGGTCGGGTCGACGAGCTTCACGGACGGCACCTGCAGCGCCATGGCGTTCACGGTGAAGTCGCGGCGCACGAGGTCGCCATCGATGGTGTCGCCGAACTCCACGGTGGGCTTGCGGGTCACACCGTCGTAGCTGTCCGCGCGATAGGTCGTGATCTCGACCTGTTCACGCTGCACGCGTGCGCCGATCGTGCCGAACGCGCGACCGATGTCCCACTGCGCGGTGGAGATGGGCGTGACGATGGCCAGGATGTCGTCGGGGGACGCGTTCGTCGTGAAATCGAGATCGTGCGTGTCACGGCCGAGCAGGGCATCACGCACCGGACCGCCGACGACCGCGAGGTCGAAGCCCGCTTCGTCGAAGGCAGTCGCCAGGGTGCGGACGACCGGGTTCTCGGCGAGCGCACCGAGACGAGCGAGGCCGTCAGCCATGTTGAGCATGGGTTCCAGCGTACCGGGGCGAGCCGTCCGCGCCGGGGCCGTCTCCCGCCCCGGCGAAAACCCAGACCATCCGTCCGCGCGCCGGCGCGCCATCCCTCGACACGCCGCTCCCCGCGCAGTCGGTCTCCGTTTCGGCCGGGCGACATCGTGAACGGAGTTCACCTTCCTGTCGCCAGGAGGTCAGCGCCCGGTCATCCCGCTTCGATGGGGTGGAGGGGCCCCGTGCGGCTGAGCACGGAACCCCACCTCGAAGGACTGACATGACCTCCCCCACCCCTGCGGTGCGGTGGCGGCGTCGCGGACTGACGTCCGTCGCGCTCCTCGCCCTGCTCGGCGGCGCCGTCGTCGCCCCCGCGGCTCTTGCCGCCCCCGACCCCGAAGTGCCGACGGGCTCACTGATCACCGGCGACACCGCCTGGCACTACCTCGACGACGGATCCGACCCGTCTCCCGCACCCGCAGCCCTCCGCGACTGGACCTTGCCTGCCTACGACGACAGCGCGTGGAAGACGGCTCCGGGCTCGTTCGGCGCCAAGGGCGGGAAGCTCGCACCGGTCGGCCCGCAGACGCCCAAGACCCTGCTCAACCACTACCTCGACGGCACGGCGGCCCCGACCGTGCCGACCTACTTCTTCCGCACGACGTTCGAGCTCGAGGCAGGCGTCGCCGAGCAGGTCGCCGCCCTGCAGAGCACCATCACCTACGACGACGCCATCATCGTGTGGATCAACGGCCAGGAGGTGGCCCGCTACGTCGACGGCAGGATCACCGACACCACCAACGTCGAGTACGCGGGCGATGGCAACGGCGACCCGCTCACGAGCACGTTCAGCGCCGAGGGAACCCTCCTGCACGACGGCACCAACACGATCGCGGTGTCGCTTTTCCAGGACCGCGCGACCAGCTCCGACATCTTCTTCGACATGTCCGCGTTGACCCTCGTGAAGGCCTCCGCACCGGGTACCCCCGTCGTCGCGCCGCCGACGCGCGTCATCCTCACCCCGACCGAACAGCCGGCCGTCTCGCAGTCGTTCTCCTGGCTCGCAGGCGACGCCTCGCACACGGTCGGACAGGTCGAGATCGCCCCGTCCGCCGGCGGAGAGACCCGCACGGTCGACGCGTACGACGCGGGTGTCGTGAACGGCAACCCGAACAAGCACTTCTCGGCGACGGTGACGGGTCTCACCGCTGCCACCGAGTACCGCTACCGCGTCGGCCTGCCCGGAAGCTGGAGCGACTGGTTCACCTTCCGCACCGCGGATCCGTCCGCGACCGACTTCCAGTTCATCTACTACGGCGACGCCCAGATCGGTCTGGACACCACGTGGCCGAGCGTCGTGAAGCAGGCCGAGGCGCAGGCTCCCCGCTCGATCGGCTCCGTGCACGCGGGTGACCTGATCAACACGTCGAGCAACGAGAACGAGTGGGTCAACTGGTTCAAGGGCATGAAGGATTCGGCCGTCCGTACGAACGTGATGGCCGCCCCCGGCAACCACGAGTACTCCGGCGACAAGCTGCTCACGGCGTGGAAGGCGGCGTTCGAGTACCCGCGCAACAACCCGTCGACCAGCTCCATCGGCGAACTCGCGAACCTGGCGAAGGGCGACTCCGAGGTCGCGCAGCAGTACCGCGCGTTCTTCGACCACTGGAGCTCGTTCGCCGCAGAGACCGCGTACTACACCGACTACCAGGGCGTGCGTTTCATCACCCTGAACGCCACTCGCGACACGACGTTCCTCACCCCGGCCGGCCTCCCGTCGTGCACGGGGGCGGAGTGCCCCTCGTCGCAGATCGGCACCCTGTGGACGCGCTTCCAGGGTGCATGGCTCGACCTGCTGCTGCAGAACAGCCCGTCGAAGTGGAACGTCGTCACGTTCCACCAGCCCGTGTTCTCGGCCTCGGCCGGGCGCGATGAGCCCATCCTCCGCGCCGAGTGGCTGCCGGTCTTCCAGCGCAACGACATCGACCTGGTTCTCATGGGACACGACCACACGTACGCCCGCGGATACGTGAACACCGACGCGACCGAGACCCCCGGCCTCACCACGGGCCCGGTCTACGTCGTCTCGAACTCGGGCGCGAAGCACTACGACCTGGAGACGCCGGAGAAGAACGTCTGGACCAACAACGGCGCCACCCAGGTGCTGCGCGGTCAGGGCGTGACGACCTACCAGGTGATCGACGTCTCGAAGAATCAGCTGGTCTACCGGTCGTACCTGGCCGAGAAGCAGCCGGACGCCACGACGGACCTCCCCGTCGGTGCCGTCTACGACACGTTCACGGTGACCAAGTCGGATGCGGGCGAGAAGTGGGTGACCGAGGCCGGCGTCACACCTCCGGTCACCCCCGAGCCCGAGGCTCCGGCGAAGGTCGAACTCGGCGCGGCATCCGTGCAGGCCGGTGGCACGGTCACGGTGACGGGCAGCGGCTTCGCAGAGGGCGCTCAGCTGCGGCTCGAGCTGCGTTCCGACCCGGTGCAGCTGGGCACGGCGACCGCCGGTGCGGACGGCTCGTTCCAGCGCACGGTGACCATCCCGGCGAACACTCCGGCCGGTGCGCACACGCTCGCCGTGATCCAGCCCGACGGCACCGAGGCCACTGCAGCTCTGAGCGTCACGGCCGCGTCCGGTGGCGGAGCGACAACACCGGGTAACGGCGGTTCCGCGGGTAACGGCGGATCCGCAGGTAACGGCGGCTCCACCGGCGGCGACCTCGCCACCACGGGAGCCGACAGCCTTCCCTACATCGCCGCTGCCGTCGTGCTCCTCGCCGCGGGCCTCGGCCTGTTCGCGATGCGCCGCCGTCGCCGGCACGCCACGGTGGACACGACCGAGGCGGAGTAGTCCGAGAGGGGGCGTCGCCCGGGCCTCGACCCTGGGCGGCGCCCCTCTCCCAGCCGCTGAAGCCGGCGAAAACCCAGATCCATGGGCTTGCACCCGGCGCCTCGCTCCGCGACACGCCCTGCGCTGCTCGGATCGTCTCCGTTTCCGCCCCAGCCCCCCCCAGCCACCCAGCCCTCCCCGCCACGCGACGGCACCGCCGACTGAGATAACCTTCCACCGAGTCCCCGGTGAAGGAGAGCACGTGCCCGCGAACGATGTGATGGCCGACGAGACCGATCGGATCGTCGCCGCGGCTCTGCAGGTGAACGGCCGCGCGTCGTGGGGTGAGATCGCCCGCGTGGTCGACCTGCCCGAGCGCACGGTCGCCCGGCGAGGGCAACGGCTGCTCGACCGCGGACTGGTGCGGGTCTCCACATACGTCGATCCCGCCCGCGTTCTCCATGCCCGCGCAGTGCTCTTCCGCATCACGACGGAACCCCACGCGCTGTGGCAGGTCGCGCGCACCCTGGCCCGGCGTGCGGATGCCTCCTCGGTCTCGGTGCTCGAGGGCAGCAGCGACATCGCCGGGATGCTGCTCCCTCACGATGACGCCTCGATCCGCGAGCTGCTGTTCACCGACTTCCCCGAGCTCGAGGGCATCGACTCGATCAATGTCACGACGGTGCTGAAGTTCTTCCGGTCGGGGCACGACTGGCGTGCAGGGGTTCTCAGCGACGAGCAGGCCCGCATGCTCGACGAGTCCTCCGGCTCCGAGGTCGATCCCGCCGACTCCCTGAGTGAGGACGAGGAGGCCCTCATCCGACTGCTGCTCAAGGACGGGCGGATGCCGGTGGCTCAGCTCGCCCGCTCCCTGGGTCTGAACGTGACGACCACGCGGCGTCGCATGGAGTCCTTGAGCCGTCGAGGCCTCATGCATCCGCGCACCGAGGTCGTGCCGAGTCTGTTCGGACTGGGCCTCGAGGCGCTCGTGTGGCTTCGGGTGCCGATGGCGCGCCTCGAGAAGGTCGGCACGGCTCTGGCGGCCGCGCCCGAGGTCAAGTTCATCGCCGCCACCACGGGCACCTCACAGCTGCTCGCGAACGTGCTCGTGAAGGACGCCGATGAGTTCTACGACTTCCTCACGGGCCCGGCGGTGGCCGGTCACGAGGGCCTCGAAGTCGTGGAGTCGCTGGTGGTCATCACTCCGGTGCTGCGCGGATCGCTGATCGTCGATGAGGCACCCGAAGCGCTGGCCAACGATATGCCGACCGGCGCGATCCGCTTGTAGTCTGATTCTGTTACTGACATGTAACGAAATGGCGAGATCGTTCTTAGCAGCTTGACCTAGTGGCGAAATAGAGCAAGTATCCTCTCCAGGGCCATCACCCCTGGAGAGGATCACCGTGTTCACGGCTACTGGAGACGATTGGGCGGATCGCGTCGCGACCCTGCCCCTGCGCACGCGCATGTTCATCGACGGCGTGTGGGAGGAGGGCTCGGCTGCACCCCTCATCCCGGTGAGCCCCCGTGACGGTCGTGCCCTTCCGCCGATCAGCACCGCATCCGTCGCCGACGTCGACCGCGCCGTCCGGTCGGCTCGCACGGCCTTCGACTCGGGCGCCTGGTCGCGCATCGCCCCCAGGGAGCGTGGCCAGCTGCTGATCGCCTTCGCGCAGAAGATCCACGACAACGCCGAAGAACTCGCCCTCACGATCTCCCTCGAGATGGGCAAGCCCGTGCGCGAGGCGCTGCAGACCGAGCTCCGCGCCGTCGTCAACTGCTTCCGCTGGTACGGCGAGGCGGCAGACAAGGTGCTCGACGAGATGCCCGTCACCGCCCCGAACAGCCTCGCGCTCGTCACCCGCGAACCGGCCGGCGTCGTCGCGGCCGTCGTGCCGTGGAACTTCCCCCTGACCATGACCGCCTGGAAGCTCGCCCCGGCACTCGCGGTCGGCAACAGCGTGGTGCTCAAGCCTGCGGAGCACACGACCTTCTCCGCACTCCGGTTGGCCGAGCTCGCCCACGCGGCCGGCATCCCCGCCGGTGTGCTCAACGTCACACCGGGCACCGGGCAGGTCGCCGGTCGCGCACTCGGCGAGCACCACGACGTCGACGTCGTCACCTTCACCGGCTCACCCGAGGTCGGCCGCATGTTCCTCGGCTACTCGGCCGCGTCGAACGGCAAGCGCGTCTGGCCCGAGCTCGGCGGCAAGACCGCGAGCCTGGTGCTGCCGGACGCCGATCTCGAGCGTGCTGTCCGCGCCACCGCGGACGGCTGCTTCTACAACCAGGGCCAGATGTGCACGGCATCCTCTCGGCTGCTCGTACCGCGTTCCCAGCGCGACCGCGCCCTGGAGATCGCCGCCGAGGTCGCCCGCACGAGCCTTCCCGCCGACCCGTTCGACGTGTCCACCTCGATGGGGGCGATCGTGAGCGAGAAGCAGCTCGCGGGCATCGCGGGCTTCGTCGAGCGCGCCCAGGCCGAGGGCGCGGAGCTGGCCGCCGGCAGGGCCGAGCGATTCCAGGCCGTCGACGGCGGCAGCTACTTCGCCCCCGTCGTGCTCGGCGTCACGCCCGCGCACGAGGTGGCCCGGCGCGAGGTCTTCGGACCCGTGCTCTCGGTCATCGCCTACGACGACGTGGAAGACGCGCTCGCCATCGCCAACGGCACCGAGTACGGCCTCGCCGCGGCGCTCTGGAGCAACGATCTGAACGCCGTCCACACCCTCTCTCGGCGGCTCCGGGCTGGCGTGGTCTGGGTCAACTGCTTCGAGGAGGGCGACATGACGATCCCCTTCGGCGGCGTCAAGGGGTCGGGCTTCGGACGGGACAAGAGCCTGCACGCCCTCGAGAAGTTCACCGACCTGAAGACCACGTGGATCGAGCTCTCGTGACCCGCCCGTTCATCGGCATCACCACCTGGCGCCGTTCCATCGACACCGACCTGGGCAGCGGTCGCCCGGCGCACACCCTCGGCACCGAGTACGCCTCTCCCGTCGAGGCGGCCGGCGGTGCGGTCGTGCTGCTGCCTCCCACGGCGGGGGTCGACGAGGTGCTCGACCGCCTCGACGGGCTCGTGCTCTCCGGTGGCGAGGACGTGCACCCCTCCCGCTACGGTGCCGAGCCGCAGGAGGGGAAGAACTACGACCCCTCCCGCGACGGCTATGAGATCGCGCTCGCACTCGGTGCTCGGCGCCGGGGGATCCCCGTCCTGGCGATCTGCCGCGGGCTCCAGGTGAGCAACATCGCCTTCGGGGGCACACTCCTCGTCGACATCCCGGCCACCGAGCACCACGAGCCGGTGCGCGGCGCCGACCAGCAGCTCGCGGCGCGGCACCCGGTCCTCCTCGCCGAGGACAGTCGCCTCGCCTCGCTCTACGGCACCCGACAGCGGACCGTGAACACCATCCACCACCAGTCGATCGACGCCCCCGCACCCGGCCTCCGCCCGGTCGCCTGGGCACCGGACGGGATCGTCGAAGCAGTGGAGGCCGACGGCGACTGGCCGTTCTGGGCTGTGCAGTGGCACCCCGAGAAGATGATCGCCCCCGATGAGGCCGCAGAGGAGATGCCGCTGTTCGCGGCGTTCGTCTCGGCCGCCCGTGAAAGAGCAGCGGAACACCCCGCGGCAGAGAAAGGAACACGATGACCAAGCAGGTCTTCCTCGAGTACGAGAACGGCGTCCGCGCCGTCGCCACCCTGTTCGAGGACCTCGCCCCTCGCACGTGCGAGGCCATGTGGGGTGCGCTGGAGAAGCCGGTCACCATGCAGGCGATGCACGCCATGTACGCGGGCCCCGAGGTCATGGTCGGCCTTCCCGAGGAGGCGCAGAACTTCGACCCCGAGAAGGTACCGTTCGAGAACCAGCAGGTCGTGCCGGCGCCGGGTGACCTGCAGTGGTACTGGCAGCGTCCCATGCAGATGGGCGGCCTGCCGTTCGAGTGGTACGAGATCGGCGTCTTCTACGATCGTGGTGCCCGTACTCTCGGCCCGCTCGGATGGACACCCGTCAACATCTGGGGCGGCATCACCGAAGGACTCGCCGAGTTCGCCAAGGAGAGCGCGGCCATCCGCATCGACGGAGCGAAGCAGCTCACCATCGGACGCCTGGTCTAAGGCGTTCACTCAGTGCTGGACCCATCCCGAAGGAGCAGTGCATGAATACCCGAAGAATCCTCACCGCCGGAGCGCTCGTCGCCACCGGTGCCCTCGTCCTCGCCGGATGCTCGACCGGTGACGACACCGCAGCGTCGGGCGGCGACAAGGAGTTCGCCGGCGAGACCATCGTGGTCACGTCGTTCGGCGGCGACTGGGAGAAGGCCTTCATCGAGGCCGTCGTCGATCCCTTCGAGGAGGAGACCGGCGCCAAGGTCGAGCTGATCACGCTGTACAGCGCCGACGCCCTCGCGCAGGTCACCGCCCAGAAGGCGAGCCCGCAGATCGATGTCGTGCACTTCTCCGGCGGGCAGGAATTCACCGCTGCGGAGCAGGGGCTCATCGCCCCGATCGCCGCGGATGACCTCTCCGAGACCGGCGACCTGATCGACCTGGCGACCGCCGGGCTCGAGCGCGGTGAAGGCCCGGTCATCCAGCTCGCACCGATCGGACTCGTCTACAACACCGAGGCCGACGCTCCTGCGCCCACCTCGTGGCTCGACCTGTTCGACGAGGCCTACGCCGGTCACGTCGCACTCACGGACTTCTCGAACACGTACGGCGTGCTCTCGATGCTCCGTGTCGCGGACGCCCTCGGCGGCGGGATCGACGACACCTCGCAGGCGATCACCGACCTGGGTGCGCTGGCGTCGTCGGGTGACGCGATCGTCGTCCCGACCTCGCCCGATCTGCAGACCGCGTTCGCACAGCGCGACACGTGGCTCGCACCGTACGCGATGGACTACGCCGGCACGCTGCAGGACGCGGGCCTTCCGGTGGAGTTCATCGTCCCGGAAGAGGGCGTCACCGCCTCTCTCATCACGGCGAACGTGGTCGAAGGCCGGGACAACCCCGACCTCGCGAAGCTCTTCATCGATTTCGAACTGCGCCCCGAAGCGCAGGCCGTCTTCGCGGAGAACATGCGGTACTCGCCGGTCAACACCAAGACCGAGCTCTCCGACGAAGCCGCTGACAACGTGCTGACGGGCGACGAGCTCGAGACGGTGGTCGTCTACGCTCCCGGCGACGTCGCGGCTTCGCGACCGGCCTGGACCGATGAGTGGAATGCGCTGATCACCAAATGAGTGTGCGAACCCGTAGGGAGCCCTGGCTCCTGCTCCTGCCGGCGATCGTGCTGCTCGCGCTCGCCTTCGTCACCCCGGTGGCCGGCATGCTCCTCATGAGCGTGCAGTCGTCGGCAGGCGGGTTCACCCTCGACAACTTCACCCGGTTGTTCACGAGTGAATATCACCTCCAGGCGGCGCTCCGTTCGCTCCGCCTGGGGGTGATCCAGACGGTGATCACGCTGATCATCGCCATCCCGCTGTCCTACGTCATGGCACGCGCCGGCTCGAAGGTGCGCTCCTTCCTGCTGATCGTCGTCATCCTGCCCCTCATGACCAGCGTCGTGGTCCGCACGTTCGGCTGGGTGGTCCTGATGGGCCCGTCAGGGCTGCTGATGAAGATCCCCGGGGCCGAGTTCCTCGTGGGGGGCACACAGGGCTTCCTCGGCACCGAGACCGGCGTCGTGATCGCGATGGTCCAGGTGCTCCTGCCGTTCGCGGTGCTCAGCATCCTCGGCGTGATCTCGGGTATCCGCCCGCAGCTCGAAGAAGCCGCACGCACCCTCGGTGCCGGGTTCTGGCGCACGCTGTGGCACGTCGTCCTCCCCCTCGCGATCCCCGGCATCGTGGCCGGCGCCTCGCTCGTGTTCGTCCTCTCGGTGAGCTCGTTCATCACCCCGCGCTTCATCGGCGGAGCGCAGATCCCGGTGTTCGCCCAGACGATCTACATCGATGCGACCACCAACCTCGACTGGTCGTTCGCGGCCGCGCAGGCCGTGCTGCTGTTCGCCGGGGTCATGCTCGTGCTCGCGGCCACGTCCCGACTCGGGAAGCAGAAGGTGTGACCATGGTCCGTTCCGTTCCGATCCTCGGCAGGGTCCTCGCCATCATCCTCGGCGTCGTCGTGACGCTCTACATGCTCGTGCCGCTCATGGTGGTCGCCGGTGCCTCCATCGGAGAGAACCGCTTCCTGACGTTCCCCGGTCAGGGCTTCACCCTCGACTGGTACGTCGAGGCGCTCACCTCCGACACCTACCTCGAGCCGTTCCGATTGAGCCTGCTGGTCGGCGTCACGGTCGCGATCGTCGCCGCCTCCATCGGCACCGCGGCTGCGCTCGCGCTCACGCGCTTCAATGTTCCCGGCGGTGCCGCCATCCAGGGTCTGCTGATGTCGCCGCTGACGATCCCCACGATCATCCTCGCGATCGGGGCGCTGTCCATCTCGTCCCTCACGATCGGGGCGCCGAACGTGGGTGTGCTGATCGCGATCCATGTGGTGATCGCCATCCCCTACGTCATGCGCACCGTGACCGGGGTGATGACCCGCGCCGACCACTTCACGGAAGAGGCGGCGCGCACCCTCGGCGCCAGCACCTGGAATCGCTATCGCCTGGTCGTGCTCCCCATCGCCCGTCCCGGTATCGCGGCCGGCGCCTTCTTCGCCTTCAACATCTCGTTCGACGATGCGGTCATCGCCCTCTTCCTGCGCACCCCGCAGCTGGAGACGCTGCCCATCGCCATCTACGGCCAGCTGGAGTTCAGCACGTCGCCCACCGTGGCGGCCGTCTCGACCCTGATGGTCCTGCTCACCGTCGTCCTCATGATCGTGCTCGAACGCATCATCGGCCTGGGAAGGTTGTTCGTCTGATGACAACACTCACCATCACCTCACTCACCAAGGACTTCAAGGGGACCTCGGTGCTCAAGGGCATCGATCTCTCCATGCAGTCCGGAGAGTTCGTTTCCCTGCTCGGCCCCTCGGGGTGCGGGAAGACGACGCTGCTGCGTTGCATCGCGGGCCTCGAGTCGCCGACGAGCGGCACGATCGAGATCGCGGGGCAAGATGTGACCAAGCTCCCGCCCGAGAAGCGGCACCTCGGCATGATGTTCCAGAGCTATGCGCTCTTCCCGCACATGAGCGTCGCCGAGAACGTGCGCTTCGGCCTGCGGATGTCCGGCGAGAAGTCGAAGGCCGAGCAGAAGGAGCTCGCCGTGCGGGCGCTGGAGCGCGTGCAGATGGGCCACCTCGCCGATCGGATGCCTGCGCAGCTCTCGGGCGGACAGCAGCAGCGCGTCGCTCTGGCCCGTGCCATCGCGTTCGAGCCCCGCGTACTGCTGCTCGACGAGCCGTTGTCGAACCTCGACGCCCGTCTGCGTGAGGACATGCAGGTCGAGCTGAAGGAACTGCACCGCACGCTCGGGCTCACGACCGTGTTCGTCACGCACGACCAGGAGGAGGCGATGAGCCTCTCCGACCGCATCGTGCTCATGAACGCCGGCGTGATCGAGCAGGAGGGCGCACCCGCCGAGCTCTACGGCGCTCCCCGCACCCCCTTCGCCGCCGACTTCATCGGCGCGGCGAACCTGCTTCCGGCGACCCGTTCCGGAGCGGTGGCCACCCTCGACGGCACCACGATCCGGGTGCCGATGACCGGCGCCGGTCCCGATGGAGCGGGAGAAGTGGTGCTCCGCCAGGAGGACCTGCGCCTCTCCCCCGTCGTGGGTGCGGATGCCCCGGTGAGCGTCGAGGTCGTCGCGCACGTCTACCGCGGCGCCGACATCGTCTACATCGTGGAGCTTGCGGGTAAGCGGATGCGCGTCGTCCGCCCGCGGCACGAGGAGCCGATCCCTGAGGGTAGGGCCGGTCTGGGCTGGCGCGACGGCGCCGTGCTCTGGATCGCCGCCGCCTAGTCCTACCTACGGCAACCGTCCCGCGGTCGTAGGATCGCGACATGGCCGAAGAAGAGTCCCCCTCCCCCGATGCTCCCCGCGATGCCTCCCGCCGGGGATTCTTCAAGGTCGGCGGAGCCGCTCTCGCGGGCGCGGTCGTCGGCGGCGCGGGTGGGGCAGCGATCGGCGCGTCGATCGCCGGCAATGCACGTGACGGCTTCGCGGCCGACGCCGACCCCTTCGCCGCCCTCACTCCGCGCAGCGAGCCGGGGTTCGACCATCTCGTGGTCGTGATGGGCGAGAACCGCTCGTTCGACAACCTGCTCGGCTACCTCTACTCGAAGCAGACCCTGCCGCAGGGTGAGACGTTCGAGGGGCTCGACTTCGGCTCGTACAGCAACACCTCGTCCGATGGCACGGTCGTCGATGCACACGTGTACACCGGTGACACCGACCGGATCATGAGCCTCCCCGACCCGGATCCGGGCGAGGAGTATCCGCACGTCAACACGCAGATCTTCGGCACGGTCGACCCGAAGACCAACGCCGACCTCTTCGTCGACGAGATGACCGCCCCCTTCAACGCCCCAACCCACGGCGAGAAGGCGACGATGTCGGGGTTTCTCGAGGACTACATCATCAACTTCCGGCGACTACGCAAGGGCGTCGACCCGAAGCCCGAAGAGGCGGCGCACATCATGGGCTCGTTCTCGCCCGAGATGCTGCCCGTCCTGTCCACGCTTGCCGCGGAGTTCGCGGTGTTCGACCACTGGTATGCCGGAGTGCCATCGCAGACGTTCTGCAACCGCTCGTTCTTCCACGCCTCCACGTCTCACGGCTTCGTGACCAATCAGGCCGGCGGCGGCTACCGGAAATGGCTGGATGCGCCGGCCGCGCCGACGGTGTTCAATCGGCTCGAGGACGAGAAGGTGAGCTGGAAGATCTACATCGACAAGCTCCAGCTCGTCTCGTTCACGGGGATGCTGCATGCCGCGGTGCTGGAGAAGTACTGGCGTACCGACCATTTCGGCACGATGGAGGACTTCTACGCCGAGGCGAAGGCCGGCACCCTCCCCGCCTACGCCTTCATCGAGCCGCGGATGGTCTACGACCACAACGACTTCCATCCGCCCTTCGGGTCGCCGCGTGAGAGCGAGGTCGACGGCGAGCCCGTGTTCGACAGCGCGATCTCGGATGTGCGGGCGGGCGACAGGCTCATCCACGACATCTACGAGGCGGTGCGCACGAGTGCCTCCCCGAAGGGGTCGAACGCCGTCAACACTCTGCTGCTCATCACGTTCGACGAGCACGGCGGCTGCTACGACCACGTGCCGCCGCCCGCCGTGACGAAGCCCACCCCCGACACCGGGCCGGGCGAGATGGGGTTCACGTTCGATCGACTGGGCTGCCGTGTCCCGGCCATCGCCGTGTCGGCCTACACGAAGCGCGGCAGCATCATCCACGACGAGATGCATCACGGCTCGGTGACCGCCACCCTCTCGCGCCTGCACGGACTCAAGCCGCTCAACGACCGCGACGCGTCGGCGAACACGCTCCTGAACGTGGTGAATCTCGACAAACCCCGGCACCCGTCCGACTGGCCGGTGACCACGCCCGCCTACACGCCTCCGAATCCGGAGGACACGGCACCCCAGCCCGGTGAGAAGGATCAGCTGAAGCCGCTCACTCCGCCCGCACGCGGACTGCTCGGCCTGCTCCTCGCGCGCTACGGGAAACCTGGTGAGCCGGAACCGGAGACCTTCGCCGACGCCTACAAGCTCCTCCACGAGCACGGCGAAGAGCTGTTCGGACCGCCCAAGGGCAGTTGACGCGCCACGTCGGGACTATACGTCCGAGCTAGGCGTCGGAGCTATGAATCGGGGATGAGCCTCTTGCCCAGATCGACGGTGTCATCGATCTCGTAGCCGAGCCTGCGGTAGAAGTCGACCACCTGCGCGTTGCCGGAACGCACCTGCAGGTTCACCTTCGGGCAGCCCAGGTCGCGCAGACGGGCCTCAACGTGGGCCACAAGCTCCCTGCCCACTCCGAGTCCTCGCGCGTCGAGCTGCGTGGCGAGGTAGTTCATCCACCCGCGATGCCCGTCGTAGCCCGCCATGACCGAGCCGAGGATGCGCCCCGTCTCGTCCTCCGCCACGACGAACAGCTCGGGCTGCACCGTCAGCTTCCGGGCGATGTCCTTCCGAGGATCGTTCCACGGCCGCGTGAGCCCCGCCGCCTCCCACAGGGCGACGACGGCATCGGTGTCTTCAGGGTGGAAGGGTCGGATGCGCACCGGTCCAGCCTCCCAGATCCGCCCTGCCGCGGGCGTCAATCCTCTCGGGAGAAGGTGATGTGCGTGACGCCCGACTCCGCGACCTCCGAGGTGACGCGGTAACCGGACTCGAGTCCGCGCAGGTCGTCCCAGAGTCGGATCCCGTCGCCGATGAGGATCGGGGTGATGCCGACGTGCAGGTCGTCGACCAGCCCCGCGCGCAGATACTCGCGCACGGTCGTGGGTCCTCCACCGATCCGCACGTCCGCTCCGGCGGCCGCCTCGACCGCTTTCTGCAGCGCCTCCTCGGGAGAAGCAGAGAGGAAGTGGAAGCTCGTGCCGTTGGCGAACTCGATCGAAGGCCGCGGGGTGTGGGTCAGCACGAACACCGGGGCGTGGAACGGCGGCTCCTCGCCCCACCAGCCGCGCCAGTCCGGGTCGTCCGGGTTGGCGTGGAGCCCGAACATCCCGGCGCCCATGATCTCGGCGCCGATGTTCTCGAAGTAGTGCGCGGCGTACTTCTCGTCGACGCCTGTCGTTCCCGTCCCGCTGGTGTCGAGGAAGACACGCTCGTGGAACGTGCGCGTGGCCGTGTACGCCGCCGTCAGCCGGCCCCAGTCCTCACCGAAGGGGTTCTCGGGGGTCTGGTCCGTCGTCGTGGCGAAGCCGTCGAGCGAGATGTTGAGATCGACGCGAACACGGGTCATGGTCTGCCTCCGAAGGCATGAAGGGAGGCTGCGTCGATCGGCGCAGCCTCCCCAGCGTCAGTGCTCCAGCGCTCCGTGTCAAGCAAGTCGTGTCAAGAGCGGCGATCCCGCTCAGACCGGATCGCCCTGGACGGGACCCTCCGCGTTCGGCTTCCACCCGAGCGCCGGAGCCACATGCTTCGCGAACGACTCCAGCACGTGCAGGTTGTACTCGGGCCCGAGCTGGTTCGGGATGGTCAGCATCAGCGTGTCGGCCGCCATCACCGCCTCGTCCTGTCGGAGCTGCTCGATCAGCACGTCGGGTTCTGCCGCGTAGGTCTTGCCGAACGTGGAACGGAATCCGTCGATGATGCCGATCTGGTCGGCGTTCTCCTCGCTGCGAAGTCCGAAGTAGGCGCGGTCCATGTCGGACACCAGGGGGAACACGCTGCGGCTGACGGAGACGCGCGGCGTGCCCGTGTGCCCTGCTTCCTTGTAGGCCGAGCGGAAGAGGTCGATCTGCTCGCGCTGCAACTCGTGGAAAGGCTGCCCTGTGGCCTCGGTCACCAGGGTCGAACTCATCATGTTGAGTCCCTTGCGGCCGGTCTCGATCGCCGTCGGGCGTGAACCTGATCCCCACCAGATGTGGTCGCGCAGGGTCGGGGATTGCGGCTCGATCGCGAGGTAGCGGCCGGCACCCACCATGCGGGGATCTCCGGGGGCGATGCCTTCGCCGTCGATCGCACGGAGGAACAGGTCGAACTTCTCCCGAGCGATCACGCTGCCCCGCTCGGTGTCCTCCTCGTCGACGTATCCGAAGGTCTCATAGCCGCGCAGAGCCGTCTCGGGTGAACCGCGGCTCACGCCCAGGGCGATGCGGCCGTCGGAGATCAGGTCGAGGGCGGCGGCCTCCTCGGCGAACTGGAACGGGTTCTCGTAGCGCATGTCGATCACGCCCGTCCCGACCTCGATGCGCTTCGTGCGCGCGGCCATGGCGCTCAGCAGGGGCATCGGCGAGGCGGCCTGACGCGCCCAGTGGTGCACGCGCACGTAGGCGCCGTTCACACCGATCTCGTCTGCGCCCTCGGCGATCTCGATGGTCTGCTTCAGCATGTCGCCCGCGGTGCGGGTGGCTGAGCCGGGCACGTCTGCATAGTGCCCGAAGGAGAGGAATCCGAAAGCCTTCATGATCTATTCCAACGCATGTATCCCTCAGCTATTCCCCCGGTACGAGGATGCCGTCCAGCACGAGCGATCTGATGCGGGGCTCGAGTTCGGCCCACAGGTCTGCGAGGGGAACCTCGAAGAGGTCGGCCAGGGCCGAGACGATCTGCACCACGGTGAGGTCGCCGTCGCAGGCCCCGACGAACCCGGCGAGCGCAGGGTCCACGTTCACGGTGCGCGCGAAACCGCCACCCTGTCGCAGTTCGATGACGCTGGGGTCGTCGTTGCCCGGCAGCAGGTGGCGGGCCTCGGTGACATCGGGCGCCGTCAGCAGTGTCGAGGGGATCCCCTCGGCGAGCGCGTCATGCGCGGCAAGCCCGGTTCCGAGCGCGGCACCGACGTTCGACACCTGGTGGGAGAGCCGCTCCGTGCGCCGGAGTGGAGGGGACGACAGACCTCGACGCATCAGCACGTAGCCGAAGCCGATCGAGGTCACGCCGCGGGCGGCGAAATCATCGAGCCAGGCGGTCAGCAACGGAGTGAATGCCGGGTCACGCGGGGTGGTGCCCCCGTCGCGGATCCACAGCTCGGCATACCCCAACGGCGACAGCTCCTCCCGTTCGACGACCCAGAGGTCGAGCTCGCTCGGCACCCAGGCCTCCAGACGGGCGAGACCGGTGACCCCTGCCCGCGACTCCCAGTTGCCGAGCAGCTGCGCGATTCCGTTCTGCGTCAGATGCGCCGGAGCGCTCCGCACGAACTGCTCGACGAGGGCATCGCCCACCAGTCCGCCGTCGCGGTACTCATACGCGGGGACGCCCTCCACCCGCGGTGTGATGACGAACGGCGGATTGGAGACGATCAGATCGAACGCTTCGCCCGCGACGGGGTCGAACATGCTGCCGTGACGGAACTCGATGTTGGTCACCCCGTTGACCCGCGCGTTGAGCTCGGCGAACGCCAGTGCCCTGACCGAGATGTCGGTTGCGACCACCGTGCCGGCACGACGGGCGACGAGGAGCGCCTGGATCCCGCACCCGGTGCCGAGGTCGAGAGCGCGATCGACCTGGATGGGCACGATCGTCTCGGCGAGGGTGCGCGAGGCTCCGCCGACGCCGAGCACATGATCGGCGGGGAGAGGGCCGTCGAGGGCGACCTCGTCGAGGTCGCTGGCGATCCACCACTCGCCGACACCCTCGGCATCCACGAAGGACTGCGGACGCAACAGGGCCGTCGGGGTCACCGTCTCGGCATCCGCGGTGGCGAGTCCGAGCGCCTGGAGTCCGTCCACTCCGAGGTTCGGCAGCGCGGCGGCGACCGCCGCACGCGGCTGACTCATGCCGAGTACCAGTAGACGGCCGAGGGTGGCCAGGACTCCGGAGTCCTCGGCGATGGCCCGCAGGATCGGCTCGCGCATCCCCCTGGCGAGGGCGTCGTCCGCCTCCTCGCCCCACAGGCGACGGAGAGGTGCGGACCGGAAGTCGGCGGCATCGAGATCAGCGGCCAGCGCGGAGGTGCGAAGAGGGTCTGGGTGAGGTGTGGGGGTGTCGGACACGGCCGTCACTCTACGCGTCTTCAGGGTTCTCCTTCCCTGTGCCTCCTAGAATCAGGAGGTCAGTACTCACGAGCAGCCCCGTTCCGGGCGTTCGAGGAAGACCCTCATGACCGCCATCACCCCCGAGCACGGCCTCCGTGCGCGCCTGCGAAGGCTCGCAGGCAGGACCGCCGTCCTCGCTATCGTGCTGGGCGCCTGCGCGGCCGTCGCACCGAGCACGGCCGTCGCCGCCGGCGGGTCCGCTTCCGACGAGGAACCGAGCGTCGCCTTCCATGTCTCCGCAGGTCTGCGCGGCCTCGTCGCCCCCGGCTCCTCCACCACGGCGATGCTCACGGTGCAGAACGAGACGGAATCGAAGCTGTCGAGCGGTCAGGTGCAGGTGGAGCTCAGCAGGACTCCCCTGACAGACGAAGCCTCCGTCACGAACTGGCTCGATGAGGGCGAGGCACCGGGCGATTTCGACACGATCGGCTCAGACACGACGGCCGCGCTCGATGCCGGTGCCTCCGGCATGACCACGGTCTTCGTCCCTGCCGAGACCCTCGGCGCCCTCGCCCCCGGTGTCTACCCGCTGCGGGCGGAGCTCACGGGTGCCAAGACGGTGAACACACCTGAGGATCGTTCGGCGACGGTCGAGGCCACGGCGACCAGCGTGCTCGTCGTCGCCGATTCCCAGACCGCTCAGGTCGGCGTGATGGTCCCGCTCACGGCGACTCCCGACAACGGCGTGCTGTTGAGCGCGGAGGAACTCAGTACTCTCACTGGACCCGAGGGGGCCCTGACCGCTCAGCTCGACGGTGTGGCCGGCACCACTGCGGTGCTCGCCGTCGATCCCGCCATTCTCGCCGCGATCCGCGCTCTCGGTTCCGCGGCTCCGGAGACCGCCCGGGAGTGGCTCGACCGACTCGAAGCTCTGCCGAACACGCGGTTCGCGCTGCAGTTCGGCGATGCGGATGCGACGGCGCAAGCGCAGGCGGGTCTACCCGCTCTGCTGCAGCCGACGACGTTGGCGACGTTCCTGAACCCCGCCGACTTTCCGCAGACGTCTGCCACGTCGTCGCCGACGGCGGACTCGACCGCGACACCGGGCCCGACGCCCAGCCCGACCGGCACTCCTCAGCTGCCCGACGACGCGGAGCTCACGGCGATCGATGGCGCGCTCCCTCAGATCCTGTGGCCGGACGACGAGCTGCGAGAAGAGGATCTCGACACCTTCGCGAGCTACCTGGGTGAGGGGACGAGCACCATCGTCTCCTCCGCAGCGCTGGGCGGACAGAGCGCCGCGCACGCCACCGTCGGCGGGCACGACCTCCTGGTCACCGACAGCGGCCTGTCGCAGACTCTTTCCCAGGTCGCCGCGGAGGCCGACTCCGTCGATCGTCAACGGCTCCTGGCCGAAGCCGCCGCGCTCCTGACACTGGCTGAGAGCCGCGTCGCGGGTGCCCCGTTGCTGATCGGGCTCGACCGCGACGAGAACCGCAATGCGGACGCGCTGCGCGACGCGATCTCGACGGCCGATTCGATCGGATTCGAACTCTCGGCACTGCGCGCCACCCCGCCCGCATCGGCCGCGCTCACATCGGAAGCCGACCCCGCGCGTGCGGCAGCGGTGACGACCCTCCTGGCCGACGAGGGAACGCTCACCGCCTTCTCGTCGATCCTCGCTGACCCGCAGGTACTGCTGAGCCCTGAACGCATCAGGATCCTCCGGACGCTGTCCGTCGGATCGTCGGCGAAGGCTTTCGCGAAGAAGGTCGAGGAGCACCAGAAGCGCACCTCGGAGACGCTCGCCGCCGTGAGCATCCCCCCGTCGAGCACGATCCAACTGCTCACCGCCAACGCTGATCTGCCGATCGCTGTGCGCAACGATCTGCCGTGGCCGGTGACGGTGCAATTGTTCGTCTCCCCCACCGACCCTCGGCTCGAGGTGAAGCCGATGACGGAGACGGTCGTCGAGGCGAACTCCACGAAGCGCGTCAAGGTCCCGGTGTCCGCACGGGTCGGCAGCGGCGAGGTCGACCTGCGCCTCAGCCTCTACAGCCCCACCGGCGTGCAGATCCAGGATCAGCAGAAGATCCGGGTGGCTGTGCGGGCGGAGTGGGAGACCATCGGCCTCGTCGTCTTCGGGGGTCTCGCCGCACTCCTCATCGCGCTCGGCGTGATCCGCACCGTCCGCCGCAAGCGCCGAGAGGCCGCCGAAGAGGCAGCCGTGGAAGCGGAGATCGAGTCATTGGAAGAGGACGCCGTGAACGCCCGACCGGATGGGACACCGAGCAACGGCACGTCATCGGCCCACGACACATCCTCGACCCCGGATACGAATGAGTAACCTCGGCCGGGCGAGCGCCATCATCGGCGCCGGCACCCTCGTCTCACGCGTCACCGGGCTCCTGCGCAGCATCGTCCTCGTCGGTGTGCTCGGATCTGTCGCATCCGAAGCGGCCGACGCGTTCACCTACGCGAACCAGCTTCCGAACAGCGTGTTCTCCCTGATCTCCGTGGGGATCCTCACGGCCGTGATCGTCCCGCAGATCGTCAAGGCGACGGCGGACGCCGACGGCGGCAACGCCTTCATCTCCAAGTTGTTCACCCTGGGCACGGTCGTTCTGGTCGTGGTGACGGGACTCGCGACGGCAGCAGCTCCATGGCTGGTGCATCTGGTCGCCGGCAAGGCGAACGAGTCCACTCTCGCCCTCGCCACGGCACTCGCCTACTGGTGCCTGCCGCAGATCCTCCTCTACGGCCTCTACGCCATGTTGGGCGAGGCACTCAACGCACGAAAGATCTTCGGTCCGTTCACCTGGGCTCCTGTCGTCAACAACATCGTGTCCATCGCAGGCTTCCTCGCGCTCGGAGCACTGTTCGGTCCCGTGTCCACGAAGGCCTCCGACTGGACGCCGGAGATGATCACGCTGCTCGGTGCCACTGCCACCCTCGGCATCGCGCTCCAGGCGGTCGTCCTCCTCGTCTTCTGGCGTCGCACCGGCCTCGCACTGAAACCCGACTTCCACTGGCGGGGGGTGGGGCTCGGCAACGTCGGTCGCCTGGCGGGCTGGACGTTCCTCATGGCCTTCGCGAGCCTCTCCGCCGGGGTTCTTCAGGGGTACATCGTCAGTGAGGTGGCCGGTCTCGGCGCGTCCGCCACGGTGACAGCGAACGCCTGGCTGATCTTCATGCTGCCGTACTCGGTGATCGTGCTCTCGATCGGGACTCCGTACTTCACCCAGATCAGCGGCCACGCCGCCGCCGGACGCGACGATGAGGTCCGGGCCGACATCGCACGAAGCATTCGAACCCTGTTGTTCTTCATCGTGGCAGCAGCCGCCGCCGTCGCCGCTGCCGCCATCCCCGCATCCCGTGTATTCACCGACTCCGCCGACGACGCTCAGGCGGCTGCTCTGGTGCTCATCGCCTACCTCGTCGGACTCATCCCCCTCACGATCCTCTTCATCGTGCAGCGAACCTTCTACGCCTACGACGACACCCGTACCCCGTTCTGGTTCACGATCATCCAGTGCGTCCTCATCGTCGTCACCGCTCTCGTCGCCCTCGGCATGCGGGAGGCGGGGATCATCCCTCTGACGTCGCTCGCCGCTGCGGTCGCGCTCGGACAGTCGATCGCGAGCATCCTGCAGACGATCCTCGCCACCTGGTTGCTGCATCGAAAGATCGGTGGCCTGCAGGTGGCTGCCTGGATGTCGGCCATCGGCCGGTTCGCGATCGCCGGCATCCCGGCGGGGCTGGCCGGCTGGGGAGCATTCGTCCTGCTCGGCGGTACTTCAGGATGGATGATGGTCGACAAGATCCAGGGCGCCGTAGGTACCGCGATCATCGGCCTCGTCGTGGTGGTCGTCTATGTCGCGATCCTCGCCGTGATGCGCGCCCCCGAGCTCAAGGCCGGCGCTGCTCTCGTCCGCCGGTTCCTCCCCGGGCGCTGATCCACCCACCCAGCCCGCTCCGCGGCCTGCGCCCCACCCTGCGCAGGGAATGCCTCGCGGTTACCATGGGTTGAAGCATTCGAAGGTCATTCGACTGCAGTTTCTAAGACGGAGATCACATGCGTCAGGTCATCATCATCGGCTCCGGCCCCGCCGGATTCACGGCTGCCATCTACGCGGCCAGGGCGAACCTCAAGCCGCTGCTCATCGCGAGCTCCGTCGAGGTCGGCGGAGAGCTGATGAACACCACCGAGGTCGAGAACTACCCCGGCTTCCCCGAAGGGATCCAGGGACCTGAGCTCATGGCCAAGTTCCAGGAGCAGGCGGAGAAGTTCGGCACCGAGGTCGTCTACGACGACGTCACCGAACTCCAGCTCGAGGGGCCCGTCAAGAAGGTCATCCTCGGCAGCGGTGCGGAGCACGAGACGCAGTCCCTCATCTACGCGACCGGCTCGGCGTACCGCAAGCTCGACATCGCGGGCGAAGAACGACTCTCCGGCTACGGCGTCTCCTGGTGTGCCACGTGCGACGGATTCTTCTTCCGCGAGAAGACGATCGCCGTCGTCGGCGGTGGCGACTCCGCCATGGAAGAGGCCACGTTCCTCACCCGCTTCGCCGACAAGGTCTACGTGATCCACCGCAAGGACACCCTGCGGGCCTCGAAGATCATGCAGGAGCGCGCCTTCGCGAACGAGAAGATCGAGTTCGTGTGGAACAGCGAGGTCGCCGAGGTCCTCGGAGGCGACTCCGTGACCGGTGTGCAGCTGCGTTCCACGGTCGACGGCACGCTCAGCGACCTCCCGCTCGACGGGCTCTTCATCGCGATCGGCAACGACCCGCGCACGCACCTCGTGCACGACAAGCTCGAGCTCACGCCGGAAGGCACCATCTGGGTCGACGGCCGCTCCTCGAAGACGTCGGTTCCGGGAGTCTTCGCTGCCGGTGACGTGATCGACCCCACCTACCGTCAGGCCATCACGGCGGCCGGCTCCGGCACGGTCGCTGCTCTCGACGCGGAGCACTTCCTGGCCGACCTCGAAGACCCTTCCGTGGAGGTTCCGGCCGCCGAGGCCGCGGAGATCCTCACCGCCACCGCGTAGGGGCGGGAACACTTTTCCCTCGCCCGCTGTTGTAGCAGGCGAACCTCGAATCAAGGAGAACTCTGATGAGTGCAAAGGCTACGAGCCAGGCGACCTGGGAGCAGGACGTTCTGCAGGCCGACGGTCCCGTGCTGGTGGACTTCTGGGCCGAGTGGTGCGGTCCGTGTCGTATGGTCGCGCCGGTCCTGGACGAGATCCAGGCGGACAACCCCGACAAGATCACCATCCTCAAGCTCAACGTCGACGAGAACCCTGAGCTGGCGATGAAGTACCAGATCACGTCGATCCCGGCGATGAAGGTCTTCCACGGCGGTGAGGTCAAGACGACCATCATCGGCGCGAAGCCCAAGTTCGCGCTGGAGAAGGACCTGGCCGCGTTCATCGGCTGAGTCCCCCGAGACGAAGGGCCGCACCTCCCGGGGAGGTGCGGCCCTTTCTCGTATCCGCCCCGAGTCGTCCCGCGGACCGCTCTGGTCAGTCCTTGTCGTACGCGGAGACCGACGGCAGCCCGCGAGCAGCACGTGCACGGTCGACGAGGAGCTGAACCACCGCGGTCTTCCCCGCGTTGTACGACTCGTCTCCCCTGCGCGAGGCGTCGACCGCAGCGTGCTTCGCCCGCTCGTAGAGCCGGGCATCCTCCGGGTTCTGCAATAGCCAGTCGCGAAGGATGCGCTGGTTCACCTGATCCCAATCGGCGGCTTCGAAGAAGTGGGCGATTCGCGTGCGTACACCGTTCTCCTCGATGATCATCACCCGATGGCTTCGGATACTGCTCCCGACCGCCCATCCTGCGGCCTCGAGCCCAGGTCGATGCAGCTCGAGATCCTCGTCGTCGGCGATGCGCACCGCGACGTCGATGATCGGCTTGGCGCTCATCCCGGGGATCGCCGTGGATCCGACGTGTTCGACGAGCCAGTCCGGATTCCCGTGGCTGCGCAGTTCCGCCGCGACACGTGCGAAGGTCTCCGACCACGTCGGGTCGTGCGGAACGAGCACGGCCTCCACGTCAGGAGGCGTCGGCGACGGTCGGATCCCAGCGGCGGTGGCGCTGCTTCTCGTCCAGGAGGCCCCAGACCGCCGAGGTCAGCTCCGGGTATTCCAGAGCGATCTGCCGCAGCACCCGGTAGTGTCTCGCTGCGTTCGGGCGCACACCGTCGTTCGCATTGATGTTGTCCGCGCGCAGCAGGTAGACGACGAGTTCGTCGACGCTCGGGAGCTCCTCCATGAACTCCCACGGATCCTCTCCCCCGAGAAGCCGCTCCTGGATGAGGACCGCGAGTTCGTCCGATGCTTCGGCGCGCAACACTTCCAGGCTGGCGCGGCGCTGTACGGACTCGGTCATACTCCCAGCCTACGTCGGCTGCGGACCCCGCCGGCGCTCCACCTTCATGTTCTCCGTCATGTCCTCGAGCTCCTTGCCCTTGGTCTCCGGCACCTTGAAGAACACGAAGAAGAACGACAGGAGCGCGAAGAACGCGTAGAACCCGTAGGCGAACGTGAGGCCGATCTCGGCGAAGGCCGGGAAGGTGGTGGAGATGAAGAAGTTGGCGACCCACTGTGCCGCTGCGGCCACCGCGAGGGCTCCGGCTCTGATGGAGTTCGGGAAGATCTCGCCGAGCAGAACCCAGACCAGCGGCCCCCAGCTCGCACCGAAGAACACCACGAATCCGTTCGCGCAGACCAGGGCGATCGTGGCCCACGGGTCGGGGAGCGTCGCGGTCCCCTGCGCATCGAGCGTGCCGAACGAGAAGGCCACTGCCATGAGGCCGAGCGTCACGGTCATGCCGACCGAGCCCACCAGCAGCATGATCCGGCGACCGACCTTGTCGACGAGCAGGATCGCCACGATCGTGACCACGATGTTCGTGACCGAGGTGATGACGGAGGTCAGGAGAGCACTGGACTCATCGAAGCCCACCGACTGCCAGAGCGTCGTCGAGTAGTAGAAGATGACGTTGATACCGACGAACTGCTGGAACACGGACAGCAGGATGCCGATCCAGACGATGGGCTTCAGCCCCAGTCGATTGCCACGCAGATCACGCAACGATTCCGAGCGCTCCGTGTTGATCGTGCCGGTGATCTCCTCGATCTTGCCCTGGACATCGACCGTGCCGGTGACGGTCTCCAGCACGTCTGCCGCCCGTTTCAGCTCGCCCTTGCGCACCAGATAGCGCGGAGACTCCGGGAGCCGCAGCGAGACGAGGCCGTAGACCAGCGCAGGGATCGCGGCGACCATGAACATCCAGCGCCAGGCGGTGAGTCCCCACAGCGGCTGGTCTGCCGCACCGGCGATGCCTGCGAGCAGCGCATCGGAGAGCAGCGCGGCGAAGATGCCGGTGACGATCGCCAGCTGCTGCAGCGAGCCCAAGCGTCCTCTGATCGCTGCGGGTGACACCTCGGCGATGTACGCCGGCGCGATCACGGAGGCGGCACCGACCCCCAGTCCTCCGATCACCCGCCAGATGATGAGGTCGACGACGCTGAAGGCGAGACCGGATCCGATCGCGGAGATGAAGAACATGGTGGCTGCGACCACCATCACGGGGATGCGCCCGTACTTGTTGGAGACGGGGCCGGCGAACCAGGCGCCCACGGCACATCCGATGAGGGCTGACGACACGGCGAAGCCCTTGAGCGCAGTACCGAGGTCGAATCCGGACACGTCGCCCGCGAGCGCGTCGACCGCGCCGTTGATCACAGCCGTGTCGAATCCGAAGAGGAATCCACCTAACGCTGCGGCGATACTGACCGCGATCACGCGGCGTTTGATGGCTGCTGGACCGGCTGTTCTCGACATGACATCCCCCTCGTCGTCACGATGACGCGAGTCTAGGCTAGCGCTGCCGCTGGCGGGACCTCACTTCGACGAGCCGTAACCGCCTTCTCCGAGCTCCTCGAGAATCCGATTGAGATCCTGGATGGAAGCGAAATCGATAGTGACCTGCCCTTTTCGCGCTCCCAATGCGATCTTCACACGCGTGTTGAGACGGTCGCCGAGCTTGCCGGCCACCTCATCCAGATACGCGCGTCGCGCACCCGGGGTCGGCTTCGCGGACGACCCGGCACGGGGCTGTGCCTTCGCCGCTTCCTCCGTCGCGCGCACCGAGAGGTCTTCATTCACGACCTTGTCCGCAAGGCGCTGCATCGACTCCGGTGTCTCGAGACTCAGGATCGCTCGCGCGTGCCCGGCAGTGAGCACTCCGGCAGCCACCCGCTGCTGCACCGGGACGGGGAGCTTCAGCAGTCGAATCGTGTTGCTAATCTGCGGGCGGGAACGGCCGATGCGCGTGGCCAGTTCCTCCTGGGTGATTCCGAAGTCGTCGAGCAGCTGCTGGTATGCAGAGGCCTCTTCGAGCGGGTTCAGCTCCGAACGGTGGAGGTTCTCCAGCAGGGCGTCGCGCAGCAGATCCTCGTCTGCAGTGTCACGGACGATCGCGGGGATGACGTCGAGGCCGGCCTCGCGCGCAGCACGCGTGCGGCGCTCCCCCATGATGAGCTCGTACTCGCCATCGGCGTTCTTACGAACCACGACGGGCTGCAGCACCCCGAACTCTCGGACGCTGTGCACCAGCTCTGCGAGATCCTCGGGGTCGAAGTGCGTCCGAGGCTGACGCGGATTCGCGACGATGCTGTTCGGGTCGACCTGGACCAGATGAATGCCGGGTACATTCTCGAGCTCCGGCGCCTCGGTATCGGCCGCGGGAGCCTCCTCGGCGCTCGTCTGTCGCAGGCTCGCGCCCGGGAAGAAGACATCGACGGGACGTTCCGACTGATCCGCCGTGGGGATGAGGGCACCGATGCCCCGGCCCAGTCCAGTGCGCTTCGCCATCATTTCTCCTTGCTCTGCGTCGCTCTGCGCGACGCGATCTCAACAGCGGCCTCACGGTATGCGATCGCGCCGGCGGATTGGGCGTCGTAGGCGATCACGGTCTGGCCGAAACTCGGGGCCTCGGATACCCGCACGGATCGAGGGATAACGGTCTCCAGCACCTGCTCGGGGAAATGTGTTCGCACTTCCTCCGCGACCTGCTGTGCCAGACGGGTACGCCCATCGAACATCGTCAGCAGGATCGTCGAGAGGTGGAGCACCGGGTTCAGGTGCTTCTGGATCATTTGGATACTGCCGAGCAGTTGGCTCAATCCTTCCAGTGCGTAGTACTCGCACTGGATGGGGATGAACACTTCTGTCGCGGCGGTGAAGGCATTGATCGTGAGCAGGCCCAGGGAGGGTGGGCAGTCGATGATGACGAAGTCCATCGGGTGCTCTGCGAGGTACACGTCGAGCGCGCGACGAAGACGATGCTCTCGAGCGACCTGCGCGACCAGCTCGATCTCCGCCCCCGCGAGGTGGATCGTGCTCGGTGCGCAGAAGAGGTTGGGATCCTCCGGGCTCTGCTGCACGATGTCTGCCAGCGGAAGCTCGTCGATCAGCACGTCGTAGACACTGGAGACCTCAGCACTGTGGGGTACTCCCAGGGCTGTGGATGCGTTTCCCTGCGGGTCGAGGTCGATGACCAGCACCTTCCCGCCCATCCCTGCCAGTGCGGAAGCGATGTTCACGGCGGTGGTGGTCTTTCCCACTCCACCCTTCTGGTTCGACACCGTGAGAACGCGGGTTTCTCCGGTGAACTCCACGGCGACCCCTTCGAGTGCGCGCCTGCGGGCGGAGAGGTCAGCGAGTTCCCGCGCAAGCGGCGTGTCCATCCCGAACGATTCGCTCGAGGATGTCTTCTCGGATGGTTTCACGTGAAACATCCACTCCTTTCGGGGCCGCGTTCCACTCTAATCGCAAGCAGAGACGTTCGATGACGAGAGCACTGTCGCAGCTCGAGCGAAGCACGTCGGGGTCCTCGTTCCCGCGGCCAGTCTCCGCGATGCTGGTTTCTCCTGCTCCGCTTCCTGCGACGGATGGCGGGTGTTTCACGTGAAACAGTGCGCACTGTGGCGATGATGACATCAGCTAGCGTGCCGGGCTGCCCTCTCCCGGTGCTTGCGGGCACAGCGCACCCCACTTGCAGGAGTCTCAACAGTAGACGGAGTGTGCCGGGGCCGCCTGATGGTATCACCGACAGAGTGACGAGCTTCGATGCGCTCGGCACCGCCACGCCGGTCATGTTTCGGTGTCACCACCCGCTGACTCAGACGGGAGTGGTTCTCACGCCTCTGGCCGGCCACGGCGAGGAACTCCGCCCCTGCGCTGCGCCACGCGTGCGGTTTCAGACGTCCCTGTGTCGGCAGAGCAGGCGGGCGCCGTCCGACTCTCAGCCACCAACAACTTCTATCCCCCGGGTGCCTGCGACACTCCGTCTATCCTCAGGCGCTTCCGGCGCACGTCGAGATCTGTTTTATACCGCACAGAGGATGACTCAGCCCACTCTCTTCGACCAAAGGGCCGTCACAGGCGGTCTGGTCTGCATGTTTCACGTGAAACACCTTCGAGCGGCGAAACCATGAAGCCGTCGTATGCCATCCGCCGCGCAGCCACCAGGAGCTTCTCACCGCCGGCTGCCTGCGACACTCCGTCTGTTGTCAGGGACCGGACGCGCGACAGAGGATGACTCGGCCAACTCTCCTCGACCAGGGGGCCGGCATAGGTGGTCCGGTCTGCATGTTTCACGTGAAACACCTTCGAGAGGCAAGACCATGAGGCTGGCGTAGGCCATCCGCCGGGCAGTAACCAGGAGCTTCTCACCGCCGGCTGTCTGCGACACTCCGTCTAGTCTCAAGGACTTGGGCGCGCGACAGATCTGTTCTCTACCGCGCAGAGCAAGCCCCCTCCTCGACGCAGAGGGCTTCATCAACGGTCCGATCTGCATGTTTCACGTGAAACACGGTAGAAGAGCAACATTATGAAGCCGCCACCCTTCGATGTCGGGATTCGCTTGAACCTAGGCCGGACGATTCCCGGCCACCGATCTCTCACAGTGGACCGCCCCATCATGCGGGGCTAGCGCAACACGAACACCCCGGGTCTATGCCAGGGCTTCACGTCAGGGGTGTTGTGCCTCGAATGTCGCGCCACGGATGTCTCGTGGTTACACGCCAGATGTCCGAGTCGACAACTCTCCTCCCAGGACGCCGCGCGCCCGGAACTCCCCCTCTTTGGCGTACCCGTTTCACGTGAAACACCGCGTACGCGGACGGCACCAGAGCCATCACGACGCAGCGCACGAGGATGCCTGGCTCCTGGTGCTCACGAGACGTAGTGCACAACGATTCCGAGCTTCTCCCAGCGATGCAGAACCATTCGAGCGACATGATGCCGATGGCGATGGCGATGGTGAGGTGTCCTAACTGGGGAGCTGCGGCGATAGGGCTTCCCCTCCCGGCGAACATCGCGCTGCGTGCGGCGCGCGCCTTCAGGTGGGCAGTCGGTCTCGTCGAGGTCGTGAGAGCCCTGGTTGGTCGCGCGCGGAGCGAGGCATTACGGGCGCCAAAGCGCGGAGACGGTGATGCCCGAGCGATGACGCCCTGCCGATGAACACGAAGGGGGATGTTTCACGTGAAACATCCCCCTTCGATGAAGACGTGACTAGCGGACGCGCGCGCGAATCACCCGAGTCGTCTCGGGGATGACTCCCTCACCCAGAACCTCGACGCGAACGTCCGAGAGGCGGAACTTCTTGATCTGCTTCTGTGCGGCATCGATCTCGTTCGCTGCATTCATGCCTTTGAGCAGGGCGAGCTCACCACCATCGCGAACCAGCGGAGCGGTCAGCGGAATCAAGGTACGGAGCGCACTCACCGCACGAGCGGTGACCACATCGAAGCCCTCCGGAGGACGTACGTCCTCCGCGCGAGCTCGCAGCACCACGACGTTGGGCAGATCCAGCGCCTCCACCTGCTCGTTGAGCCAGGTGACCCGTCGTTCCATCGGCTCGATCAGCGTCCACTGCACATCAGGACGCGCGATTGCGAGCACGAGCCCCGGTAGGCCGGCCCCCGAACCGATATCCGCCACCGAACCGTAGAACAGCGGAGCGGCGATCGCACTGTTGAGGATATGTCTCGTCCACAGACGCGGGAGCTCGAGAGGACCGATGAGGCCGCGCTCCTCCCCCTCGCGCGAAAGAGCAGCCGTGAAGGCACGCGCCGCGTCGATACGATCCCCGAAGAGACCGGCAGCGGAGGAGGGCTCCTGCTCGAGATCACTCATGAGCGTCCCCGTTCGACCGATGTTTCACGTGAAACGTCAGCGTCGGCGCAGGACCGTGTGACGGTCAGCACCCTCGCCGTAGGACTCGGAGACCAGGCCCCGGTCGGCGGCGATGTCATGGACGAGCTTGCGCTCATAGCTCGACATCGAGGGCAGAGATGCCTGGGAGGAACCCTCGTCGAGTTTGGCGGCCGCGGCGTCGACCAGGGTCTCCAGCTGGCGACGACGCGTGTCGCGCGAGCCTGCGATGTCGAGGATCAGTCGTGAGAAGGAACCGGTCTTGCTCTGCACCGCGAGACGAGTCAGCTCCTGCAGAGCCTGCACGGTCTCCGGAGCGGAGAGCAACGCCAGCGCATCGCCTTCAGCCTCGACGGAGACGTATGCCCGACCCTGCCGCACATCCAGGTTCAGATCACCGTCGATGTCCGCGATGTCGAGAAGCTCCTCGAGGTAGTCCGCCGCGACGTCTCCCTCGTTCTCGAGCTGGGCCACAGTCGGCTCGGTGTTGTCGGTCATGGTCTCGCTCATGAACCGCTCCCCTTCTTCTTCGCACGCTTCTTGCCGACCGGCTGCTGACGCTTCGGTGCTTCTGCCTTCGCCTTCTCGGCCTCTTCGAGCAGACGCTGCTGCTCAGCCTCGTAGGCAGCCATCGGAACGACCTTGCCGGAGGAATCGATCGCCTTGCCCTTGCGTGCAAGACGCTCCTCACGTGCCTTGGCAGCTTCGGAACCGGGAGTGGGCATCTCGCGGATGACGAGGAACTGCTGACCCATGGTCCAGAGGTTCGAGATGAACCAGTACACGACGACGCCGAGCGGGAAGAAGACACCCGAGAAGATGAAGCCCAGCGGCAACACGTACAGCATGATCTTCTGCATCTGGTACGCCTGGCCGGTCTTGGCCTCGGGCGACAGGTTCTTGGAGATGATCTGCAGCTGCGTGAAGAACTGCGACCCGATCATGAGCACCACGAGCGTGACCAGGATGATGATGGCCGTCGTGTTCTGCGCATCGATCGCGTTACCCAGCGTCTCGTGCAGCGACGCCACACCGAACAGCTTCGCGTCGTAGAACTCCTTCGTCAGCTCCGGGCTGAGGAGACCGACACCACCGATGTTGTCTCGAGCGTGCTTGCTGACATCGCTCAGCACGCTGTAGAGCGAGAAGAAGATCGGCATCTGCACCAGAAGCGGCAGACAGCTCGACATCGGTGTCGTACCGTGCTTCTTGTACAGCGCCATGGTCTCGCGGCTCATGGCCTCACGCGAGAGCTGATCCTTCTTGCCGCGATACTTCTCCTGAACTTTTCGCAGTTCAGGAGCGATTTCCATCATCTTGCGCTGGCTCTTGATCTGCTTGACGAACAGCGGAATGAGAGCAGCACGGACGACGATCACGAGTCCGACGATCGACAGCACCCAGGTGATGCCGGAGGCCGCGGGCAGACCGACAGCCGTCAGCAGCCAGTGCCAGGCGACGAGGATCAGCTCGACCACCCACTTGAGCGGCCACAGGATGGTGCCGATCAGATCGAAGCCACCCCCCGCCGGTTGAGGGCTGGGAGTCGCGCTGGCGAGCAGAAGGTCAAGACCCACCGATCAGTCCTTTCGGGAAGGGACGACGAAACCGTGTGCGGTCAGGTCGTAACGGAAGTGTTCGTGCGGACGGACGTCATCGACGCCGCCGGTGGTCCAGGGGTTGCAGCGGAGGATGCGCCATGCGGAGAGCGCCGCCCCCTTCACTGCGCCGTGCTGCTGCACCGCACCTACAGCGTAGGCGGAACAGCTGGGGTAGTACGCACAGACATCTCCATACATCGGCGAGATGACCTTGCGGTAGGCGGTGAGGAACCCCAGCACGAGATTCCGCGGGATCACCGGAATGCTCCGCACCAGGTCCTGCGCATGCAGATGTGCGGTCCCGACGGACGAAGCAGGAAGGGCGGTCATGCCGACACCGCGGAAGCCGCCGGCTCCAGGCGGCGGAGGCACCGATCGACATCGGCTCGAAGCTCCGCGTAAGAGGCGGTCGCAGACGCAGGAAGGGCACGGATGACGACATCCGTGCCCTCAGGAACCCGTGGAAGCGCCTCCGCGCACACCGCCTTGAGCCGACGACGCACGGAATTGCGCACCACTGCGGTGCCCACCTGCTTGCTGATGATGAATCCGAACCTCGCGGCTCTGTTCTCGCCCGTGGTCAACACCGAGGTGATGACACGCGCCCCGCCACAACGGGATCCGCGACGAACGACCAGACGATAGTCGCTCCCGCGAGTCAGCCGATACGGGCGGGCGAGCACAGCGGACTACGCAGAGAGCTCGGTGCGGCCCTTCGCGCGGCGGGCGGCGAGGATGCCACGGCCGGCACGCGTACGCATGCGGGCGCGGAAGCCGTGCTTCTTGGCGCGACGACGGTTGTTGGGCTGGAAGGTGCGCTTGCTCATGGAATCACTCCGGGAATGCTGCCACCGGGTTCACTTCGACCGGAGACATGGGGTACTGCCAAAAATGGCATAAGTCAACCAAGTAAGGGTACGTCTTACCGGCGCACAGAGCAAATCTGGGCTCTCACGGAGCCGTCGCGCGGTACCGGGTGCACAGCCATTATCCACAACCTCCGGACCTCGCGTCGACGCAACACGCCCGCGTGATTCCAAGGGCAGGTTGCCGTTCACAGCCGGGATGACTACCGTGGCATCCTAAGTTATCCACAGGGGACACGGCACGTAGACCCCGCCTCGATCACCCGTCCGGAGCGTCATGTCCTCACCTGCCCAGCCCGATGTCCCCATCTGGACCACGGTGCAGGAGCTTCTGGTCGACGACGACCGGGTGACACCCCAACTGCAGGGCTTCCTCAGCCTGGCTGTTCCGGCCGGAGTGATGTCGGCCACGCTCTATCTCGAGGTTCCGAACGATCTCACTGCCGCGCAGATCAACAAGCGTCTGCGTCTCCCGATCATGGAGGCCCTCTCGCACATCGGCGAGGAGGTCACCTCCTACCGCGTCGTGGTCAACCACGAGCTCGCCGAGCAGCAGACCGCGCCGATCGCCGTCGGCGACTTCGGTCGTCAGGAGCAGACGCGCAGCGAATCCCCCATGGAGCCTGCGCCCACCCCGATGCGCCACGAGTCGCGCCTCAACCCGAAGTACACCTTCGACAACTTCGTGATCGGACAATCCAACCGCTTCGCCCATGCAGCCGCCGTCGCGGTTGCCGAAGCACCGGCCAAGGCGTACAACCCCCTCTTCATCTACGGCGACTCCGGACTGGGCAAGACCCACCTCCTCCACGCCATCGGCGATTACGCGCAGTCCCTCTACGCGGGGGTGAAGGTCAGATACGTCTCCAGCGAGGAGTTCACGAACGACTTCATCAACTCCATCGCCAACAACCGGGGTGCTGCCTTCCAGGCGCGATACCGGGAAGTCGACATCCTCCTCATCGACGACATCCAGTTCCTGCAGGGGCGGGCCGAGACCCAGGAAGCCTTCTTCCACACGTTCAACACCCTGCACGACCACAACAAGCAGGTGGTCATCACCAGCGACGTGGCTCCCAAGCTCCTCACCGGCTTCGAGGACAGGATGCGCAGCCGCTTCGAGTGGGGTCTCATCACCGACGTCCAGGCGCCCGACCTGGAGACCCGCATCGCCATCCTCCGCAAGAAGGCCCAGAGCGAGTCTCTGCACATCCCCGACGAGGTGCTCGAGTACATCGCCACGGTGGTGTCATCCAACATCCGCGAGCTGGAGGGTGCACTGATCCGAGTCTCCGCGTTCGCGAGCCTCAATCGATCGCCTCTCGACATCGCGCTCGCCCAGACCGTGCTGCGCGACATCATCGACACGGCAGAGGACAACATCATCTCGCCGACCGACATCATCACGGCGACCGCGCAGTACTTCAAGCTCACCGTCGACGACCTGTACGGGTCCAGCCGCTCGCAGCAGATCGCCACCGCTCGACAGATCGCCATGTACCTGTGCCGGGAACGGACGAACCTCTCCCTCCCCAAGATCGGGCAGCTGTTCGGCAACCGCGACCATACGACCGTCATGTACGCGTACAAGAAGATCAGCGAGCTCATGAAGGAGCGTCGCTCCATCTACAACCAGGTCACCGAGATCACGACCCAGCTGGGACGGCGCTGACACGCCGCGTCTCGGAAAAAGGGGAGGTCCGCACCTGATCGGGTGTGGACCTCCCCTTTTTTGTCACGCGGACTGGGGTTCTGATCTCTCGATTGATGCCTCTATGCACATGTGGATAACTTGTGGATGACCGTGGATTCGATCGGGACGAATGTGGGTCGATCACCCAAACCTGTGGATAACTCCGGGAGGGGCTTCGAGCACCTCACCCCCGCCAACCCGCGGATTCCTCAGGGTTTCCACAACTGACAACTGTGTAGTTCCCTACTGGCTCTTGCTATCCACCGACTTATCCACAGTATCCACAGCTGTTAACACCGTTAAGGAGTTAAGTCATTCAGGGCGCGATCCGATCACCAGACGGTGTGGAGAGCCGACCGTCGAATGACAGGAACCTCGGCGTAGGGATACGCCGGACTGTGGGGCTAGCATGGGAAGCCCTGCACCGGCAGGGCCGACGACAACGCGTCACAGTTCGACGACAAGGGAGCACCCGTGAGGTTTCAGGTCAACCGCGATGTCTTCAGCGAGGCTGTCTCGTTCGTCGTCAAGCTCCTGCCGCAGCGCAACCCACAGCCGATCCTCGCGGGAGTGCTGATCGAGGCGGACGGTTCCGGCCTCACGCTCTCGGCATTCGACTACGAGGCCTCCGCTCGAACCACCATCGAAGCCACGGTGGAGACCCCGGGCACGATCCTGGTCCACGGTCGACTTCTCTCGGACATCGCCAGCCGCCTCCCGAACGCTCCGATCGAGATCGCGGTCGAGGAAGACGGCGGCATCGCGGTGACCTGTGGCTCCGCGCGGTTCACCCTCGCAGCCATGCCGGTCGAGGAATACCCCTCCATCCCCGAGGTCACCGGCTCGTCGGGAGTCGTTCCCGCCGACGACTTCGGCACCGCCATCGCGCAGGTCGGATTCGCGGCTTCACGCGATGACGTCACGCCGGTCCTCACGGGTGTGCAGCTCGAGGTCTCCGGTCAGACCCTGAGTCTTGTCGCCACCGACCGCTACCGCGTCTCGCTCCGAGACGTGCCGTGGGACGGTGAAGCGGTCGAGGCCACCGCGCTGGTTCCCGCGCGCACGCTGCTGGAGGTCGGGAAGACCTTCGGACACGCCGGAACGATCCAGGTCGCGTTCTCCGGAGCCGGCGACCGCGAGATCATCGCGTTCACCGCAGGAAACAAGACCGTCACCTCGCTCCTGATCAAGGGCAACTTCCCGCCGGTGCGTCGTCTGTTCCCCGAGCAGACGGACCACTACGCGGTCGTGAACACCGCCGACCTGGTCGAAGCGGTCCGCCGCGTATCGCTCGTCCTCGATCGCGCCGCTCCGCTGCGTTTCACGTTCTCGAACGACAGCGTCACCATGGACGCCTCCGGCGGAGACCACGCGCGCGCTTCCGAGTCGGTCGACGCGATCCTCTCCGGCGGTGACGAGGTCACGCTCGGACTGAATCCGCAGTACCTGATCGAGGCTCTCGGCGCCGTGAAGAGCGAGTTCGTGCGCGTCACCTTCACATCGAGCGACAACGCCAACAAGCTCAGCCCGGTCCTCATCACGAGTCAGACCTCGGTCGATCAGGCCGGCCTCGACTCGTTCAAGTACCTGCTGCAGCCCAACCTCCTCCTGCGCTGACCCCGCTCGGCGAGAGCAGGGAGCTTAACGCCTCCCCATCCCCGAGATTCACCGACACTGAATCAGGTGTCGGACACCGAAGGTAGGCTGACTCCGTGATTGTGGAGCACCTGAGTCTGGTCGATTTCCGCAATTACGCGACCGCCGAACTCGTTCTGCACCGCGGTCCGAACGTCCTCGTGGGCAGGAACGGCCAGGGCAAGACGAACCTCGCCGAAGCGGTCGTGTTCCTGGCGACTCTGGGGTCGCATCGTGTCTCCTCGGACGCTCCGATGGTCCGCGACGGACAGGAGTTCGCCGTCATCAGGGCTCGCCTCTCTCACGGGGAGCGCCGTGTCCTCGCCGAGGTGCAGGTGAACCGGCAGGGATCGAACAAGGCGCGCATCAACGGGTCGCCGTCGAGGCCGAACGAGCTCCCCCGGTATGCACACGTCGTGCTGTTCGCTCCGGAGGATCTGCAGATCGTGAGAGGCGATCCCTCGGCTCGTCGTCGGTTCACCGATCAGCTCCTCATCCAGCGCACCCCGAGACTCGCCGCCGTCCTCGCCGACTACGACCGTGTGCTCAAGCAACGGAACGCCCTCCTGAAGTCGGCCAGGGCCAGGGGAATCCGCGGCGAGGCGCTGAGCACTCTCGATGTATGGGACGACAAGCTCGTCTCCCTCGGTTCGGAGATCATCACCGCTCGACAGCGCCTGGCCGTGGATCTGCAGCAGCCGGTCGCCGATGCGTACGAGGCGATCGCCGGGGCCGACCACCGCCCGCAGCTGGAATGGGCCCTCTCGGTCGGCGGAGGAGATCCCGAAGAGGGCGAAGATGCCGCGGACGGAGGAAACGCCGGATCATCGGTCGACCGGCTCGGAGATCCCGGGCACATCGCCGAGTTGTTCCGCGCCTCGCTCGCGGCGAAGCGGTCGAACGAACTCGACCGCGGACTCACCCTCACCGGTCCGCATCGCGATGACCTCGTGCTGCGTGTTCGCGACCTCCCTGTGAAGGGCTATGCATCGCATGGCGAGTCGTGGTCTGTGGCCCTCGCGCTGAGGCTGGCCTCGGCCGAGCTGTTGCGCAGCGAGTCCCCGGCCGGAGATCCCGTCCTCATCCTCGACGACGTCTTCGCGGAACTCGATGCCGATCGTCGACAGCGCCTCGCCGCCCTGACGGCAGGATACGAACAGGTGGTGGTGACGGCAGCGGTGGAGGAGGATATCCCCGAGGTGCTGCACGCGCACGTGGTGCGGATCAGCGCTGGAACGATCAGCGACGAGAGGGGGACGAATGACTGACGCGGCATCGAACCCCCCGATCTCCACTCCGCCGGCTGACGTCCCGGAGACGATCGGCACGTACCTGCGACTGCGCGGCCTGCAGCCGAGCTCGAAGAGCTGGAAGCGCAAGCGGCGCATCACCACGGACGACGACAACGCTCCGTTCACGCCGGGGCGCGATCCCGGCGCGCTCGGCGCCGTGCTCGACAAGCTGAGTCGGGACTCGGGATGGCAGATCACCCTCGCGCGGGAGGACCTCGTTCGGCAGTGGGCCGACCTCGCTGGTGCCGACACCGCGAAGCACTCGGAGCCGGTGTCTCTGGAGCGCGGTCTGCTCACCGTCAAGTGCGATTCGACGGCGTGGGCGAAGAACCTGCAGTTCATGCGGGCGACGATCCTCACAGAGATCGGTCGACGGTATCCGGATGCGGGCGTGGAGAACCTCCGGTTCATCGGACCGGACGTCCCCTCGTGGAAATGGGGTCCCAGAGCCGTTCCAGGACGGGGCCCACGCGATACCTACGGGTAGGGCACCATCCGAGGGGGTCGAAACGCTCAGAGGCCCACACACGGCCGTTGAGCGGCATTTCTCGACGAAACTCCGCTAGAATGGGAGTTCGTGATATCGATGTGGAGAATGCCCTCTGATGACGCCTGAATCCCCTGCTGACGAGACGGAATCGAACACCGGGGGAACCCCCGCCCCTTCGACTGGCTCAGGGACCCAGACTCCACAGCCCGCACCCAAGGCGAAGCAGCCCGGAGAGTACGGCGCGGATTCGATCCAGATCCTCGAGGGCCTCGAGGCTGTGCGCAAGCGCCCTGGCATGTACATCGGGTCGACCGGTCCCCGAGGCCTGCACCACCTGGTCTACGAGATCGTCGACAACTCGGTCGATGAGGCGCTGGCCGGCTACGCCGACACGATCCTGGTGACGATGCTCGCCGACGGCGGCGTGCGCGTCGTCGACAACGGCCGAGGAATCCCGGTCGACCCGCACTCGTCGGACCCGAACAAGTCGACGGTCGAGGTCGTCCTCACGATCCTGCACGCCGGCGGAAAGTTCGGCGGCGGCGCGTACGCCGTCTCCGGTGGACTGCACGGCGTCGGCTCCTCCGTCGTGAACGCCCTTTCGACGCGGTTCGACGTGGAGGTCAAGCAGAAGGGCTTCGTCTGGCGGCACAGCTTCGCCGACGGCGGTGTCCCCCAGCAGAAGCTCGAGAAGGGCGAGGCGACCGACGAGACCGGGACGAGCATCACGTTCTGGCCCGACGCGGAGATCTTCCAGGAGACGACCGAGTTCGACTACGACACCCTCCGCACGCGGTTCCAGCAGATGGCGTTCCTCAACAAGGGGCTGCGCATCGAGCTGCGCGACGAGCGCGAGTCGTCGGCCTACGAGGTCGAGGAGGACGGCGCGACCGTCACCAAGCAGCCCGGCGATGTGTTCTTCTACGAGCGCGGTCTGGTGGATTACGTCGAGTACCTCAACAAGGTGCGCCACGCCGAAGTGGTCAACGACGAGATCATCGCCTTCGAGTCGGAGGACACCGAGCGCAAGATCTCGCTCGAGGTCGCGATGCAGTGGACGACCTCGTACACCGAGAACGTGTTCACCTATGCCAACACCATCAACACCCACGAGGGCGGAACGCACGAGGAAGGCTTCCGTGCGGCACTGACGACCCTGGTCAACAAGTACGCGCGAGCGAACAACCTCCTCAAGGAGAAGGACGACAACCTCTCCGGCGACGACGTGCGCGAGGGACTGACGGCAGTCATCTCGATCAAGCTCGGCGAGCCGCAGTTCGAGGGGCAGACCAAGACGAAGCTCGGCAACACCGAGGCGAAGGCGTTCGTGCAGAAAGTGGTCGGCGATCAGCTCGGCGACTGGTTGGAGCGCAACCCGAACCAGGCGAAGAACATCATCCGCAAGGCGATCGATGCGGCCACGGCTCGTCTCGCCGCGCGGAAGGCCCGTGAGACGGCGCGTCGCAAGAGCGTCTTCGAGTCGGCGGCCATGCCGGACAAGCTCAAGGACTGCACGAGCAAGGATCCGTCGATCAGTGAGATCTTCCTCGTCGAGGGTGACTCGGCAGGTGGTTCCGCCGTGCAGGGTCGAGACCCTCACACCCAGGCGATCCTGGCCCTCCGAGGAAAGATCCTCAACGTGGAGCGCGCGCGTCTCGACAAGGCGCTCGGCAACAAGGAAGTCCAGGCGATGATCCAGGCCTTCGGCACCGGCATCGGCGAAGAGTTCGACATCGAGAAGGCGCGCTATCACAAGATCGTGCTGATGGCCGATGCCGACGTGGACGGTCAGCACATCACCACCCTGCTGCTGACGCTCCTCTTCCGCTACATGCGCGGGCTCATCGAGGCCGGTTTCGTGTACCTCGCCATGCCGCCGCTCTACCGGCTCAAGTGGTCGAACTCGGCTCACGAGTACGTGTTCAGCGACGCCGAGCGCGACGCCCTGCTGAAGCACGGCATCGAGAACGGCAAGCGCATCCCGAAGGATGCCGGCATCCAGCGCTACAAGGGTCTCGGTGAGATGAACCCGAAGGAGCTGTGGGAGACGACGATGGATCACACCACGCGCACCCTGCAGCAGATCACCATCGAAGACGCGGCCGCGGCCGACGAGATCTTCAGTGTGCTGATGGGCGAAGACGTCGAGTCCCGACGCAGCTTCATCCAGCGCAACGCCAAGGACGTCCGCTTCCTCGACATCTGATGCCCGCGGGCTCAGACCAGATGTGTGACAGAGAGATTGATTGATGACTGACGAAGAACGCACCGAGCCGGAACACGACCACGGCAAGATCGATCAGGTCGACCTGCAGTCGGAGATGCAGCGCAGCTACCTCGACTACGCCATGGCCGTCATCGTGGGGCGTGCGCTCCCCGATGTGCGCGACGGCCTCAAGCCGGTGCACCGCCGTGTCATCTACGGCATGTACGACGGTGGATTCCGTCCTGACAAGTCGTTCTCGAAGTGCGCCCGTGTGGTCGGCGAGGTCATGGGTCAGTACCACCCGCACGGTGACTCGGCGATCTACGACGCCCTCGTGCGACTGGTGCAGCCGTGGTCTCTGCGGTATCCGCTGGCCCTCGGGCAGGGCAACTTCGGCTCCCCCGGCAACATGGGTGCCGCGGCTCCGCGATACACCGAGACCAAGATGGCTCCGCTCGCGCTCGAGATGGTGCGCGACATCGAAGAAGACACCGTCGACTTCACCGACAACTACGACGGCCAGACGCAGGAGCCGACGGTCCTGCCCGCCCGTTTCCCGAACCTGCTCGTCAACGGCTCGGTCGGCATCGCGGTCGGAATGGCCACCAACATCCCGCCGCACAACCTGCGCGAGGTGTCCGACGCGGCGCTCTGGGCACTCGACAACCCCGGCATCTCCCGCGAGGAACTGCTCGAAGGCCTGATCCAACGCATCCCGGGCCCGGACTTCCCCACCGGCGCGCAGATCCTCGGCACCAAGGGCATCCACGAGGCGTACCGCACCGGCCGCGGCTCGATCACCATGCGCGCGGTCGTCAATGTGGAGGAGATCCAGGGTCGTACCTGCCTCGTCATCACCGAGCTGCCGTACCAGGTCAACCCGGACAACGTGGCGGTGAAGATCGGCGACCTCGCCCGTGACGGCAAGATCACCGGCATCGCCGACATCCGTGACGAGTCGTCGGACCGCACGGGTCAGCGCCTGGTCGTGGTGCTCAAGCGCGACGCGGTCGCCAAGGTCGTGCTGAACAACCTGTACAAGCACACGCAGCTGCAGGAGAACTTCGGCGCGAACATGCTCGCGATCGTCGACGGCGTCCCCCGGACGCTCGCGATCGACGGGTTCATCTCGAACTGGATCTCCCACCAGATCGACGTGATCGTGCGACGGACCGAGTTCCGCCTTCGCGAGGCCGAGAAGCGCATGCACATCCTGCGCGGGTACCTGAAGGCGCTCGATGCGCTCGACGAGGTCATCGCGCTGATCCGTCGTTCGCAGACAACAGCCGACGCCAACGAGGGCCTGCAGAAGCTTCTCGACATCGACGAGATCCAGGCCGATGCGATCCTGCAGATGCAGCTGCGCCGGCTCGCAGCCCTCGAGCGTCAGAAGATCATCGATCAGGCGAACGAGCTCGAGGCGCAGATCACCGACTACAAGGCGATCCTGGCCGACGAGGGCCGTCAGCGGACCATCATCCGGGAAGAGCTGACCGGCATCGTCGAGCGTTTCGGCGACGAGCGCCGCACCCACATCCTGCACGGCTTCGACGGCGACGTCTCGATGGAGGACCTCATCGCCGAAGAGGAGATGGTGGTCACCGTCACGCGCGAGGGCTACATCAAGCGCACGCGCAGCGACAACTACCGTTCGCAGCACCGCGGCGGCAAGGGCGTCAAGGGTGCCCAGCTGCGGGCGAACGACATCGTCGAGCACTTCTTCGTGACGACCACGCACCACTGGCTGCTGTTCTTCACCGACAAGGGTCGCGTCTATCGCGCGAAGACGTACGAGGTGCCGGAGGCCGGTCGCGACGCCAAGGGCATGCACGTGGCGAACCTGCTCGCCCTGCAGCCCGACGAGAACATCGCCCAGGTGCTCGACATCCGCGACTACCAGGTGGCGGACTATCTGGTGCTCGCGACGCGTGACGGACTGGTCAAGAAGACCCGTCTCGACAACTACGACACCAACCGTCAGGGCGGTGTCATCGCGATCCGTCTGAACGAGGAGGACGAGCTCGTCAGCGCGCTGCTCGTGAACGCCGAGGACGACATCCTCCTCATCAGCCGTCGAGGCATGTCGGTGCGCTTCGAGGCGACAGATGAAGCCCTGCGCCCGATGGGCCGGGCGACGGCCGGTGTCCGCGGGATGAAGTTCAAGATCGATGAGGACTGCCTGCTCTCGGCATCCGTCGCCGCGCCGGGGAAGTTCGTCTTCGTGGTCACCGACGGCGGCTATGCGAAGCGCACCGCGGTGGAGGAGTACCGGGTTCAGGGTCGCGGCGGAACGGGCATCAAGGTCGCCAAACTCAACGATGATCGGGGCACTCTCGCGGGTGGTCTGATCGTCTCCGAGGACGACGAGGTCTTGGTGGTTCTGTCCAGCGGCAAGGTGGTACGCTCTGCCGTGGCCGAGGTCCCCGCCAAGGGTCGAGACACCATGGGAGTGGTGTTCGCCCGTACGACGGAGGCCGACCGCATCCTCGCCATCGCCCGTAACGGTGAGCGCGGCCTCGCCGAAGAAGAGGCCGATGCGGAGGACGCAGAGACCCAGGCCCCCGAGACGACCCAGACCCCTGAGGATACAGACGCATGAGCACAGTGGCCGACAAGCTGGCGAAGAAGTCGACCCGCAAGACCAGCGGAAAGCAGGTACGCCTCCGACTGGTCTACGTGGACTTCTGGTCGGCCGTGAAGCTCTCGTTCCTCGGAGCCGTGGCCCTCGCGGTCGTCACGATGGTCTCGTTCTTCCTCATCTTCCTCGTGTTCCAGGCGACGGGGATCATGACGACGGCGGAGAGCTTCCTGCTCGGCATCACGGACAACACGTTCGTGCTGTCCGAGGTCGTGGGACTGCCGCAGGTGATGGCCTTCGCCGCCGTGGTGGCGATCCTGAACCTGATCGTCTTCACGGTGCTCGGCGCCGTGGTCGCCGGAATCTACAACCTCGCGGTGAAGGTGACCGGCGGACTGCTCGTCGGCTTCATGTCGAACTGATCCTCGGTACGGATCCACGAAGGGCGGGTGCTGCGGCACCCGCCCTTCGTCGTTGCTCGGCGCGGGATCGCTAGACCACGCCGGTCGTACCGAGCAGGGTGCCGATGAGCCAGGTCGCCGCCAGCGCGAGTCCGCCGCCGACGACCAGCCGTATGGATGCGCGCATCGGAGCGGAGCCGCCGATCTTCGCCGACAGGGTTCCCGTCACCGCGAGCGCGAGAAGCACTGCGACGAACGTCACGGGCACGCGCCATTCCGGAGGGGGAAGGAGGATGGCCAGCAACGGCAGCAGTGCTCCGAGAGTGAACGCCACCGCGGAGGAGAGGGCCGCGTGCCACGGGTTCACGAGGTCATCCTGATCGATGCCCAGTTCCACTTCCAGATGGGCGGAGAGGGCGTCGTGCGCGGTGAGTTCCTCGGCCACCTGGCGCGCTGTCTCCGGCGAGAGCCCGCGGTCGCGATAGAGCTGGGTGAGTTCGTCGAGCTCCACGGCCGGCATCGTACGGAGCTCTTCGCGCTCCTTCGCGATCAGTGCCCTCTCACTGTCACGCTGACTGCTCACCGACACGTACTCGCCGAGGGCCATCGAGATCGCGCCTCCGACGAGGCCGGCGATTCCCGCTGTGAGAAGTGCGGCGTTGTCGGTCGTGGCGCCGGCCACCCCGACGACGAGTGAGGCGACCGAGACGATGCCGTCGTTCGCGCCGAGCACTCCTGCGCGCAGCCAGTTCAGCCGCTGACCGAGACCGGTGCCGTGCGGTTCCCCCTCATGCGTACTCATGCCCCCAGTGAAGCAGAACCGTCGTGGTCGAACCGGGACGACCACGGGAACTCTTACGGAAAACCCGAATCGGAGTGTCCGGTTGGCTCGCTGTCGTGGCCTCCCCCACCGCCGTACCTTGGAACCATGACCACTCAGACTGCGACCCCGGCTTCCGCAACAGCGGTGAAGCCGCCGTTGCGCATCTTCCTCACGATCCTGCATCTGGCAGGCGTCGGCGTCCTGGGCGGCGCCATCTTCGGCACGCTCGGAGGCCTCCTCGGTACCGGACTCGGACTCCTCTTCGTCGCCGGTATCGGTCTGGTCCTGCTCGTCGGCTTGGTCTATGCCCTCTACGGTCTCGGCTGGTTCGAGATCGCTCGGGTCGGGTCTCTGTACCGGACTCCGGTCGGCCCCCTGCGGCTGCAGCCACGCGACCGCCCCGGCTTCGTCGGATGGCTGCGCGCATTGGGCCGGCAGGCGATCGATGGACGCATGTGGCGCGCTGTCGCCAACTTCGCCATCTCCGCCGTGCTCGGGTGGGTCGTGCTTCGGCTGTTCTGGGGCCTGATCTGGTCGATCGTCGTCTCGTTCGCACCGCTCACCGGAGTCGACTCCGTGATGGGACCGTTCGGCGGCGGGGGCATTCCTGCCGAGTGGGCCCCGCTCATCGGGATCCTGGGCATCGCAGCCTGCGTCGTCGGGATCATCGGCCTCGCACTGCTGCATCGCACCCTGTCGCTCGCGATCGTCATCCGCAGCAGGGAGACGGAGCTCACCGAGCGTGTCCGCACCTCGACGGCCCAGCGCGAGGGGGCCGTGCGCGCCGCCGATGTCGAGCGCACCCGCATCGAGCGCGATCTGCACGACGGCGTCCAGCCCCGTCTCGTCTCCGTGGGGATGACGCTCGGGCTCGCTCAGCAGAAGATCGACAGCGATCCCGGTGCGGCGAAGGAACTCATCAACGAGGCTCACACCTCGACGAAGGCGGCCATCACCGAGCTGCGTCAGCTCGCACGCGGCATACATGCCTCTGTGCTGGACGACCGGGGGCTCGACGCCGCGCTGTCGGCACTCGCGGGACGCTCCCACATCCCCGTGCACCTCGACGTGCGGATGGACGGTCGGTGCAGTCGCGAGGCCGAGGCCGCCGTGTACTTCTCGATCGCCGAGTCCCTGACCAACGCGGCGAAGCACTCCCGAGCCAGCGAGGCCCGTGTGGTCGTGCGGCTGCGTGACGGCAACACGCTGTGGGCGCGGGTCGAGGACAACGGCATCGGAGGAGCGCAGGTGCAGCCGGGCGGTGGTCTCGACGGCATCGCGAACCGCATCCTCGCCGCCGGCGGAACCTTCCGCCTCGACAGTCCTCAGGGCGGTCCGACCAGCCTGGAGGTGAGCGTCCCGTGCGCATCCTGATCTGCGAGGACTCGGTCCTGCTGCGCGAGGGCCTGGTCCGTCTGCTCGAAGACGCCGGTCACCAGGTGGTCGCCGCTCTTCCCGACATCGAGGGTCTCGACCAGGCCGTCGTCACGGAGGAACCCGATCTGTGCATCCTGGATGTGCGTCTCCCTCCGACCTTCACAGACGAGGGGATCCGGGCCGCTCTCGGTCTGCGGTCGACCCACCCGTCGCTCGCGATCCTCGTGCTCTCCCAGTACGTCGAGGAGCGTTACGCCTCCGACCTGATCGCGGCGCAGGGTGGCCCTCTCGGCTACCTGTTGAAGGATCGGGTCGCCGACGTCTCGGAGTTCCTCGCCTCCGTGCAGCGGATCTCCGAGGGAGCCACCGTGCTCGACCCCGAGGTCGTCGCCCAGCTGCTGACACGGCGCAACCGTGATGATCGGATGCTGCGGCTCACCGAGCGCGAGCGCACCGTGCTCGCACTGATCGCCGAGGGCAAGTCGAATCAGGCGATCGCCGGACTGCTGTTCCTCTCCGAAGCCAGCGTCGAGAAGCACATCACCTCCATCTTCCAGAAACTGGGCTTCGAACAGGACGAGTCGGGCAACCGCCGTGTGCTCGCCGCCCTCGCCCACATCGAGAACACCGGTGGCACGACGCCGCCGACCGGCCAGACAGGAGTGGCACGATGACCACCGACAACAACGGGGACCAGGGCGGGCACACCCCGCTCACCCCGCCACCCGCCTCCGTTCCGCATCCTGACGCTCCGCACGCGGCTCCGACCCCTCCTCCCGCCGGCCGCTCGTCCGGTGCGACCGCGGTCATGGTCGTGACGGCGGTGGTCGGTGGGCTCGCACTTCTCGGCGCCGGCGGAACAGCAGCCGCGGCAGCCGTCGGCACCATCGCCACTTCGAACCGTGCCGACTCCGTGCAGAGCGTGGGTGTCGCTGGGCTGGAGAGCATCGACCTCTCCGCCGACGCCAGCAGCATGCGGGTCGAGTTCGGCGACGTCGACGAGGCCACACTCGCCATCACGAACGGACGCGGTACCCCGTGGAGATTCGAACGTGACGGCGATGAGCTGGTCGTGCGGAGCCCGCAGGGGGTCTTCGGATGGTGGATCGGCGGCTGGTTCGGTGAGGAGGAGATCGCTGTGCTCACGCTCCCGGAGAGCCTTCGCGACGCGGGACTCGATGCCGACCTGAACCTCAATGCGGGCAGCCTCGATGTGGCCGGAGACTTCGGGATCCTCGATGTCAGTGTGAACGCGGGTGCTCTCGACATCCAAGGAGCCGCGAAAGAGCTCGACGTGCAGATGAGCGCCGGTCGTGCCGACATCCTGCTCGACGGCATCGCCCAGGCCGACCTCGGTGTCTCCGCGGGCGATCTCACCGTGGAGCTGACGGGAACGCCTCCCGCGCTGACATCCATCGACGTCAGTGCCGGCACCCTCGATCTGACCGTTCCCGACGTCGAGTACGCGATCTCTCAGGAGATCAGCGCGGGCACGCTGAACGCCGAAGTGGATGAGGCGTCGAGCTCGCGGAGGACGATCGACGTCTCCCTCTCGGCCGGCACCGCGACCATCCGACCGGGTCGCTGAAGACGATCGAGGGGGAGACACTCCCGGGTGCTCCCCCTCGATTCGGATTTTCCGTCGTTCTCCGGTAAAGTCTTGGAGGTTGACGGGGCTATAGCTCAGGCGGTTAGAGCGCTTCACTGATAATGAAGAGGTCCCAGGTTCAAGTCCTGGTAGCCCCACTCCTTAACTCAAGAAATCCCTCACGGGGCCTTAGCTCAGTTGGTAGAGCGCCTGCTTTGCAAGCAGGATGTCAGGAGTTCGAATCTCCTAGGCTCCACAGGATGAAGAAGCCCCTGGCACCTGCCGGGGGCTTCTTTCCTTCGGTCACCGTCTCAGTCGAGATCGATCTCGTAGTGGATCATGCCCGACCGCGACGCGACACGATCGTAGAGGCCCCGCGCCGTGGTGTTCGACTCCGCCGTGAGCCAGTAGAGCTTGGACGACCCGTGCTGCTCCGCCCATGCGCGCACGTGAGTGATCAGCGCCCTGCCGACACCACCGCCGCGCACGTCTGGCGCGACGAAGAGATCTTCCAGATAGCAGTAGTCCGTGATCGTCCAGGTGCCGGCGTGCGTCAGCCAGTGGACGATGCCGACCGCGACGCCGTTGTCATCGCGGGCGATCGCACCACGGATCCCCGATCCGCGGTCGACGAGTCTCCTGAAGGTCGCCGACGTGGTCGCGTCATCGAGGTCGGTCTCATAGAAGGACAGGTACCCCTTCCAGAGCACCTCCCATTCGGGGCGGTCCTCGGCAGTGATCGCAGCGATCGTCGTCATGAGTCGAGAGTAGCGAGTGCGCGCACCGGCTTCATTCGGCGGGTCGAAGCCCCCGGAGGATCGTGGCGTGCCGCACGAGGAATGTCCGTTCGTCGAGCTTCTTGCGGCGCAGCCAGCCCGTCACCTCGTCATTGTGCTTGCTCGCATTGCAGGAGGCGCACGCCGGAACCACGTTCTCGAGCGTGTAGCGGCCGCCGCGGGACACCGGTTGGATGCAGTCGCGCTGCAGAGCGGCGCCGTCTCCCCCGCAATACGCACACCCGCCCCAGGCGTCCATCAGGGCGTACCACTGCTCATCGGTGAGGTCGTTGTCCACGCGCGCGAGGCGATTCTGTCGACGTCGGGCGTAGCGCGCGCGGGTCGCCGGCGACGCATTGGCGGACGATACCTTGCGACGGCGCTGCATATCCGGGTGCGTCTCAGTCGGAGCCGACCGAAGTCAGGCCGTGCGGTGCGACGTTCAGTCGCTGGCCACCCTCGGCCGTCACGACGACGATGTCCTCGATGCGGGCACCCCATTCGCCGGCGAAGTAGATACCAGGTTCGATGCTGAAGGCCATGCCCTCGCGGAGCACCAGATCGTTGCCAGGGGCGATGTACGGCTCTTCGTGCACCGAGACTCCGATTCCGTGGCCGGTGCGGTGCAGGAACGCCTCCCCGAGGCCTGCTTCGTCGAGAACGGTTCGCGCTGCGGCATCCACTTCGGAGGCGGTGGCTCCGGGGCGCACGGCATCGACCGCAGCCTGCTGCGCGCGCACCAGCACTCCGATGCGCTCAGCTGCGGCGGGGTCGGGGGTTCCGACCACGTACGTCCTGGTGCTGTCGGAGTTGTAGCCGCTCGGGACAGCCCCACCGATGTCGACCACGACCACGTCGCCTTCTTCGATCACGCGGTCCGAGACCTCGTGGTGAGGGTCCGCACCATTCGGGCCCGATCCGACGATCACGAACTCCACCGTGCGGTGCCCTTCGGCGACGATCGCCTCGGCGATGTCGGCAGCCACCTCGCGTTCGGTGCGTCCGGCACGAAGCCACTCAGGCACGCGCCGGTGCACCGCGTCGATGGCGTCTCCGGCACGGCGCAGCTCTCTGATCTCCTCGGCATCCTTGATCATGCGGCTCTCGCGCAGCACCGGTGTGGCGAGCTCGAGGCGCACACCCAGGCGCTTACCGATCGGGATGACGTGCAGGGCGGTGAGGGCGTCGGACACACCGACGCGTGCCACCGCACCCGCTGCCTCGCCGACCAGCGCGTAGGGATCCTCTCCGTCCACCCAGTCCGCGACGCGGATGCCGAGCTCACCGGCGGCCGTGGTTCGCAGCTTGGCGAGTTCCATCCGCGGCACCACCACCGTGGGCGTGACTCCGGGACCGATGACGAGTGCGGTGAGCCGCTCGATGGTGTCGCCCTCCACGCCCAGCAGGTACTGCAGGTCGGGTCCAGGGCCCACGATGACGGCATCGATTCCCGCTTCAGCCGCGAGCGTTGCGGCGTCGGCGAGGCGGGCGGCGTACACGGATGCGGGGAAGGGCAGTGTGCTCACGGCTCAACGGTACTGCCCGAGCGGACTCGGGGCACCAGGGTGTCGTCAGCTGATCGCCTGTCTGATGCGTTCGGCCAGGAAGTCGAGGTCGGCCTTCGTGAGGTCGGTCACGGCATAGGCGGTCGGCCACACGGTTCCGTCGTCGAGGTTCGAGATCGGTTCGAACCCGAACGTTCCGTAGCGGACCTTGAACTTGCTGGCCGGCTGGAAGAAGCAGAGCACCTTGCCGTCGCGACCCCACGCCGGCATCCCGTAGTAGGTGCGGGGGACCAGGTCGGGGGCGACCTCGGAGACCAGGTCATGCAGCTTCTTCGCCAGGGCCTGGTCTTCGGGTGTGAGCTTCTCGATCGCCTCCTTGATGTCGGCCTCCCCCGCGGCGCGGAGCTCCTCCGGGGACTTCTTCGCCCTGGAACGGCGCGTGCGCGCTTCCTTCGCGGCAGCCTGCATGGCCTCGCGTTCCTCGGCGCTGAAGTTCTTCTCTTTCTCGGCCATGATCGGTCCTCTCCGGGTGCTGTCCGTTGTGGAGATCACATTACGGAGGACGGAGGACCGAGCGCTTCTCGATTCCTGATCGATCGGAGCGGACCGTCGGTTTCCGGAGCGTGACGCACGGTCATCGACCGCCTTCGCTGACGGATAGTGTGTGTCCATGGACCTGCGTGTCGCGGCGTACGCGGTCGTCACCGATGACGACGGACGGCTGCTGTTGGCGCGCTGGACGGAGGGTCGTCGCGTCGCGTGGACGATGCCCGGGGGTGGGCTCGAGCCGGGTGAATCTCCGGAAGACGCCGTACGTCGAGAGCTCCGCGAGGAGACCGGCTACACGGTCAAGGTCGGCGAGCTCCTCGGCATCCATTCCCGTGTGATTCCCGCGGGTCGTCGAGTGCAGAAGGCAGCAGAACCGCTGCACACGCTGCGCATCGTCTACCGAGCCGAGGTCACCGGTGGCAAGCTGCGCTTCGAGACCGGCGGTTCGACCGACATGGCCGAGTGGTTTCCGCTGAAGGCGGTGGCCGAGCTGCAGCGGGTGCGGCTGGTCGACATCGCCATGCGGATGGCCGGGATCCTCTGAACCGACCGAGTCCCGGCCGGGGTCAGCGCTCTTCGGGAACGGAGATGTCTGCGACGGTCGCCCCGTAGGCGGCGATCAGGTCGTCTGCGTCGACGAACAGACTGTATCCGTGGGCCCCCGCACCCATGGCGATGCGCTGACCGACGATGGACTCGTCGGCGTAGATCGGCCAGTCGGTGGTGCTGCCGATCGGGACGATGGTGCCGCGCTCGTAGCCTGTCGCCGCGAGAGCCAACTCCGCTTCCGGAAGCCGAAGCTTGTTCACTCCGACCAGGGCGCGGAGCTTCGGCCAGGAGATCGAGCGTCCGCCCGGTATCAGCGCGAACAGGAAAGTGTCGTCGGAGCGCTTCACGACGAGTGTCTTGACGATGCCCGACGGCGGGATGCCGAGGAGCTCGGCTGCCTCGAACAGGCTGCCTGCCGCCGGGCGCTCACGGATCTCGATCTCGAGACCGCGGGCTGCGGCCGCTTCACGCACCCGCGCATGCCGATCGCCTCCGTCACCCGGGGCGACGGAGGCGATATCGGACGGGGTCACGCGTCGGGTGCGGCGAGCGGGTCGTCCGCGACCCAGAGCTCGTCGTCGGCGCGCAGTGCCTGCCAGGCGGCGTAGAGAACGCCGACGGCCGCGGCCGCGCCGAGGACGATAGCGATGACGGAGCCGAGACCCGGGCCCGACTTCTGCTTCTTCCCGAAAGCACCGCGGGGTGCCGGGACGGCCACACCGTGACGCTTCGCGTTGGCGACATCCCACGCGGTGAGGGCGGAACCGACGACTCCGCCCACGATCGGAACGACCTTGTCGTCGACGACGTGCTTGCCGATCTTTACGCCACGGTCGACGACCGGGGCGACGCGACGGTTGTACGTGTCCTGGATGACCGGGACGACCTGCTCACGATTGAGGCTGCCGAGCTGACGTCCGGCCTCCCGGGCGACATCGGCGGCGTGACCGACGAGCACCTGCTGGTTCTCCCAGAGCTGGTTCGCTTCCTTCTGAAGACGACGCAGTTCCTTCTTCCGCTTGCGGCTGAGGCTCACGATGCTCTCCTGTCCATTGGAGTACGGGTTCCCCATCTTGCCACGACAGTCTGGAAGCCGGGAGGGAATCGCCCGACCCTTGCTTCTTCGCCTGATCAGGGGTACAGGCCTCGGCCAACTCACCGGAAGCTCTGCGAGAATGAAGGCATGGCTCACGCTTCTCATGTCGCAACCCTGCACACCAACCACGGTGACATCGTCATCAACCTCTTCGGCGATCACGCACCGAAGACGGTCAAGAACTTCGTCGGCCTCGCCGACGGCACCCAGGAGTGGACCGACCCCGCCACCGGCAAGCCCGGCGACGGACCCCTCTACAAGGACGTCATCTTCCACCGCATCATCCCGAACTTCATGATCCAGGGCGGCGACCCGCTCGGACAGGGCGTCGGCGGCCCCGGCTACAACTTCGACGACGAGATCAACATGGAGCTCGACTTCAACAAGCCGTACATCCTCGCGATGGCCAACGCCGGCCTGCGTCGCAACGCCATCACCGGCAAGCCCGAGGGCACCAACGGTTCGCAGTTCTTCATCACGACGGACCCCACCCCGTGGCTGCAGGGCAAGCACACGATCTTCGGCGAGGTCGCCGATGACGCTTCCCGCGCAGTCGTCGACGCGATCGGCGCCGTGCAGACCGGCCCGGGCGACCGTCCGGTCGAGCCTGTCGTGCTGCAGTCGATCGACATCGTCGCGGCCTGACGACAGCTGCGGCCGATCCGGATGACCACGCCAGAGTTCACGAGCAATCGCGACAACTTCTGTTACCGCCATCCGGATCGGCAGAGCTTCGTGCTCTGCCAGCGGTGCATGCGCACCATCTGCCCCGAGTGCCAGACGCAGGCGGCTGTCGGCGTCATCTGTCCCGAGTGCATGAACGCGGACAAGAAGAACCGCACCCCCGCTCAGAAGAAGGCTGCCCGGCGCTGGGGCGGCAACGGCGCGACCATGGCGATGGCACGCAGCGGCAAGCCGGTCGTCACCTACGCTCTCCTCGCGGTCACGTCCTTCATCGGACTGCTGCAGCTGATCCCCGGCATCGGCGAGCAGATCACCGGGCAGATGCTCTTCGCGGCCCCGTATCTGTACCCGAACCTCTCGCCGCTGCCATTCGAGCCCTGGCGACTGCTCACCGCCGTCTTCGCCCACGGCAGCTTCATCCACCTCGCACTCAACATGCTCGCGTTGTGGATGCTCGGACAGAGCCTCGAGCCCATGCTCGGCCGCGTCCGGTTCCTCGCCCTCTACCTCATCAGCGGTCTCGGCGGCTCGGTCATGGTGGCGGTGCTCGCCCCGCTGACCTCCACGGTCGGGGCCTCGGGAGCGATCTTCGGCATGATGGCCGCTCTGCTCATCGTCGGCCGGCACCTCGGCGCCAACGTCACCGGGCTTCTCGTCATCCTCGGCATCAACTTCGTCTACGGCCTGGTCTTCGGGGGTGGACGGATCTCCTGGCAGGCGCACCTCGGCGGACTCGTCATCGGCGCGCTGGTGGCCTTCATCTATGTAAAGACGAAGCGCCGAGACCAGCGAACCCTGCAGATCGTTCTGCTGTCCGCGCTGGTCGTCCTGTTGATCGTCGTCGTCGCCTTCGTGCCGCCGCTCATCCTTTTGTCCTGATCCCGAGTTGTTAACAGGGTTGTTAACCCCTGTGAATAACACCGGTGTAATTCTCCCCAGGCTGTGGATGGACCTGTGGATAACTTTCGCTCTGGCTGGACTTGTGGGCGGGCATCTCCGGGGGACGGTCGTAGGCGGATTCCCTTCGTTCCCAGAACGGGCTCCCTCCCGCTTCGCTGGTCCCTCCCGATGCTCACTCCGGGAACCCGCCTACGACCTTCGGTGGCGTTGCCGCTGTACAGCGTTGACGCTGTACAGCGGAGCGGAGTGGAATCCGGGGTGGGTATGAGAAAGGCCCCCTCGCGATGCGAGGGGGCCTTTCTGGAAGTAGAGGCGTCAGCGCCAGCGAGTGGTCATCAGGAAGCCGATCAGCGCGATGCCGAGACCGATCGCCAGGTTCCAGTTCGAGAGACCTGGGATCGGGTACTGCATGCCGGAGATGTAGAAGACAAGGATCCACACGAGCCCCAGGAGCATGAAGCCGATCATCACCGGCTTGAACCACACGGCGTTGGGAGCGGCGTCGCCTTCGGCGCGCTCGACGGCGGGTTCTTCAGTCTTGCGGTCACGTGCCATTCCGTCATTGTACCCATGAGACCTGTCCTCCGCCGAGGCCAGGATGCCTCCGCAGACGGAGAGGCGACGGCACGCGCTCAGCGTTCCCGGATATGATCACCGCATGACTGCATCCGTCGTGCCTGGGGGGCGGCGTCCGCGGCGACAGCGGCCGCGCTCGCGCGCGACGTTCGCGAGCGTGCTCGGAGAGCTGCTCCTCACCGCCGGCGTGATCGTGCTGCTCTTCGTCGCATGGCAGATGTGGATCGGCGACATCATCATCAGCGCCCAGAAGAACGAAGAGGGTGCAGCGGTGTCCCAGGCGCTGGCACAGGCCGAGCCCCCGGCGCTCCCGCCCGTCGTCGAGGAAGACGACGGAACCACGGCATACGTGCCCCCCGTGCCCGCGTCCCCGGCCGATGCGCAGTGGTTCGGACAGATGCACATCCCGCGTTTCGGCGCGGACTACAACTTCGGGATCTTCGGCGGGACGAGCCGTGCCCGCACGCTCGACCAGCAGGGGATCGGGGTCTACACCAACTCGAAGATGCCGGGCGAGGTCGGCAACTTCTCGCTCGCCGGGCATCGGACCACGTGGGGAAAGCCGTTCAACCAGCTCGACAAGCTGCAGTTGAACGACGCGATCGTCGTGGAGACCCCCGACGGCTGGTACACCTACCGGTTCCGCACGCTCGAGTACGTGAAGCCCAGCCAGACCGATGTGCTCGCCGACGTGCCGCAGATGCCCGAGCAGCAGACCGGGGAGCAGTACATCACGCTCACGGCCTGCTCTCCGCTGTACTCCTTGGCCGAGCGCATCGTCGCCTACGGGGTGTTCGAGAGCTTCCAGCCACGCGCCGAGGGTCCGCCGACCGCTCTGACCGATCCGCCGCCTCCGCCGGCCGCACCCTCGGTGTGATCATGGACATCCGAAAGGGAGAAGCCTGATGTACGCCGCCCTCTGGCGCCTGCTGCCCGGCCCGTGGTGGCTGAGGGTGCTCATCCTCGTGATCGTCATCGCCGCCGTGCTCTACGGACTGTTCTGGTACGTGTTCCCCTGGGTGAGCCCGATCATCGCCCCCGGCGAGGTCGACGTCGAATGACGCGAGTGCTCGTGGTCGACAACCACGACAGCTTCGTGCACACCCTGGTCGGATACCTGCAGGAGCTCGGCGCAGACGCCGACATGATCGAAGCGGATGCGACGGATGCCGCCCGATTCGAGAAGCTGGTGCCGGCGTACGACGCGGTGATGCTCTCTCCGGGCCCAGGTGCACCTGCCGATGCTGGAGCGTCGATCGATGCCGTGCGCGTCGCCGCGCGGCTGCGGGTGCCGACGCTCGGTGTGTGCCTCGGACACCAGGCGATCGGAGAGGCCTTCGGGGCTCCCGTCACCGCGGCGCCCGAACTCATGCACGGGATGGTCTCCTCGGTCACGCACGACGCTTCTCCCCTGTTCGCAGGAATCCCCTCGCCGTTCGATGCAGGGCGGTATCACTCGCTCGCGCTTGCGGCCTCCGACCTGCCGCCCGAGGTCATGGTGACGGCCTGGACAGAGGAGGGGACGGTCATGGCGCTGGCCCACCGCGACCTGCCGGTGTGGGGCGTGCAGTTCCACCCGGAGAGCGTGCTCACAGAGGGCGGCTACCGACTCCTGGCGAATTGGCTGGAACTGTGCGGCGACGGCGGAGCGGTCGCGCGCGCCGAGACGCTGCACCCCCTGTCACGCTGAAGGTACGGTCCGGCTCACCGGCGGCTGAGCGTCACCGGGACCTGCGCGTCAACCGGTGCAGAAGAAGATCTGGACGGACGAGCCGACCGGGACGTCACCGGGTGCGACCGACATGGAGTGCACGGTCGGCGGCTCCGTGGCCGGGCACTCCGCCGTCTCCGTCGGCACGGCCACCAGGCCGAGATCGGTGAGGTTGGCCGTGGCGGCGTCGACGGTCCAACCGGCGAGGTCGGTGAGCGTCACCGTGCCGCTGGCCACCACCAGGTTGACGACGGTACCCGGATCGAGCTCGGCGTCGGCCTTCTCACTGGCGGAGATGACCGTGTTCGCGGCCAACGCCTTGTCGTTGCGTTGGATGACCGTTCCGAGTTCGAGCCCGGCGGCCTTCAGCGCGTTCGTGGCGTCGTCGAGTGCCATGCCCTCGATCTTGGGCATCACGACCGTCTCCTCGCCCTTGGAGACGTACAGCGTGACCGTGGAGCCCTCCTCGACCGACACCCCCGCCTCGGGGTCGGTGCGGATCACGTTTCCCTCGGAGACCTCGGAGCTCGTCTCGATCACGATCTTCGACGAGAGGTCGAGGTTCGCGAGGTCGTCCTGTGCGCGCTCGGATGACACGTTGACGAGGTTCGGGATCGTTCGCGACGTGCTCGACACCTCGGGAGGGCGCATGCTGATCGTGACGACCCAGAACAGCACCGATGCCAGCAGCACCGCGAGTAGTGCCACTCCGGCCCAGATCCAGGCGACCGGTGGTCCGGACTGGGTTCGGGTCATGGTGGTGTCCGCACTCAACTGCCGCAGCGACCGCGCGGTCTCCTGCGCCTGCCGCGGGCTCGCGCCGTACAGCTCGCTGGTCAGTGCTCCCAGTTCCTTGCGCGTCGGGGCATTGCCGGTCATGGCGGAATCCAGGGCGGCGCGGAAGTGAGCGGCGTCCGGATACCGCTGGTAGGGATCCTTCGCGAGTGCGCGCAGCACGATCGGGTCGAGCGTTGGAGGAGCGTCCTCGTTGACCTCGGTCGGAGGGACCGGTGTCTCACTTACATGCTGGTAGGCGACAGCCACCGGCGACTCGCCACGGAACGGCTGGCGTCCGGTGAGCAGCTCGTACAGGACGACACCCGTGGAGTAGAGGTCGGCTCGCGCATCGACGGGTTCGCCCTTGGCCTGTTCCGGCGAGAAGTAGGCGGCGGTGCCGATGATCTGGGTCGTCTCGGCCACCGTGGAGGACGAGTCGGAGACGGCACGGGCGATGCCGAAGTCCATCACCTTGACCTGACCCTTGTCGGTCACCATCACGTTGCCCGGCTTGATGTCGCGGTGCACCACGCCTGCGCGGTGCGAGTAGTCGAGCGCCTCGAGGATGCCGTCGACATAGCGCACGGCGTCGGCCGCCGGCACCGGTCCCGCCGCGATGATGTCCTTGAGGAGGGTGCCCTTGACGAGCTCCATCACGATATAGGGCGGCTCGTCGGAACCGATGTCGCTCGTCGAGGGGTCGCCGGCATCGAACACGCGGACGATCGAAGGGTGAGACATCCGTGACGCGGCCTGGGCCTCGAGCCGGAATCGATTGCGGAACGTGGTGTCCCGTGCCAGATCGGCGTCGAGGATCTTGATCGCGACGTCTCGACCGAGCGTCAGATCGTACCCGCGGTAGACCTTCGCCATACCGCCATGCCCGATGAGCTCGTCGACGCGGTACCGGCCCGCGACGATTCGTGGCTCTGTGGACACGGATGACCCCCCTGGAAAACTACGCTTGCTGAACTGAACTACAGGTTACCCGTCGGTGTCGGTGTCCCCATCGCCGGGGGCCGCCGTGATCGTCACCGAGAGCGGGGGCGATGCCGCGGAAGTGCGCTGATCGCCACCGGAGCACATGCCCTGGTACGTGACGATGAGCTGCTGCCCCTCGGCGTCGGCGATCTTCACCTGCGTGTTGCGCTGGGTCGGCTGGAAGTTCGGCCCACCGGAGACGAAGCTGCCGTTCTGCACCGACACGACGTAGCCGGAAAGCGTCGTTCCGCTCGGGCACGTGAATCCGGTTCCCCAGGAGATGGTCACCGTCGAACCCGCGACCGGGTTTCCGGTGATCGTCGGCGCGTCGGTCGGCGTCGGGATGCCCGCACGAGCCGCGTAGACCGTGAGAGTCATGGCCTGCGTCGTCTCGACGTTGCCGGTCGGCGCGACGCGGTAGACCTTGCCGACGTCCGCATCGGTCGGCGCAGGATCGCCGTCGACGCAGGTGATCTCGCTGTTGAAGCCCGCCTCCTTGAGAGTGGAGGTGGCGGCGCCGCAGTCCATGCCGTTCAGGTTCAGGGCTGTCACGTCCACACGCGTCACTTCCGGCGTCGGAGTGGTCGGCGGCGGTGTCGTCTGCGTCTGGGTCTGGGTCGGCGTGTTGCTCGGCGAACCCGTGGGATCGGCATCGCCGCCCTGGTTCGCCAGCATCGCCCACAACGTGCCGCCGAGCACGATCACCAGCAGAGCGATCAGAGCGATCAGCGGCCAGGTCCAGGGGCTGCGCTTCTTCTTCTCCTTCTCCTCCTCGGCAGCAGCCTCGGTGGGAAGCTGAGCCGTGGTGGGAAGGATGCGCGTGGTGCCGTCGTCTCCCGATGCCGTCAGGATCCGTGTCGCGTCGTCTCCGCCGGCGATGCCGCCGGTCGCGATCGCGGGCACGGCGATGGCCGCGGAGTTGAGGTCGCCTCGGCGAAGAGCCTGAGCCGCGCGCGCCACCGTCGCAGAAGACGAGGGGCGATCGCTGGGCCTCTTGGCGATCATCGCCATGACGAGGTTCTGGACGGGGATCGGCACGGTCGGGGGCAGCGGCGGGGGCTGCTCGTTGATCTGCGCCATGGCGATGGCCACCTGCGACTCACCCGTGAACGGACGCTTGCCCGCCAGGCATTCGTAGGCGACGATGCCGAGCGAGTAGGTGTCGGTGGCGGGGGAGGCCGGGTGACCGGACGCCTGCTCGGGCGACAGGTACTGCACCGTGCCCATGACCTGGCCGGTCGCGGTGAGCGGTACCTGGTCGGCGATACGGGCGATGCCGAAATCGGTGATCTTGACGCGGCCGTCGGGCGTGATCAGCAGGTTTCCCGGCTTGATGTCGCGGTGCACGAGACCCGCCGCGTGAGCGGCCTGCAGAGCGGACGCGGTCTGGGCGACGATGTCGAGGGTCTTGTCGGCGCTGAGTGCTCCATCGCGCTCGAGCACGGTCGAGAGAGCCTCGCCGGGCACCAGCTCCATGACGAGGTAGGCGCTGCCGTTCTCCTCGCCATAGTCGAACACGCTGGCGATGCCCTCATGGTTGACGAGTGCGGCGTGCCGAGCCTCGGCTCGGAAGCGCTCGAGGAACCCGGGGTCCCCCATGTACTCGTCCTTGAGGATCTTGATGGCGACGGTACGTCCGATGACGTGATCCGTCGCTTCCCACACCTCGCCCATGCCACCGATCGCGATACGCGACTGCAGCTCGTAACGACCACCGAACGACACACCCTGCGTCGGCCTCATCTGCCCAGCACCGCCTCTATGACCTTCTTCGCAATCGGAGCGGCGATGGTGTCGCCGCTGCCTGATTGTCCCTGTCCGCCGCCGTCTTCGACGACGACCGCTACTGCGACCGCTGGATCGTTCGCCGGCGCGAAGCCGGTGAACCACAACGTATGCGGCCTGTTTCCGTTCTCTGCGGTGCCCGTCTTACCGGCCACGTCGATCCCGTCTATTCTTGCACCCTGGGCCGCTCCCGTTGCGACGCTCGCGACCATCGCGGCGGTCACGTCGTTCGCCACATCGGCCTCCATCGCACGTCCGAACTCGCTGTCCTGGAACGCCTTGATGACCGAGAGGTCATTGCCGATCACGGCGTCGACCATCCGCGGATTCATCACGACGCCGTCGTTCGCGAGTCCGGCGGAGACCATGGCCATCTGCAGCGGAGTGGCGGTGACCTTTCCCTGGCCGAAACCGGTCAGAGCGGTCTGTGCGTCGTCGAGGGCCCGCGGGTAGCTGGAGGGTGTCGACGTCAGGGGCGTGTCGAACGATCGGTTGAACCCGAGCTTGTCGGCCATCTCGCGGATCGCGTCGTCGCCGAGTTCGACCGCGAGCTCGGCCATGGGGATGTTGCAGCTGAGGCGGATCGCCTCGGCGATCGTGACGGTCTCTCCGGGGCCGCAGGTGCCGCCCCACGCGTTGGAGACGCGGTTGGACGACCCGGGAAGGGTGTAGACGGCCGGGTTGGGCAGCGTCGACTCCGGGGTCCACTTGCCGCTCGCATAGGCCGCAGCGGCGACCACGACCTTGAACGTGGAACCGGGAGGATTCAGGTCGCCGGCGATGGCGCGGTTGGACAGCGGCTTGTTGGCGTCGGCGACGAGCTGGTCGTAGGTGGCGTTCGCGGCATCGGCATCGTGCGTGGCCATCAGGTTCGTGTCGAAGCCGGGCGTGGAGACCATGGCCAGGATCCGTCCGGTCTTCGGATCCATCGCCACGACAGCACCCTTGAGGCCGCCGAGGGCCTCGTAGGCCGCTCGCTGCGCCGCGGTGTTCAGTGAGAGCTCGACGCTGTACCCGCGCTGCGGTTGGCCTGAGAGGATGCGCTCGACCTCGCCGAGGAAGGCATTCGACCCCGTGCCGGAGAGCTCGGCGTTCATGGCCTTCTCGATGCCCGTGCTCGAGCCCAGAGCCGGGTTGAAGTATCCCGTCACCGGTTCCCAGATGGGAGCATCCGCGTAGGTGCGCTGGAACTGGTAGCGGTCATCACTCGGCACCGAGCTCGCGATCGCGACGCCGTCGACGATGATCGATCCGCGCTGGATCTCATAGCTGTCGAGCCGGGTGCGCTTGTTGTTGCTGTTCTGGGCCAGCGCATCCGCTTCGACGACCTGGATCCAACTGGTCGCGGCGAACAGCGCGATGAACATAAACAGCATGATGATGCTGAGGCGGCGGAGTTCCTTCGTCATGTCAGCCGATCACCACCCGGGGTTGGCGCCGCACACCGTCGGAGATGCGCAGCAGGAGAGCCACGATGAGCCAGTTGGCCACGAGGGAGGATCCACCCGCCGCGAGGAACGGGGTGGTCAGACCGGTCAGCGGGATGAGGCGCGTGACACCGCCGACCATGATGAACACCTGCAGGGCGATCGTGAACGAGAGACCCGTCGCGAGCAGCTTGCCGAAGTCGTCCTGACCGGCGAGGCCGATGCGCATGCCGCGGCTGACGAACACCATGTAGAGGCAGAGAATCGCGAACAGTCCGATCAGCCCGAGTTCTTCGCCGAGGCTCGTGATGATGTAGTCGCTGTGGGCCAGCGGAGTGACCTCGGGGCGTCCCTGGCCCCAACCCGTGCCCATCAGACCGCCACGGGCGAGGCCGAAGAGCCCTTGCATGGGCTGGTACCCGGCACCGTCAGGGTCGACCTGGTTGGCGTCGAAGAGGAAGAGCCAGTTGATGAAGCGACCCTGCACGTAGCTGAGGATCTGCGTCGCGAGCGCGACGCCGGCGACCACGAGGGTCAGGCCGATGAGCACCCAGCTGGTCTTCCCCGTCGCGACGTAGAGCATCGCGACGAACATCCCGAAGATCAGGGTTCCGGTTCCGAGGTCGCGCTGGAAGACGATGATCCCGAGCGAGATCAGCCAGACGACCAGCACGGGTCCGAGCTCGCGCATGCGTGGCCAGGTGATGCCAAGGACCCGCTTGCCGACCGACGTCAGGCTCTCACGGGTGCGCACGAGGTATCCCGCGAAGAAGATGGCCAGGCAGATCTTGGCGAGCTCGCCCGGCTGGAAGGCGAAGGCTCCGCCGAGCGACACCCACACCGCAGCGTTCGCGTCGGGGATGCGCAGCCCGGGGACGAAGGGCAGCAGCAGGAGCAGGATTCCGGCGAGTCCGAAGATGTAGGTGTATCGGAAGAGGATCCGGTAGTTGCGCAGCAGGATCACGACCACGATCGCACCGGCCAGCGAGATGGCGGTCCACGCGAGCTGCTTGGTCGAGTAGGCGTTCCAGCCGGTGTTCTTGAAGGCGATGTCGATGCGGTAGATCATCGCGATGCCGAGTCCGGTGAGCAGGGTCGCGATCGGTACGACGAACGGGTCGGCGTCGGATGCCACGAAGCGCAACACGATGTGCAGCGCGAACGCGAGGGCGGCGAGGCCACCGCCGATCGCCAGGATCATCGGGTCGATCACCCCGAGCGCGCCCAGCTGGACGAGCGTGAGCGCGGCACCGCTGATCGCACACGCGAAGAGCAGCAGCCAGAACTCGCGGTTGCGCTGACTCTGGGGCATGCGGATGCGCTTGAGGGCCTTGATGACGCTGGTGTCGGCTGTGACGTCGGTGGTCATCCGTCACCCCCGGCCGGAGTCTCGACAGGGGTCGGCATGGGCGTGGGCAGCGGCGTCTGCTCGATCGTGTTCGCGTCGGCACCCGCCTTGAGCCGGTCCACGATCGCCATCGCGTCGGACAGCGAGCGCGCGGTGATCGTGCGCTCGACCGATGCCCGCTGATACGGAGGCAGGTTCGCGAGGAGGATGTCGGTGTCCTGGATCGGGGTGGACAGCGTGATCGGACCGATGTTCTGCTGCACGCCCTGGAAGATCACGACGCTGTCCTCATCGGCGCCGATGAAGTACCGGGTCTGGGTCCAGCTGTAGGCAGCGAAGGCCGCGACGCCGAGCATCACGATCACCACGAGAGCGCCGGCGATCCACCCGAGGCGCCGGCGCTTGGCGCGACGACGGTCCTCTTCGATGAGCTCCTCGAGGTACTCGGGCGCCGGCTCGAAGTGGCTGGGCTCGTTCGCGGCCTGTCGCACCGGGTGCAGCCAGTTGCCGCGGGGAGCCCGCACGGGAGGAACGTACACGCCGTCGGGGTTCGACGCTGAGCCGACGATCGTGGGGGTTCCCGAATGGATCGGGTGCTGTCCGCCGACGTCGACCAGGACCATCGTGACGTTGTCGGGCGCGCCGCCGTCGAGTGCCTGCTTGAGCAGGATGTCGGCCGTACGTCCGGGGGCGAGACCGAGCTGCATGGCCTTGAGGATGTGCGGCTCGTCGACCACGCCGGAGAGTCCGTCGGAGCAGAGCAGCCAACGGTCGCCGGGCTGCGTGTGCATGACGAACATGTCGAGCTCGGGGTCGGAGTCCATGTCGCTGAGCACACGCATCAGCACGGATCGGCGCGGGTGGTAGCGCGCCTCCTCCGGGGTGATGCGGCCCGAGTCGACCAGACGCTGCACGAACGTGTGGTCGGCGGTGATCTGCGTCAGGGCGTCGTCGCGATAGAGGTAGATGCGCGAGTCGCCGATGTGGCCGATGACCGCGTACTCGTCGACCATGATGATCGCGCTGAGGGTGGTGCCGAGACCGGCCAGCTCTGGACGGTCCTTCGCGGCACGGATGAGGTCGCCCGCGGCCGTGGTCGCCGCCGCCTGCAGCGAGGCCTGTGCGTCTTCCGTCGTCGCATACGCCTGATCGAGCGGCTCGAGGCGCTGGATCGCGATGCTGGATGCGACGTCACCGCCGGCGTGACCGCCCATGCCGTCGGCGACGACGAAGAGGTTCGCTCCGGAGTAGCCGGAATCCTGGTTGTTGGAGCGGACCTTCCCGGTGTGGGAGATCGCGACGCTCGAGCCCTCGAAGACCATGCCGGCGTCAGGCTCGCAGCTCGAAGGTCGTGGCGCCCACCTTGATGGGGGTGCCGAGCGAGAGGGCGACCGGCGAGCCGGAGACGCGCTGGCCTGCGACGAAGGTGCCGTTCGTGGAGTCGAGGTCCTGGATCGCCCAGGCGTCGCCGCGCAGCATCAGGCGCGCATGGTGGCTGGAGGTGTAGTCGTCGCGGATCACGAGAGCGGATTCGCTGGAGCGGCCGATCGTGAGGGAGTCGGCGCTGAGCGGCAGCTCCAGGCCTGCCTTCGGGCCGGAGGTGATCACGAGCCGCTTGGCTGTCGCGACGGTCGCCGGGCCCGTGGAGGGGCGGGCGGAAGCCGGCTTCGCGACGGGTGCCGCGGGTGCAGCCGCCGGTGCGGGGGCTCCGGCGGTCGCCTCGGCGGGCAACTTGCGCACGCGCACTCCGAACAGGTCTGCCCGGAGCGAGTACACCACCCCGAACACGAAGAACCACATCAGGAGAAGGAACCCGATGCGGAGCAGAAGGAGGATCAGTTCACTCACCCGAGGGCTCCGAACGCTCGGGTGGCGTCGTCGCCTCGGGACGTCGGCCGCGAGGGGGCGGCCACGGGGACGATGCGGAACACCAGGTCGGTGCGTCCGATCGTGATCGTGGTGTCGGTGGGGAGCGCGGCTTCGCGCAGCTTCTGGCCATTCACCTTCGTGCCGTTGGTGGATCCCAGGTCGCGCATCATGGCGCGCTCGCCGTCCCACAGGATCTCGACATGCTTGCGGCTCGAACCGGCATCGGCGATCGTGATGTCGGCATCCGAACCGCGTCCGATCACCGTGCGAGCGCGCGAGATCGAGTGGCGGCGGCCGTCGACGTCGACCACGGCCTGCCAGCTGACGCGGCCCTCGACCGTGCCGGAGCTGACGCGCACCGTGCCGGTGGCGACCTTCTCGTCGGCCTCGAGGGTGATCGAGAGCGGCCCGGCGAAGCTGTACCCCTGCGACGTGGCGTGCTTGGTGAGAAGAGCATGCAGCTCATCGGTGAGAGCGCCACCGAGCCCGCGCATCCGCTCGGCATCGTCGTCGCTGAGGCGAACGATGTAGCTGTTGGGCGCGATGATGCGGTCGCGGCTCACGACAGCGGCCTTCGTGTCGGCTTCGCGCCGCAGCGCCGAAGCGATCTCCACGGGCTGGATGCCGCTGCGGAAGGTCTTGGCGAACGCGCTGTTCACTGCGCGCTCGAGACCTTTCTCAAAGCTGTCAAGTAGTCCCACTGGGCTCCTCTGGCATGCCGGCTGGTAGGGACATCGTAGCCAGGTGTCCTGGGGGAACGCCGCCGAAGACCCCCGTCGAGTGTGCAACGAGCCCGAAAACGCATGATATCTTTGGGAAGTTGAGTTCTTCGGAACGAGACCACTCGCGCGAGTGGCGGAATGGTAGACGCGCTGGCTTCAGGTGCCAGTGTCCGTAAGGACGTGGGGGTTCAAGTCCCCCCTCGCGCACAGTTGAAGATGGCCCGGTTCCTTTCGAGGAAGCCGGGCCTTCTTCTTTCCGCATGCTTCGGGTCGTCGATGACGGTGGTGGGGCGGCGCGAATCGACCGCTAGTGTCTGGTCATGAAACGCAGCGAGTACCGCACTTCCCTGATGGGATGGCGAGCCGCGCTCATCACGCTCGCCGCCTCGATCATCGGCTTCGCGGCGGTGGTGATCCCGCTGCTGAACACCGTCGTGGATCGGGATGGGACCATCACGGCCCGCGATCAGAAGATCGATGACTCGAGCAGGAACTGGATTCCGCGAACGCGAAACTCGAGGTCCGGCAGGAAGCGATCGCCGAACTGCGCGATGAGAACAGGGAGCTCCGCGCGGCGTTGCCGTACACGGTCGCGCCGGAAGACGTTCACGACATCCGTGCGACGGCCACTCTGACGCTCGCCAAGCGGGGGGACACGCTCGACTTGAACTCGGCGCTCCCGAACTTCGGTGCCGCGGACTTCGTCTACTCGGACACTCTTTCTTACAGCGGTGACAGATTGATCCTGGGGTACGGCGCCTCCACCGTGGTCTTGGGTTCGGGTAATGCGGACTACGCGACGTGTGCCGCGGCGACGGGGTGGTCGCGCGGGTCGTCCCTCGACCCCCACCAGCTGGAGGCACCCACGACGTGCGTCCGGCTCCAATCCGATCGGTACGCAGCGATCCAGGTGCTTCGCTACGACGCGAACTCCGTCGACGTGACCATCACGGTCTGGGAGTAGCGCGTCGGAGCCTTCTCCCGTCACCGCACCGGCAGGTACCGACTCAGGTGCTCGAACGGCGGCTGCGATGAGAGGTGCGACACGGCCGCAGACCCCACGGTGCACGCGGCTTCGAGAGCGTCGGCAGGCGCGTGCCCTGCGCGCAGCGCGAGCACGAGTGCCGCGCAGAACGCATCCCCCGCGCCGACCGTGTTCACGGCCTCGGCGGGGATGCCGTCAGCCCGGGCGATCTCCTCGCCACGGCGATACAGGGCGGCGCCGGCCGCGCCGTAGGTGACCGCGACGAGTTCGGCCTCGGCGAGCTCGGGCATGAGCTCGCGCTCGGTCTCGTTCACGATGAACAGATCGACGCGACTCAGCAGCGCTTCGGGGAGCGGCTGGGCGGGAGCGGCGTTGACGGCGATGAAGCCGGGCGCCGTTGCGGCGACCTCTTCGACGATGCTGAGCGCGATCTCCAGTTGCATGAGCACCGCCTCCTCCTCTCGGAAGGTCACGCCGTCGAGACTCACCCGATCATTCGCTCCCGGGCACACCGCGATCTGGTTCTCGGCGTCGGAATCCACGACGATCAGTGCCGTTCCGGTAGGGGCATCGACGGTGCGGAGGTCGGTGGTGTCCACCCCGGCCCGATCCATCTCGTCTCGGGTCCAGGCCCCGTCGGCGTCATCCCCGACGGCGCCGATCATGCGGACTCTCCCGCCGAGCTTCGCGGCGGCGACGGCCTGATTCGCGCCCTTCCCTCCCAGGTCTCGGGACAGCCTTCCGCCGGCGACGGTCTCACCTGCGGTGGGGAGGCGATCGACGAACGCGGTGACGTCGACGTTCGCGCTGCCGACGACGACGAGTGAGGCAGAGACAAGGGTGGTCATGGCGGCGGCTTTCGGATCGTGGGATGGGGTAGGCAACGACGACGGTGCACCCGACTTGACGTTCCTGCAAGAAAGTGTAAACGTTTACGCACGAACATCTGCAAAGGAGCACCATGACCACTCCCGTCCTTCTCGACTGCGATCCGGGCCACGACGACGTCTTCGCGATCTGGCTCGCGGCCGGAAACGACGCCATCGACCTGCGCGGTGTGACGACCGTCGGCGGCAACGGCTACCTCGAGCACACGACCCGCAACGCGCGGATCGCCCTCACGGTCGCCGGGGTCACGGACGTGCCGGTCGCCGCCGGTGCCGACAAGCCCCTCACGCGTGAACTGACCCCCGGGGCGTGGATCCACGGCGAGAACGCGCTGGGCGGTCCGGTGCTCCCCGAACCCACGGTGCCCCTCGATCCGCGCCACGCCGTCGACTTCCTCGCCGACACGCTCGCCGCTTCGTCGGAGCCGATCACGCTGATCCCGACCGGTCCGCTGACGAACATCGCGCTCCTGCTGCAGCAGCGCCCCGAGGTCACGTCGCAGATCAAGGAGATCATCTGGATGGGCGGCTCGACCGGACGCGGCAACGTGGGCGCGTACCCGGAGTTCAATGCCTGGGCCGACCCCGAAGCCGCAGCCGTCGTGTTCGCCTCCGGACTGCCGCTGACGATGGTCGGGCTCAACATCTCCCACCAGGCCCTCATCACCGAAGAGGTCATCCAGCGCATCGGTGCGGTCGGCAACGACACCGCAGCCTTCGGGGTCGAGCTGCTCCGGTTCTTCTGCAGCACCTACGAGAAGGCGGAGGGCATGCCCGAGGGCCCTCTGCACGACCCCATCACCGTGGCCATCGTGATCGACCGCGCCGTCGCCTCCGTGCAGCGCTGCCATGTGGACATCGAGACCACGGGCGAGTTCACAGCCGGTGCGACCTGCGTCGATCTCCACGACATGCTCGGCAAGGAGCCGAACACCGACGTCGCGATCACCCTCGACGTGCCGAAGTTCTGGAACCTGGTCACCGACGCCGTCGGCGCGCTGGCATGAGGATCAGTGCGTAGCGGCGGGCGTCGTCGATTCGGCCACGCGCAGACTCGGCGCGAGGCGACGGAGAACGTACGGGGCCTCGGGGTCTTCCATCCGTCGCACCAGGGCCTCGGTCGCCTCCTGAGCGAGCCCGTCGAACGGTTGCACGACGGTCGTCAGCCGCGGTTCGCAGACGTCGGCGAGCATCGTCCCGTCGAAGCCCGTCACCTGCACATCGGAGGGAACGCTCCTGCCCGCGCGCTTCAACGCCGCGATGGCGCCGGCCGCGACGAGGTCGTCTCCGGCGATGATCGCGTCGGGAAGAGGCCCGCGGGCGAGCAGCTCTTCCGCGGCCCGCTCTCCGAAGGCGAGCAGGTACTCGCCGAAGATGTTGTCCTCGCGGGACAGCGACCGGGTGCGGACCGTGGCCTCGAACGCGGCGCGTCGCTCACGGCCCACCGAGGTGACGTCGTTGCCCGAGACGAGCACGACCCGACGCGCTCCGCGGGAGGTGACGTGGTCGACGGCGAGATCGATGCCGGCGTCGTTGTCCACTCCAACGAAGTCGGCGGACAGGTCGATCACGCGGCGGTCGAGCTGCACCAGCGGCACTCTGCGGGCGGTGTCCGCGACGGCGTCGTACGAGAGCTCGGCATCGGAAGGCACGACGAAGATCCCCTCGACGCGACGTTCGACCAGCATGCGGAGACGGTCGCGTTCGCGTTCGACCTCACCGTGCGAGTCGGCGATGACGAGATCGAAGCCGCGGCGCTGCAGATGGTCTTCGAGGCGGTGGATGAGCTCACCGTAGAAAGGGTTGCTGATCACCGGGACCACGACGCCGATCGTGGCGCCGCTGCCCGCCCGCAGTCCGCGACCGATGAGATTGACGCGATAGCCGAGACGCTCAGCGACCTCGGCCACGTGCTCGGCGGTGCGGCCGGAGACGCGGTCCTTCCCGTTGAGGGCCCGCGAGACGGTCGCGATGGACACCCCGGCGGCTGCCGCCACCTCGTGCAACGTGACCGACGCCTTCTTCACCACGACACGACCCCCCATCGGTGCCGCCGTCGACACCATCAGTCAAAGATATGGCGTGCGTAAAGGATTACGCACGCGATCAGCCCCCCGATCAGCCACCGACCAACCACCGACAAGCCCCCACCAGACACGAAGAAGTGAGCAATGACCAACCACACTGAAGCTGTTCGCACCCGGACGAACGTGGTGGCGCTGATGATCGCCCTCCTCGCCGCCTGCCTCGCGTTCCAGCTCAACGCCAGCATGCTGAGCCCCGCGCTGGTGACGATGGAGCGCGAACTCGACGCCACCTCCACCGAGATCGCCGCGACCCAGACGGTGTTCTTCACAGCTGCCGCGCTGTTCACCCTGTTCCTCCCCCGCCTGGGTGATCTGATCGGACGTCGACGGGTTCTCGTCGGCATGCTCGTGGTGATGGCCGTGGGCTGCGTCGTGGCGGCGCTGGCCACGAACGTCCCGATGCTGTTCGTCGGCCGGCTGATCCAGGGCGTGTCGGGACCGGTCGTTCCGCTCTGCCTGATCATGCTGCGAGCTGCGGTGAAGGATCCGAAGGCGTACGGCACCCTCCTCGGTGTCGTCACCGCCGTCAACGGAGGGATCGCCGGAGGTGACGCTCTGCTCGGCGGATATCTGGCGACGAACCACGGCTTCGCGTCGATCTTCTGGACCATGGCGGGTGTGGCGATCGTCGCCGCCCTGACCGTGCGCCGGCTCGCCCCGGAGACCATGGCCGATGACCGTCCCCGCATGGACTGGTGGGGGTCGCTGCTGCTCGTCGTCTCGGTGGGATCGATGCTCGTCGCGCTCAACGAGCTCGGCAAGCTCGCCGGCGCGGACCTGCTGCTCGTCGTCGTCCTCGGCATCGTCGCGGTTGCATCCTTCGCCGCCTTCTGGAAGCTCGAGGGACGGATCGCGGATCCGCTCGTGTCGATCCCCCAGCTGAAGCAGAGGGCTACCTGGGCACTGAGCGCGACCTCGCTCCTGACCCTGTCGGGGATCTTCGCGATCATGAACGGCGTGGTCCCCGCACTCGCGCAGGACACCGCGATGAACCTCTCGATGAGTGCGGAGGAGGTGTCGCTGTGGATCCTGATGCCCTACGCCCTCGCCGGGCTCCTCATGGGTCCGCTCAGCGGTCGGCTCGCAGCCACGGTCGGATACCGCACGATGCTGCGCATCGGGCTGGGCGGAACCGTGCTCGTGCTCGGACTCATGGTCGCCAATGTGGAGACCTCATCGCGATTCGTGCTGCTCCTCCTCTCGATCGCGGTCGGGATCACCTACGCGGGAATCGGCAACATCATGCTCAACGGTCTGGGTGTCGTGCTCTCGCCGAAGGATCGCCCCGGTTCACTCCCCGGCCTGAACACCGGCGCCATCAATCTCGGCGCCGGGCTGAGCTTCGTCGTCATCTACGCGGCGCAGACCTCCTTCGCCTCGAGCGAGGTGCCGGCGGGCGGATATGTCGCGGCGCTGATCACCGGGGCCGTCGTCCTCGTCGGCGCGCTGGTGTTCTCGATGTTCATCCCCAAGCCGGTGAGCGCGGAACTGCCCCGGTAGGTCGTGCGCCGATGGGCCCCGCCGGAACCGCGCGAGGGCCCATCGCTCGTCGAGATCCCAGGGAACATCCGTCTACGGTACGAGGCCGTGCCTACCTGCGGCCGATGCGCTGCCTGTTCTCGTCCGCGAGTATGGGACCGTCCCCTCCCAGAGAAGGCCGTTTCGTGACTTCGCAGAACTCCAGTCCTCCTTCCAGTCCCAGCCCCCGTTTCGCTCTCGCTCTCGCTGCCGTCGGGCTCAGCACGTCCGCGCTTGCGCTCGCCGCACGTGCGGCGAGCGCAAGCGCCGAGAACCCGTCCACCGCTAGCGAATCCCGGGGTGCCGCTGGCGACGGGGATGGCGGTGCCGCGCCGGCCGGTCAGCGGGCGACGTCGTAGATGACCTTCACGACGCCGTTCGAATAGGCGGTCGATTCGCGCAGCGCCAGGCGCTGCTCACGGGGTCCTGACGGGAAGATCCTCTTGCCGGAGCCGAGCAGTACGGGGAACATCAGCAGGTTGTACCGGTCGATGAGATCGGCTTCCGCAAGGCGGAGGGCGAGCTCCGCGCTGCCGTGGATGAAGATGCCGCCGCCGTCACCGCCGCGGAGTGCCGCCACGTCCTCGGCCGAGCGCAGGATTCGAGTCTCGCCCCAACCATCGACCAAGTCGTCTTCCGTGAGAGTCGCGGAGACGACGTACTTGGGAAGATCCCGATAGGAGGCGTGGTCTTCCGACTCCCGCCAGATCGGAGCGAAGGCTTCATAACTCCGTCGCCCGAACAGCAGAGCCGTGGTGTCGGCGAGTTCCTCCCCCTTCAAGGAATAGGCGTCCGGATCGAACGGCGTGCGCATGACCCATCCACCGCTCGGGTGGCCTTCGACGGCGCCGCCCGGAGAGTCGACGATGCCGTCGGCGGTGATGAAGCCGGTGTAGACGAGTTCGCGGGTCATGTTTCTTCCTCCTGCTCGGGGTCGCCGTTCGACCCTCTCATCCTGACGTCGAACGGGAAGCTCTGGAATCGACATTTCTCGTGAACCTGCGATGCACCGCTGTGGACGCTCAGCCCAGCGGACCTTCGAGAACCGTGAGGACGTCGACCTCGGTGAAGCCGACCGATCGGTTGAGGGCGAGCATCGGCGCATTCGTCGGCGCCGTGTAGGTCTGCAGGAATCGTGACGCCGAGCTCTCCGGGAGGGTCATGAGCAGTCGCAGATTGGCGACCTTCAGGGCCCGCCCGATGCCGCGACCTCGCACCCGCTCCTCGACGAAGGTGTCGTCCTGCAGCACGATCGTCGGGTCGGGAGAGCAGGATCTCCGTGTAGCCGACGGCGTTCCCCTCGATTCGTGCGACGCTCCGCACGAGCGCATAGCCCTGCTCCGACATGCGCTGCTCGTTCCGGCGAACCGCTGCGACGTCGGCAGTTGCTGCAGTTCGGGTGAGGTCGCCCATCGGCACGTCGTCCGACATGTGTGTGCGAAGCCGCGCCCAGTCGGCGAGCAGCTCGTCCGGACACGCGCCGACCCACGAGACGACCTCGATATCAGGGTGCGCAGCGGGCAGGCTTTCGAGCGTTCCCGCCGGCAGAGGCAGGTCGACCACCTGCCGTCTCTCGCGCATACCGACCCGCAGCCCCTCCGACTGCGCGAACGAGACGCCCGCTTCGGAGTACGTCTCGGTGCGCACGAGTGTGGCGGTGCCGCGCACTGCGTCGCGGACAGCGCGGAGCAGGGCGCGGGCGATCCCGCGGCGACGGAAGCGATCGAGAACGGCGATCTCGACGTCGGCCGGATCTCCGGGGTGCACGTGGGCCTCTGCGGCACCCACCGGCACTCCGCCGATCTCCGCGAGCAACAGCACTGACCTGCGGGTCGGATGCGGGTTCTGGAACTGCCGACGCGTCGCCTCATCGCTGCGAGACCACACCTTCCGGCGTCCGGCCGCGTATCCGCCGCTGAGGATGCCGTTCCACTGGTTCAACAGCGCGGTGTTCTGCGGGTCGACATGCGTGATGCGGATATCCATCGAAGGTCGTGACGCTCTCGGCTCGGGGTCGGACGGTGCCTCACCCAGGTTGCCACGCGGTTGGGCCGATCGCTCGACTCGTGGGCTCCCCGCGGCATCTGACAGGGTGGGTGCAGGACCTGTCCCCGACGATGAAGTGGTGAGCGATGAGTGGATCTGAGACCTCGGGGGTGACGGTCGAGGGCGTGTCATCGCGGTGGTCGCCCTGGTGGCTGGCATCCGGCGGGCTGTTCGTCGTCTCAGCTCTGCTGGCAGCTTTCCGCAGTCTTCCCGGGTCCCTCGATGTCGAAGCTCTCGTCGGGATGTCGACAGCGGCCACCCTCGCCTTCAGCCTCGCGCTCGTCGCCGCCGGGATCGGAGCTGCGCGCCGTGACGACACCCCGCGGTTGCCGAGGGCTGCGGTCGTCTCCTTCTTTCTTCTCGCGGGCTGGCTGCCCATCGGTCCGCTGTTGCTGACGGCATCGTTCGACTTCAGCTCCGCCGTGCCGATCTACGTGAACGCCCTCGTGGAACTGGCGCTGTCGGGGACGATCGTCGCCGGAGTTCTGCGCAGCACGCTGGTGACACCCTGGAGGCTCATCCCGGCGATCGCGCTCGCCGCGGTGGTGCTGGGCTCGCTGATGGAGGTCGCCGTCATGTCGGGCGGCGTATCCGACCAGAACGCGATGATCACGGTCTCCAACGTGCTGATCCTGACGCGCATCCTCGCCACCGGAGCCCTGGCCGCCGTGGCGCTCCGGGCCGCGCGTGCTCGGCCCGGAGCGGTGGTCGTGTTCGGCGGATGACCCTCGGACAGCGATCGTCAGGCAGCCGAGACGTACCCCTTCGAGGAGTCGTCGTCGACCAGTACGTAGGTGAGCACGCCTGCCGCATCGCCGCCCGTGTGTCTCCACACCCTTTCGTGTGCGCCGGTGGCGTAGTCGAGCACGATCCAATCCGGGGCGTGCGGGTCGCGACGTCCGACCACATAGGAGGTGCTGCCGAGACCGACGGACCCGAGTCGGGCGATGAACTGGTCCCCGTTCAGTGTTTCGGGTGGAGTGCGGCACAGCTCGGTCGGGCGGATGCGCATCGTCAGGTCGGCCTCGCCGGCCCTCCCCCTCATGCGACGTCTCCGGCGCGGACACCGAGCTCGCTGGTGTCGTCGAGACCGTGCGCGTCGAGATAGGCGCGGATCGTGTCATGGACGATGCGGATCTGCGCCTCGTTCCCCATCGCGGCCTGCATCGTTCCCATCGTGGGGGCGGGCTTGCCGTTCACCCGGTCGAGAGCCTCCCAGACGATGTCTTCGCGGGAGCCTCGGCCCATCGAATGCGGCATCGAGCTGAACACCGGGTTCGGCTTCCAGCCGTCTCGGGTCTCCTTCATCAGTGCTTCCTCTCGTCTCGCCGGGCGCCGTCGAATGCGGGCGCGCTCGGTCCTGTGCGCGGGCACGCCGAAACCATCCCGGGACGATGCGCCCCCGATGGACGGCATGCTCGTCCTGCGGCCAGGTGCCTTCCCGAAGAGCTGTCGGATGTCGATGAAGGGAAAGACGATCTGGCCGTCCGGTTCTCTCCGACAGTAGCACGCTATTTTTAGTCATTCAAAATAAGCGCGGGGACGCCGCGTGAGGGATACGACGAGAAGGCCCGATCCGTGAACCGGATCGGGCCTTCTCGTCTCGCGGGGATCAGTCGCGCGGTGCGTCGTTCCAGGACCAGATGTCGTCGCCGCGCAGCACGGCATCGGCTCCGCCGTCGCAGTAGATGGTCTGGCCCGCCATGTGGGTGTTGACCGGGCTCGTCAGCCACACGAGCAGTTCGGCGATCGAGGACGCCGGCTGGTGGTAGTTCAACGGCATCGGCACGGCGGCGTCGACCTGCGCCAGTCCCTCAGGGCTCGCAAGCAATCCGGCGGTCATCGCCGTGATGACGGTTCCCGGTGCGACGGCGTTCAGGGGGATGCCGGCACCGGCCCATTCCTCCGAGACGGACGCGCGGCGGACCCACCGCGACAGTGCGCGCTTGCTCGAGGAGTAGTTCAGGAATCCGCCCTCCGGCGTGGCGGCTAGCTGGTCTCCGATCTCGAGCGCGCGGTTCTCGTCGCCGCTCAGCGCTGCATCGACGAGGTCAGCCGAGACGGGCTGCAACGAGGCCATCGAGGAGACGACCGCGGCACGAGGCTGGTCCGCCAGGCTCAGGCTCGGCAGCAGGGCGGTCAGGAACTCGGTCACGCCGAAGTAGTTGATGGCCATGGTCTTGGCGATGGGCGCTGAGATCCCGGCGCACGCGATGACCGCGTCGATGCCTCCATCGGCGGCCGCGATCACTGCGTCCGCGGCGGCGAGGCGGCCTGCGGGCGTCGACAGGTCGCCCGTGACCTCCACTCCGGCCAGATCGACGCCGATGACGGAGTGTCCCTGCGTGCGCAGCAACTCGGCAGTGGCTGCGCCGATACCGGATGCGGCGCCGGTGACGACATAAGTGCGGGTCATTGTTCCTCCAGGGGTGGTGAGACGGGATCGGACGACCGGGATATGGTCGCGAGCGTCGCCCCGGGGAGGGCGGCGACGAATCGGCTGAGGTGGGCCTGGAACTGGGTGATCTCCTGTGCGGACCACCCCGCGAGAGCTCCGCCGACCATCTGCTGCCCGGCGTCGACGAGGCGCGCATACGCCACCCGCCCGGCATCCGTCAGCCGCACGTCGACCGTGCGTCCTGATCGGATCCGGTCGAAGAGTCCCCGAGCGGACATGCGCGAGACCAGCTTCGAGGTGGTGGGACGCGACAGTGCCGCCCGATCGGCCAGGTGGCCGAATCCGAGCGAACCCCCGCTCATGCCGACCAGATACAGCGCCCGCACCTCGAGAGCGTCGAGGGAGTCGTCGACGCTCTCGGCGATACGCACCTGCAGCTCGCTCTGCGTCCACTCCGCGACCACTCGGACCAGCGCGTCACGGATGTCATCGAGCTCGTCGTGGACAGCCATGACTCCATAATAACAGCTCAGTTGCGTGCGGCAACTATTGGTTTCCGCGGCCTCTCGTCCTCACCCCGGCAGGATGAGGACCTGGAGAATCCCCCTAGAACGGCGCGGACTGACGCTCCTATACTCGCCAGAACATGAACACGTGGTCTCCGACCCGGCCTCATCACTGATCCATCGACCTGTCGGCGGCCTGCACTCCTTCGTTGCCCTTGTGGCTTCCCCACGAAACGAGCACCATGTCGACGACGTCACAGCCCATTGAGGGTCGACTGCGGAGATTCCTCCTCTCCCTCGTCGCGGTCTTCGCCCTGGTCGGCGCGGGCCTCGTCGTTCCCCTGGCAGCCCAGGCGGCCGAGTCCTCGCTCCGCATCGACAAGCGCGTCGACGGGCTGGATACGCAGGACACCCTCGGCCCCGGAGATGAGTTCACCTACACGGTCGACCTGGTCTGCGACGACGTCGACTGTCTCAACGTCGTGCTCACCGACACGCTCCCGGCGGAGTTCGCGGGGTTCCAGTTCGTCGGATCCTCCTATACGCCGTCTGACCTGCCGCTCACCGCGACCACCACGGGGTGCGTCGAGGAGAACGGCGTCCCCGTCGAGGTCAGCGACGACTGCACCGTCCGCGTGGTCTTCCAGCAACCGGTCGATGGCGGTATCGGGCTGGAAGCGGGCGGGACCCTCAAACTCAGCGTGGTGCTCCGGGCACCCCTCGATCTGCCCGCGGACTGGCAGTACAACGGCGACACCGTCACGAACACGGCATCGGCCGACTGGGACAACGGTCCAGGCGACCTGCCGGCGACGATCACGGACTCCGCGGATGCAGTCGTCACGGTCGACACCGTCATCGGGGTCGAGGCGAGCAAGAACTGGACGCCCGCGTCCCAGCAATTCGATCCGGGCGAGACGTCGGAGATCACGCTCGGCGCGCAGAACCAGTCGAACATCGGCGCGGAGACGCTCGTCATCCAGGAGCCGACGACGGCAGCCGACGGCGCGACGACGCTGGCGTCCGACAACCCGTTCCGCGTCGTCGACTTCCAGGGATTCGGGGCGACGACCCTGCCTCCGGCAGCGACAGCCGTGCAGGTCGACGCCTATGTCTACGACGAGGGATCCGGCACATGGAGCTGGCAGGCGGGCACGCCAGGGGCCACCCCGGCTCTTCCCACCGGTGTCGCCCCGGCAGACGTCGGGGGCATCCGGCTGACGTACTCGGGCGGCACGATCGGCTCCGATGCGACCGCGTCCACGGCGTTCTCCGTCGGTCAACGCGCCACGGATCGCAACGACGGCAGCACGCTCGCGACCGGTGACTCCGTCACCAACAGCATCACCTCGACCGTCAACGCCCCGGGCGGAGCGACGGCGAGCGACGACGCCACCGCGCCCTACGAGATCGGACCGCTGACGATCGGGGTGCTCGCGGGCAAGACGATCACCCCCGCCGAGCTCGCGGCAGGGGGCGAGGCGACCGCCGAGCTCACGGCGACCAACACCTCGAACGGTCCCGTGGACAGCCTCACCATCTCGGATCTGGGCTTCTTCGACGCGGACATGGTGTTCGGCGGATTCCCGTCCGGCATCGACTACCCCGCGGGAGCGACAGCGGGAACCATCACCTGGTACATCGACGGAGTCGCCCAGGCGCCTGTGCCGTTCGCCGACTCCGCGTCTCCGGCTCCGCCGTCAGGGACCGTCACCGGGTTCGTCATCGAGTTCACGGGGGAGATCCCCGCGAACGCGGCCGCCACGATCGACGTCGCGATCGACCCTTCCCTCTCGTTGGTGAGTACCGAGGCGCCGACCCATCAGCGCACGAACACGATCGACGTCACGGCTACGAACGACGTGGGAACGGCAGATGACTCCGCCTCCGCCGACATCGCGGTCTACTTCCCGCAGATCGATGTCGCGCTCGACAAGCGGATCAGCCCGAGGGGTGCGGTCGAGCCGGGGAACAGCGTCGTCGCGAGTCTGACCGCCACGACGGCGACAGGTGTGGCGCAGGTCGATCCGACGCAGATCGTCGTCGAAGACACCTGGCGTGAAGACCAGGTCGACGACTTCTGGAACGCGTTCGACCTCGTGGGCATCGCCCCGACACAGGTGCCGCCGAACACCACGGCGACCGCCGAGTATCAGCGCCCGGACGGCACTTGGGTCACGCTCGCCACGGTGAGCACCGGAGCGACGGCGCAGACATTCCAGATGAGCCGCGCGGAGTTCGCAGCCGCCCTCACACCTCCGGACACGCCCGCAGACGTCACCGGCGTCCGCTTCACGTTCGACAATCCGGACGGCTTCGCCCAGGGCTTCAGCGTCGAGCCGAACCTCGTCTTCGAGGCGCGGACGGACCTGCGCGACGGATCGGGCCCCACCGACCCGCGTGACGATCCCGAAGACGAGCAGTCGGCGCAGCGACCCACCGTGTACGAGAACGAGGCCACGGCGCAGAGCCACGGCGATGTCGACGGCCTCCCCGACGGCATCGACAGCGCCGTGGTCACCGATCAGGACACGATCGGCGTCCAGACGCCGGCGACCGGCGAGGGCGCGGGAGTCGACGCCGAGAAGCGCTGGGTCGAGACCGGAGACAAGACCACCGACGTCGACTTCGTCGATGCGCAGTCCGGCGCCATCGTGTCCACCCGCAACGAGTGGCGGACGGGGACCCCGGGGATCGACGTCCTCAACCTGACGGATCCCGCGACCGCCCCGGACACCGATCCCGCCGGCGCGGCGACGACTGTCTTCCAGGCGTTCGATCTGCTGAGCATCGACCCCGTCACCCTCGCCGACGATCCGCTGCTGGCCTGGGACGACATCACCGAGGTCTGGCTGTTCGTCGACGGCGCGTGGACACCCATCTCTGCGCCCGGCGGTTCGTGGATGGGAGCGGACGGGTTCATCGGCTACACCCTCACCCCGGAGCAGACCGCCGGAACCACCGGTGTGCGGCTCGTCTACCGTCCGGATGACGCCGCCCGCACCGCCAGCTCCGACCCGACCAGGCCGGAACCCGGCTCCGGGCTCGCCACCTCCGCCGTCGGACAGTACCGACCGACATTCCTCACGTGGGAGCTGCGCAACGTCGTTCGTGACGACAGTGCCACCGCCGACCGCTGGGTGAGCGCCGACCAGACCTTCAACGACGCCGACCCCGGAGTCGTGTGGAACACGCTGCGCGGGGATTGGACCTCGGCGGCAGGGAACGGCAGCGACACGGAGCGCGACAACATCACGCTGATCGATCAGCCGCCGCTCGTGTCCGTCGACAAGACCGTCACGCCGGCGACTGTGACGATCCCGGAGTCGGCTGATGTGGACCCCGCGAACTATCCGACCGTGATGTTCGACATCGCCGCCAGGAACGACAGCACGGCCCGCGCATCGTACGTGCGCGTGACCGATCCGATCCCGTGCACGCCCGGAGCGGCGGACCAGTGTGTGAGCGCAGCCGATGCCTGGGCGGATGACCCCTTCGACGGGGCCGACTACGACGCGGGGACGAACCCCTACGAACGGCTCGACGTGCTGTCGCTCGCGTTCAGCTACCCTGCCGATCAGGTCGACCCGGCGACCTCCACCGTCACGCTGTGGGATCGCGCCGCCGACGGCACCCTGAGCACGCGCACGATGTCCGTCACGGCAGCGTCATCGCTCGCCGAAGCCGACCTCGCGACCGTGGTCGGTGTCAGTGTCGTCTTCCACGGCATCGACCCCGAGACCGACGGTGGAAGCATCCGTGCCGGAGAGGCTCTCGAGGTGCAGATCGAGACGCGCGTGCGACAGTACGAGCGCTCGGATGCCGGCCAGCTCGTGGAACCGGGCACCGTCGCCAATGACGTGATCGCCCAGTCCTATGATCCGGTGCTCACCCCGTCCGGCTCTGCGTCCAGGCCCAACGACACGGCCAGGGACACGGTCGAGTTGATCGGTGCGTTCCTCGATGTGACTCTCGCGAAGACCATCACCCCGGACGCGATCCTCGAGACCGAGTTGGCGAACCCGGTCACCGTGACGCTCGATGCGACGGACGGCGTCTCGACGGCCGCCACGCAGCAGGTCACGATCACCGATGCGGACGCCGAGTTCTGGAACACCGTGCGCCTCGCCCCCGATCCGGCACTGAGCGTGGTCCTCCCCGCCGGCGCCGATCAGGTGCGCATCGACGTCCTCGTCGGGACGACCTGGGCGGAGGGAGCCTTCGCTGCGACGGCCGCTTTCCCCGCCGGAATCGATCCGGCGACGGTGGTCGGGGTGAGGGCTGTGCTCCGCAACGCCGCGGGCGACGTGTTCTCCCGCAACGCGCCGCCGGACGACTGGACTGCTCAGCTCTCCTTCGACGTCGTGGTGCTCACCACGCAGCGAGACGGTTCGCCCCTGGTGCTGCCCGCCACCGTCCCGAACGCGGCGACCGCGGAGAGCGCGAGACTCGACGGCCTCTACCCTGCGGCAGAAGACCAAGGTGACGCCGAGCTCGCCATCGACCCGGGGACCCACCAGCTCGACGTCGTGAAGTCGCAGCCGGGAACGAGTCATGTGGTGTCCATCGGCGCGAGCCTGCCCTGGACGCTGCAGTTCACCAACACGGGAACGGGCTTCGTCACGATCGACCAGCTCACCGATCAGCTGCCGGAGTACCTCGACTGGGACTTCTCACCGCCCACCTATCAGACCTCTGCGGGAGGAACGCTCTCCACCGACGTGTCGGCTCTGATCGACGACACGGGCAAGAACGTGACGTTCACCTGGCCCGAGGGCGGTGACCGAATGTCTCCCGGCGAGGTCTTCACGATCACGGTGAACCTGGTGCTGGCTCCGGGGCTCGCTCTCGATCAGTTCACGACCAACAGCTTCGTCGTCACCACCGCTGAGGACCTCGACTCCTGCACCAATGCCTCCGGCAACGGCGAGGGCACGGTTCCGGATCTCGCCGCCGACCAGTGCGGGACGACGAACTACGTGCAGCCATCGCCCGGTGGCGCGCTCGCCGCATACAAGTACGTCAAGGGTGAGATCGACGGCGATCTGGTCGATGGGCAGGTCAACCTGAACAATCCGGACGCTGCCTGCCCGCTCGACCCCGATGGGTACACGCGCACCCCCTGCGCCGCTTACACGGCCGTGGGTGCGACCGACGACTGGCGGCTGTCCGTCGTGAACGGGGGCACCGTCGGGTTCCCGACCGTGTCGATCGTGGATCCCCTGCCGAGGATCGGTGATCGTCTGCTCGCGACCGGCACGGCGCGCAACAGCACCTACGCGCCGGTGCTCCTGCCCGACTCGCTCACCGCGAACGTGCTGCCCAGCGGTGCGGTGTTCACTCTCGACGTCACCACCTCCGCTTCCCCGTGTGTGGGCACCGGACCCACCTCTGCGTGGTTCGACGACCTGCTCTGCGACACCACGGCAACCTGGACTCCGGCCGACTCCTACGGCGGAGCGTGGGAGGACGTCACCGGCATCCGCGTCATGATCGACTTCACCGGTACCGCCACCGGTTCGTTCGGCCCCGGCGACGTGCTGTCTTTGCACTACGAGACGCAGAACGTGCCCGAGTCCACCACCTACCCCGACCTCGCCCCGATCGCCGTCCCCGACGCGGGCGGCATCGCATGGAACCAGATGGGCGCCGTGGGGACCGACGCCGGGGGCCGGGAGTACTCGGTGGCCCCTGTGCAGGCCGGGGTCCTGCTGCAGGACGGCGATCTCGCGGTGCAGAAGGTCGTGGTCGGCGACACAGGGCGGGCGCCCACCACCTTCGACTTCCGACTCGAATGCTCGGTCGCGGGAGTTCCCTTGGCGCTCCCCGCCGGCGGGATCATCACCGTCTCGGAGCAGAGCCAGCTGAAGGGGCGGCTCGACGCTCTGCCACTGGGCTCGACCTGTGTGGTCTCGGAGGTCGGAGACGTCGGAGCCCACGGCGAGCAGTCCCGACTCGGAGACGGTCAGACCGTGACGATCACGACACCCTCGGTGGCGGACGCAGAGCCGCCGACGACCCAGACGGCGTCCATCACCAATGTGTACCCGATCCTGCCCCCCGACCCGGTCGTGCCCCCCGGCCCGCTACCGGACGGTGGCGGCGGGCTCCCGACGACAGGGGTGGACGGAGCCTCCGCGTCGCTGCTGGCCGGTATCGGGGTGCTGCTGCTCCTCGCGGGAGCGGTCCTGATCCGTCGTCGGCGAGGTGCCGTGAGCTAGCCCTGGGCGTCAGGTGCACGAACCGTCGACGTCGCAGGACTCCCCGGTCCGCTCCGCCCCGCCGGAGATCGACGGGGCGGAGTATGGAGTCTGCTCGGCGAGGAGTCGCCCCAGATACGTCCCGAGCGCCAGCTCGTCCACGGCGCCGAACGCGATCTGCCGCACGCGCCCCTCCCTGTCGACGATCATCATCGACGGCGTTCCTCTGAGGCCGTAGTGCTGCATGGTGGCGGGGATGGCCTGACCGTCGATCGGGCGGTCGATCGCCACGGGGAACTCGATACGGTACTCCGACAGGAACACCTCGAGCGCCTCCCTTCCCATGACCTCGTGATGTTCGAACACGGTGTGAAGCCCCAGGACCACGAGCTCGCTGCGGTCGAACATGCCGTGGAGGCGCTGAGCGAGGGGAAGTCCGTGGCTCACGCATCCGGGACACAGCATCTGGAAGGCCTCGACCACCACCACCCGTCCGTGGAGCGATTCCGGGCTGACCGGAGCGCTGTTCACCCATTCCGACACGTCGAGGGTGAACGCCGCCGTGTCGATGGTCGACTCAGGCACGCGCGTCCTCCTCGCGTGCCGGCAGCCGCTCGGCGACATACTCGGTGAGGTCTGCCAGGCGGTTCGAGTACCCCCACTCGTTGTCGTACCAGGCCGAGACCTTCACCTGATCGCCGATGACCCGGATGAGTCCGGCGTCGAGGATCGACGAGTGCGGGTCGGCGACGATGTCGGCGGAGACGATCTCCTCCTCGGTGTAACGGAGGATCCCTTTGAGCGGGCCTTCGGCGGCGGCGCGGTACGCGGCCTTCACCTCATCCACAGTCACGGGCCGCGAGGCGGTGACCGTGAGGTCGGTGATGGATCCCGTGAGCACCGGCACCCGCAGCGCGAAGCCGTCGAGCTTGCCCTCCAACTCGGGGATGACACGGCCGATCGCCTTGGCCGCCCCGGTGCTGGTCGGCACGATGTTGACTCCTGCGGCGCGCGCGCGCCGCAGGTCGGAGTGCGGGCCGTCCTGAAGGTTCTGGTCGGCGGTGTACGCGTGCACGGTCGTCATCAGTCCGGCCTCGATCCCGAACGCTTCGTGGAACACCTTGGCCACAGGGGCGAGGCAGTTCGTCGTGCAGGAGGCGTTCGAGATGATGTGGTGCCGTTCGGGATCGTAGGTGTGCTCGTTCACGCCCAGGACGAAGGTTCCGTCGTCACCGGTGGCCGGGGCCGAGATGATCACCTTCCGGGCTCCTGCCTCCACGTGCTTCGCGGCGAGTTCCGCCTTCGTGAAGAGCCCGGTGGACTCGATCACGATGTCGACACCGAGCTCGGCCCAGGGCAGGCGTAGCGGATCGCGCTCCGAGAACACGCGGATCGCCTGTCCGTTGACGAAGAGGTGCGCCTCATCATGCTGCACGGGTCCGGCCAGGGTGCCGTTCGCCGCGTCGTACTTGAGCAGGTGCGCGAGCGTGCGCGTGTCGGTGAGGTCGTTGACGGCGACCACCTCGAGATCCGATCGCTTCGCGAGCAGGGCTCGAAAGTAGTTCCGTCCGATGCGACCGAAGCCGTTGATGGCGATTTTGGTGGTCATGATGCTCCCTCCGTGCCGGTTCCGGCGCCGTGATATTTTTGGCCTATGCCAAAAATATCACGGCCGGAAGACGTCGGCACGGATCCGTGCACTCGCGAGCGGAGACGACCGCGAGATCCAATGCCGGAATACCGAGGGTGGGGACGATCCGAGAGCCGATGATGCTGATCGATCGTCAGAGCAGGGGAAAGGGACGTTCATGACCAGGAGCCGAGGTTCCATCGACAGCATCGTGCGCTATCCGGTGAAGGGACTCTCCGGCGTGCCGGCACGCGACCCCGTTCGTCTCGATCCCGGTCGTGGTCTCCGCGGGGACCGGGCATTCGCGATAGCCCGCCGCGACTCGATCGATGCCACGGCCCTGGCGTCCATCGTGGCCGACCTGGATCTCGAGCAAGCGGATGCCTCGGTATGCGGTCCGCCGACTTTCGCTGCCGCCATGCGCGCCCTGCTCGTGCAGTCGGGGTTCGCTCCCGAGCGCGTCCACGTCGACCTCTTCTCCTCTCCGGCGAGTTCGGAGTGGGGGCCGCCGCGCGTGCCTCGCGCCGACGTCCCGTTGCGCGTCGATTCGGCTGCGGGCTCCTTCGTGTGGGAGCCCGCGGCGGGAAGCCTGTTGAATGCCGCCGAAAGTGCGGGTCTCGACTGGCCGAGCGAATGCCGTGTCGGAGTGTGCGGTACTTGCGTGCGTACCGTCACACACGGTGAGTTCGAGTATCTCAACGAGCCGTTGTGCGAGCCGGGGCCAGGGCGCGTCGCCGTCTGCAGTGCCGCGCCGCTGACCCCTCTGCGCCTGGACGGCGCAGCTCCCGGAACGTGACTCCGGGGCACTCCGCTTCGGAGGTCAGCGGAAGAGGACCACGAGGTAGACCCCGAAAGTCACCAGGTGTGCGGCGCCGTGCATCGCCGTCACGCGCTTCGCGGCGAAGGTCGTCACCGACAGCAGCAGTGTGACGCCGAGCATCAACAGGTTCGCCGGAGACTCCGCGAGCACGACCGTCTGGCCGGTGAACATGCCGATGATCAGCACGGCGGGGATCGTGAGTCCGACCGTCGAGACGAGCGCACCGTGGCAGAGGTTGGTGACGCGCTGAGCTTCTCCGCCCAGAGCGGCGCGGACCGCGGTGATCGACTCGGGAAGGAACACGATGCCCGCGATGAGCACGCCGGCGAGGGCGACCGGAGCGCCGAGGCGGCCCAGCCCGTCGTCGAGCAGTGCCGCCATGTCGTGGGACAGGAGCACGATCGGGATGACGGTGACCACCAGCAGGGCGAGCCGGACGAGGACCTCCGTGCGATGCTCGGCGAGAACCTCACGGATCCCGCTGTTCTCCTCCGTGTTCTCCTGGCGTTGCGGGCTCTGCAGCAGAACCGGGTCGACTTCGGTGAAATCGCCCGCCTGCGCGCCCATCTGCCGATAGAGGAAGAACGCGTAGAGCGCGAGGGTGAGCACGATGATCGGGATCTCCTGCGCCACCGTGTAGGACCCGTCCGTGCCGATCAGGGCGGGGAGGCCGAAGGCGAGCGCGACGAGCACGACCAGCATGGACAGGTACGCGGAGGTGCCGGTGCGGTTGTGGGCCATGCCGCGGTGGCGGAGTCCGCCGACGAGGAGGGCGAGCCCGATCACGAGGTTGAGGATGATCATCGCGACGGCCATGACCGAGTCGCGGGCGATGGTCGCGTGCTCGCCTGGTCCGAGCATGACGGCCGAGATCAGGATCACCTCGATCATGACGATCGAGAGCGTGAGGACGAGCGAGCCGTAGGGGTCTCCGAGGCGGTGCGCGAGGGCTTCCGCTTGCTTCACGACGCCGAACGCGCAGACGAGGATCACCGCGATGATGACCGCGAGCGCGATGACGAGCACCGGGGTGGGCACGGGAGGCTCCAGTACCGGGTGGAGGAGAAGGAGGGCGGCGAAGGCTCCCCATCCCAGGACGACGCGGACGATATCCGTCGGGCCGATCAACGTCTTCAGTTCCGTGCGTGACATCGCCGGACTCCTTCGGGTGGGGCCGTCCCCGAATGATGAACACGACCGGGTCGTCCCGGCCGCGGCGCTGAGTCAGCGCACTGCATCTGATGGTACGCGGTCGGTCGCGGCGGTGGCCTCGCGAACGACGGCGATCTGTCACTCCGGAGCGGAGGACTCGGAGAGCATGCGGATGTAGCGCTCCACGTCGCGGCGGAACGCCGATTCGCGACGTCGACGGTGCTCTACGCATACCCATTGCGCGGTCGCCCACGCGAGGAATCCCGTCGAGAGGAGTAGTTCGAGCCAGATCCCCTGCGGGCCGACGCTGAGGGCCGCAGCGCTGACCATCGCGAACGAAGCGCTGCACAGCACGAGTGTGGCGCGGGCGGTACGGGGTTCGCGGGATGCGATCCAAACCGGCCAGGCGGATGGGTGGTTCACGGGAGACTCCTGTCGGGGTCGTCCCCGGTCTGTCTCACCGTCGGAGGTCGTCCCCCGCCGTCGTGTCCTCTCCAGGGTAGCAAACACGGTCCGACGATGGCCGATCCCGTGGAGCCGTCCGTTGTCTGATAGCTTGGCGGCAGGTTCGTTCCTGAACCGGCGGACGAGGGCGCAGTACCCGCACAGCGACAAGACTGACCAGAAGGTCGTCCCGTGTTGCCAGGTGCGTGTGGAACCACCCTGAATCCCGCTCGCCGTCCCCCGTGGACGCCTCTTCGTCGCGCCCGTCGGCGGACGTCTCGCGCTACCGATCGGTCGCGCGCGTTCCTGCATGCGCAGCCTCAGAGCTCCCTGGCCCGCCACCACCGAAGAGGACCGAACCATGTCACGTGAGTCTCCGACTCTGGATCAGACCGCGCAGAAGAAGGAGCCGCCTCTGGGCGGACGCTTCGTCGGTGCCGCGTCGAACTACCTCGACGAGCGCACCAGCGTCTCCGGACTCCTGAAGGAGCTGAGCCGAAAGGTCTTCCCCGACCACTGGTCATTCATGCTCGGCGAGATCGCTCTGTGGGCGTTCGTCGTGGTGTTCATCTCCGGCACGTTCCTCACGTTCTTCTTCCAGGCGTCGATGGTGCCGACCCACTACACCGGCGCCTACGCACCGATGCGCGGGATGGAGATGACGGCGGCCTTCGACTCGGCGCTGCGCATCTCGTTCGACATCCGCGGAGGACTCCTGGTGCGGCAGATCCACCACTGGGCAGCGCTCGTCTTCGTGGCAGGCATCGGTCTTCAGATGCTCCGAGTGTTCTTCACGGGCGCATTCCGCAAGCCGCGCGAGCTCAACTGGGTGATCGGATTCGTGTTGTTCATCCTCGCGATGGCGGAGGGTTTCACGGGCTACTCGCTCCCTGACGATCTGCTCTCCGGCAACGGACTGCGCATCATCGACGGCATGATCAAGGGCCTCCCCCTGATCGGCACCTGGACCTCCTTCATGCTGTTCGGCGGCGAGTTCCCGGGGACCGACATCATCGGCCGTCTCTACACGCTGCACATCCTCATCCTTCCGATGCTGGTGATCGCGTTGATCGTGGTGCACCTGATGCTCATGATCATCAACAAGCACACGCAGTTCGCCGGCCCCGGCCGCACGAACGACAACGTCGTGGGTTACCCGATGATGCCGGTGTACGCGGCGAAGATGGGTGGCTTCTTCTTCATCGTGTTCGGGGTGATCGTGGTGCTCGGCACCTTCTTCCAGATCTTGCCGTTCTGGATCTACGGTCCCTACGACCCCTCGCCGATCTCGGCCGGCACGCAGCCGGACTGGTACATCGGGTTCGCCGACGGTGCGCTTCGGCTCGCACCCCCCAACTGGGATGTCGTGATGTTCGATCGCACCTGGTCGTTCGGCATCATCGTCCCGGTCGCCGTGATGGGGCTGTTCATCGTGACGGTCGCGATCTACCCCTTCATCGAGGCGTGGGTCACCGGCGACAAGCGCGAGCACCACATCGCACAGCGCCCCCGCAACGCGGCCACCCGCACCGCGATCGGCGTCGCAGGCGTCATCTTCTACGCCGTGCTGTGGGCTGCCGCATCCTCCGACCTCATCGCGACGCACTTCATGCTCACGATGGAAGGCGTCATCCACACGCTGCAGGCGCTGCTGTTCCTCGGACCTATCCTCGGCTACTTCATCACCAAGCGCATCTGCATCGCGCTGCAGAAGAAGGACCGCGAGATCGTGTTGCACGGCTTCGAGTCGGGCCGTATCGTCCGCCTCCCCGGCGGCGAGTTCGTCGAGGTGCACCAGCCCGTCGACGAGTACGACCGCTGGAAGCTCATCGACGTCGACATCTACGAGCCGCTCGTGGTGCGTCCGAACGCGAAGGGTCGCATCCCGTGGACCGAGAACGTGCGCTCGGCCGTATCCCGGTGGTTCTTCGAAGACCGTCTGGTGCCGCTCACGCAGGCAGATCTAGACGCGGTCGACGCGGGGCACGGGCACTACGGGGAGCCGGAGAAGACCGTTGATGAACGATCCGAGCACGAGGCCGTGGACAGCGGGAATGCCGACTCCCGAGAAGGCTGACCGCTGGCGTCCGAGCGCGGCGCACGCACTCGCCGCGTGCGGCGTCGCGCTCGGCTTCCTGTTGGGCGGTTTTCCGGGAGCGTTCGGGGCCTTTGTTGTCGTCGTCGGCATCGCCGCGGTGCGACGTGCACGGCGGCAGCATGCTTCCATTCCGAGATCGGAATGCACCTTCCTCGTTCTGGATGGAGTCGGGGTCGCGATCGCTGCGATGCGCTTCCGGATGGGCGACGGGGATCCGGAGCGTATGACGGAGCATCTGCGTGAGCGCGGATGGAGCCTCCTCGAGCCACCCTTCGATGGGCCGCTCGGGGCGTTCGATCGTGTCGGCGTCGCTTTCCAAGGCGACCGGAGTCTGATGGTGCGTGACCTTCACGGTTTCGGTGTTGGGCCGACCCTCCTCGCCGATCGCATCAGCGACCTGCCACGGGGATGGGGGCGGGCGGCGCAGGAGTCGGGCTACGTCCTCCTTCTCCTCGACGACGGCGCACAGCCGGGTGCGGCGCCGGTGCTCGGAACCTATGCGGTCTCGAAGGACTGGGCCGCACTGGCGGTCAGTGATGGAAATTTCCCGGTCAAAAGGAAATTTGACTTCCCCTGGATTCTCACTATGGTCGGAGGTTACGCCAGCCACTGAAGGGGAAGCGAGACACCATGTCCGGAAAGACCAAGAAGGCACCGCAGCTCACACTCAAGGAGAAGCGAGCCGCGAAGCGCGAGAAGAACGCGCCGGCCGAGTTCATCAAGCCCCGCAAGGGCGCGAAGGGCTGAGCGGACTCGACCCGGTGGGCGCGTCGGCGAGTTCTGCGCGATGCGCCCACCCGGGGTTTCAGCGGAACACGCGCGTGATGCCGCTCTCGGTCTGGGTGAGCTGGAAGTAGGTGAGGACGTGCGCGACCGGCCGCCGGACGGGGCGGAGCACGCGACGCCGGATGCTGTGCAGAATTCCTCGTCGGGGTCCCCTGACCTCCCACGTGAGCGTCACATGGATCTGTATTCCCCCAGCGGCATGTTCGAGCGCGAATGCGAGCACCCGTGACGTGTCGACACTCGCGTCCGGATAGGTGAAGCGCCAGGTTACGAATGCGCGGTCCTCGAACCGGTCCAGGAAGATCCGCTGACGTACGTAGGTGTCTTTGACGGACACGTTCTTGCCGTTGCGGACGGTGATCGTCCGTGCCTCCCAAGGGCCGGTGGGTGCGATCGCTGAGCCCACCTCGCCCACCCCGTGATCCCACTCGGGAATGCGGGAGGCCGACGACAGCAACTCCCACACGTGCTCGATGGGGGCGGGGACGAAGATCGAACGCTTAGCGGAGAAGCTGTTCTCATCGATCCTGTCTGTTCGCGCGGGATCGACGACCCGCGTGTCGTCGAGGCGAGATCTCAGCGCGTCCGGGTCGACATCGAGTCGTCGCAGGATCTCTTCGACGAGACCGCTCGGCTCATCCACGAGCGCGCGCAGCACCGCTGCGGAGTCGCCGCGGCGGTCGCCACTCGACGCCGCGGTCCACACCGCGAGCGCCCGGTCCGTCCACTCGTACCCCGAGGTCTCATGGAAGACGATGCGGCCTGGCTCGTCCACACCTGTGGCGACGCCCACGGATTCGAGCTGAGCGGCGTGCTGAGCCGCGACGGCCGCGCGGGCCGTGTCGAGCCCGGCACCCATGCCGCGCAGGATCTGACCACCCGTGTCGGGATCGATTGTCAGAGCGAGCAGAAGATGATCGATGTCGGTATCACGCACCCCGAAGCGTGAGGCCTCTTCCATAGAGGCCAGCGACAAGGTGTGCATCGTGGCAGCCGCCTGCACCAATCGGCTCATCATCCCCTCCGCGGAATCTCGATGGACGGATCGATCCGCTTCGAGTGCTTCTTGTGCACGGCCTGGCGGGTCACTCCCAGGGCGTCGGCGATGGACTGCCAGCTCATGCCGGACCGCAGCGCGGCTTCGACTTGCCGCAGTTCGAGCGCATCCGCGAGTCGGCGCAGAGATGCGACCGCGCGCAGCCCTGCTCGGGGATCGGTGGTGTCTGCAGCGATCTGTGCGACCTCGAGGGATTCCATGCTGTCAACCTACGTTGCTCATCCCCGCGCTGTCAACCAAGGTTGCTCACGTTCTCCGTGTTCGGGATTAGTCGCCCGTCGTCCGGGTGTCAACGGTCCTGCGGACCCGCGGATTCCGTTCCACCCTGGTCCTCCCGACGAGAGGAGTGCAGGATGTCGAATCCCGACGTGTATCCCACCGAAGGCGAGCAGCCGGAGACGCAGGGCGAAGACCCGATCGAGGCGGAGCTGGGCGAAGAGGGCCAGGGGGACCTCACTCCGGAAGACGAGGGCGCGGGCCACAGCGGTGACGCTCCCACCGACCTCAGGGACGGCACCGAATGAGCGGGAGCGAGGGAACGCGTCCGGAGGCGGCGACCTCGCCGGTCGAGGGCGACGCCGAATCCCGGATCGCCCAGCACCTCGCCGAGCGCGGGGGCGACCGGCCAGCGGACCCGGGTGACGTACCGGCCGGAGGAGCGGGTGCCGACTCCGGTGCCGCGTCGGCGGTCGGGGTCGAACCCGGATCCCGCTCGACGGTGCCTGACGAGTCGACACACAACGACGACCCGGGTATCGGCACCCGTCGACCCGATGTCGACGAGGGGAATCGCGAAGACGGAGACCCCGGCCGCCGGGCCTGAGGTCTCCGTCCCACGATTGACAGCCGCGTCTGTCAATCGCGGCTGTCAGGCTCGCGTCACACCGTCGACGGGCGCAGCACCACCTTGATGCAGCCGTCTTCCTTCTTCTGGAAGGTTCGGTACAGCTCAGGCGCGTCGTCGAGGGGCGCACTGTGCGTGGTGAGGTCCATCACACCGAGCGGGTCGGCGATGTCCTCGACCAGGGGCACCAGCTCATCCACCCAGTTCTTCACGTTGCACTGCCCCATGCGCAGGGTGATCTGCTTGTCGAACAGCGTCTTCATCGGCATGATGTCGGCGTCGCCCGCGTACACCCCGCTCAGCGATACGGTCCCTCCGCGGCGAACGGTGTCGATGGAGGCGTAGACGGCGGCCAGACGATCGACACCCGCCTTGTCGAGCAGCTGTCGTCCCGCCGGATCCGGGAGTACGCCCACCGCCTTCTGCACGAACTCGACGCCCGCGTTGCCGTGAGCCTCGAGCCCGACGGCATCCACCACCGAATCGGCGCCGCGCCCGTCGGTCAGGTCCCGCAGCTCATCCACGATCGTGTCGGTGAGGTCGAACGTCTCGATGCCGTGGCGTTCCGCCATGGCGCGACGCTCCGGCACCGGATCGACCGCGAGCACCCGGTGCCCCCGGTGCCGTCCGATGCGGGAGACGAACTGTCCGACCGGACCGAGCCCCATCACCACGAGGGTTCCGTCGTCCGGCACCTGTGCATACTCCACTCCCTGCCACGCCGTGGGAAGGATGTCGCTGAGGAACAGATACCGCTCATCGGGCAGGTCGCTCGCGATGGGGATGTGGTTGTAGTCGGCGAGGGGCACCCGCAGATACTCCGCCTGCCCGCCGGGGACCTGCCCGTACAGCTTCGTGTACCCGAAGAGGGCGGCTCCGCTGCCGTACTCGCGCACCTGGGTGGTCTCGCACTGCGACTGGAAGCCGCGTCGACACAGGTAGCATTCTCCGCACGCGATGTTGAACGGGATGACGACACGGTCTCCCACGGCGAGCGTCTTCACGTCCGCACCCACCTCGACGACGACTCCCATCGGCTCGTGGCCCAGGATGTCGCCGCGATCGAGGAACGGGCCCAGCAGCTCGTACAGATGCAGGTCGGAACCGCAGATCGCCGAGGACGTGACCCGGATGATCGCATCCTCCGGCTGCTGGATGACCGGATCGGGAACCTCCTCCACCGTCACCGTGCGCTTGCCCTGCCAGGTCAATGCCTTCATGATGTCCTCCGATCCTTGGTCTTCGTTCGTCCGCGCCACGCTCGTCGCTCCCAGGGCGACCGGCCACCGGGTTGACAGCTGCCTCTTGACGTGCGGACGCGCGTCTCAGTGGAACGGACAGCCGCGGGTCGATCCGCTCTTGCGCACCGCTCCGCCCGATGCGGGTCTGGTCGGCAGTCGTCGCCGGTTCACCTCGAGTCCGGTGTCGAGGATGTCGAGACGCGGATCACTCAGCACGGCGATCGCCGCAGAGAGGCCGGCGATCACGAGCTTCTCGCCGGGGCAGCGGTGCCCGGTGGCGACGTCGGCACCGCCCTGCGGGATGAAGGTGCGGATCGACTCGTGATTTTCGACGTCGGTGAACCGCTCGGGTGCGAATCGATGCGGGTGGGCCCACGATTGCTCGTCGGTGTCGGTGCCGAGGATGTCGAGCACCACGCGCCCGCCTGCCGGCACCCGCACGTCGCCGATCTCGATGTCGACGATCGCGCGCCCGGGCAGCATGGGCACGAACAGAGCGGTGCGCCGCACCTCCTGCGCGAACATCACGGCCAGAGGCCCGCTCACCAGCGCATTCCGTTCGACGGTCTCGGCGGCGATCCGCTCGCGCCATTCGGGCCTGTCGTGCAGTTCCTTGGCCGCGAAGGCCACGAAACGCGCCGCGGCGATCATCGGGCGGATGCTGTTCTGCAGTTCGATGCCGGCGAGGCGGGCAGGGAGCAACGAGCCGTCCTGATCGCGGTGGTCGGCCCACTCGGCCAGGGCTGTGCCTTCTTCGGCGTGCAGTGAGCCAGATCGGACGGCATCGATGAGTCGCTCCGCATGCCGATCGGACCACATCCTGTTCACGAAGGCGGCCACGTACTCGGGTGAGTAGGGAACACCGAAGCCGTCGACGATCTGCGCCAGCCGAGCCGCCCATCGGGTCTTCGCTGCCGGTGTACCCGGCAGCCCGGCCCAGCCCATGATCGCGCGGCCGAAGGCGCCGACCGCCGCGTCGTACGCACTGCGGGTTCCCCCATCGAGCCAGGCGTCCTCCTCCACTCTCCACTCGCGCTCCAGCCAGGCAGTCAGGCGCGCGACCTGCGCATCCTCATAGGCCACCTCCACGAACGTCGCTTTGCGGTGTCGGTGCGCCGACCCGTCCAGGCTGTGCACGGACCCGTGTCCGAACAGCGTCTCCTGGACGATCTTCGGCATGGCGCCGTGGCGGGCGATGCGCGACTCGTCATAGAACAGGTCGATGCCCTCGACTCCCCGCACGAACACCGCGTCGTCTCCGAGCAGTCGCATCGGAGCCGACCGTGCACCGGGCTCCGCACGCCGCCAGATGCGTGCGCCGAAGTCGTAGCCCCGGGTGAGGAGCGAGGGCGAATCGTCGTGGACGACCGCGGTGACGGCCTGCACCACGCGTGAGCTCAGTCTTTGCAACATGCTCCGACGGTGCCAGGCGCCGCCTGATCCCTCCAGGGGGGAGCGCTCCGGATCGGAGTGTGCTATCTCCGTCGGATCCGCGATGTCAAGCGGGTCCCCTTGGCGCCTGGATGCCGCGCAGGATGACTCCGCAGGAGCAGACGGCGCTGCAAACAGACGGTGCTGCAAATGGACGGCGCTGCAAGGAGGAGACATGGCGACGAACACCCGTGACCTGGCGTGCACGACGGATGACGTGTTCCGCGTGCTCGCGAACGGCTGGCTCTACCCCGCATGGGTGGTCGGAGCTTCCCGCATGAGAGACGTCGACGAGACGTGGCCGGCGGTGGCGGCGCAGTTGCATCACTCCGTCGGGGTCTGGCCCGTGCTGCTCGACGACACGACCGAGGTGCGCGAGTGGGATCCGCCGCGGCGGGTCGTGCTCAGGGCGCGCGGCTGGCCGATGGGCGAGGCGACGGTCACGCTGCGAGCACGCACGACCCCCTCCGGTTGTCAGGTGCGCATCGACGAGGAGCCCGTCGCAGGGCCCGCGGCGCTGATCCCGCGGTTCCTGACCGCCCCGATCCTGCGCTGGCGCAATGCCGAGACGCTCCACCGCCTGTCATACCTCGCGCAGGGGCACGCCGACTGAGTCCGCTCGATCGGCCGCGGCGTCGCCGCCGAGAGCGAGGGCGACCGCGGCATCCACATGCAGCGCCGTCGTCGGGAACACGGGTACCGGTGCATTGCCGGAGGAGATGAGCAGCTCGATCTCGGTGCAGCCGAGGACGATCCCCTCTGCGCCGTCGCCCACCAGGCGCTCGATCACCTCCGCGTAACGTCGACGGGACTCGTCGCGGATGACACCGTGCACGAGCTCGTCGTAGATGACGGCGTGCACAAGCGCGCGATCGTCGGCGCCGGGGACGAGTGTGCGGACACCGTGCCGCGCGAGCCGTTCTGCGTAGAACGGCTGCTCCATCGTGAAGGCCGTGCCCAGAAGCCCGACGGTCTGCAGGCCCGCGGCGGTGATCGCCTCACCTGCGGGATCGGCGATGTGCAGGAACGGGATGCCGACCGCCGCTCGGATGCGGTCGGCGACCAGATGCATCGTGTTGGTGGCGAGCACGAGAAGCTCCGCACCGGCACCCTCCAGCGCTGCGGCGCGCGACGCCAGCAGATCACCCGCGGCGTCCCAGTCGCCACGCGCCTGCATCGCCTCGATCTCCGCGAAGTCGAGCGAGTCCAACAGGATGCGAGCGGAGTGGTGGCCACCGCGCTGCGCGCGCACCCGTTCGTTCGCCAGCCGGTACCACTCCAGTGACGACTCCCAGCTCATGCCGCCCAGGACACCGATCGTCTTCATGGACGCACCACTCCCCTCTTCGCCGTCAGGCGTTCCCTGCGCGCATGAACTCCTCGGCATCGCGCACCTGCTCGGCGGACGGTCGGATGCCGGTGTAGAGCACGAACTGCTCCAATGCCTGCAGCGTCGCGACCTCTGCTCCTGTGATCAGGGTCTTCCCCGCTGTGCGAGCCGCGGCGATCAGCGGAGTCTCGGCGGGAAGCGCGACCACGTCGAAGACCACGGACGCGCGTGCGATCGTCTCCTCGGGGAACGCGAGCGCGTGCTCCTCCGCGCCCCCGGCCATGCCGATCGGGGTCACGTTGACCACCACGTCGGCCGTGGCCTCGCCGACCTCCGCCGACCAGTCGAATCCGTACAGGTCCGCCAACGCACGTCCGCTCTCCTCGTTCCTGGCGACGATGGTCACGCGCGAGAAGCCGGCGTCCCGGAATGCTGCCGCGGTCGCCTTGGCCATGCCGCCCGACCCACGCAGCAGCACCGAGCTCGCAGGATCCAGGTGCTCGCGTTCGATGAGCTGAGCGATCGCCGAGTAGTCGGTGTTGTGGGCGGTGAGCACACCGTTGTCGTTGACGATGGTGTTGACCGAGTCGATCGCGCTCGCCGAGGGATCCATCCGGTCGACCAGGGCGATGACGTCTTCCTTGTAGGGCATCGAGACCGCGCAGCCGCGGATCCCGAGCCCGCGGACGCCCGCGATGGCCTGGCCGAGATCGGTGGGGGCGAACGCCTTGTAGATCCAGTTGAGCCCGAGCGCCTCATAGAGGTGGTTGTGGAAGCGCGTGCCGTTGTTGCTGGGCCGTGCGGAGAGCGAGATGCACAGCGTCATGTCCTTGTTGAGCAGAGTCACCGCATCAGGCTACTCGCGAGTGACGGAGCCCGCGGATTCGGGGGAGAGAGGACGACGGAGGTGCCTCCGTGCTGTGCGTCCCGTCTCCGCCCGAAACCTGCGATCCCTGCGGGATCAGTACCCCGACCTTCTCCGATATCGCGTGGACGAGAGTCCGTGGCGACATCGTGCATCCTCCCCTATGGTGAAGGTGCATGCACACGGGGATTGATCGTCTCCGTCTCTCCCCAGGAGACGGCGGCCCTCCCCAGGGGCAGACGATCCGTGCATGCGATTGGGCCCTCTCGAGTAGTTCAGTCCCCAATGGGCTACTCGAGGGGGCCGCTATCGTCCAGTCTCGCACCGAAGTTCAGATTTGTCCCCCAAAAGGGGGACAAGAGCGTCGGAAAGGAGCTAAGCTGTTCCTGACGCACCCTCCGGTCGTCTTCGGCCCTCATCGCTCCCCCCGCGGTGAGGGCCACACCATTTTCCGGGCGCCTCAGGCGCCGTGCGGGTCGCGAAGCGACGCATGACGGGCGGATGCCGCTCGTGCAACATTTGGATTACCTTCTTGCAGCGGCTATTCCGCTCGGGGCCTCCTCCACTAGCGTTAGCGATGTCGGGGCATCCCTGCGTCGGCTTCTTCATCAGCAGAACAGGCAGTACATGAGCACCCAGGGCACGGTCAAGTGGTTCAACTCGGAGAAGGGCTTCGGCTTCATCTCCCCCGACGACGGAGGCGCTGACGTCTTCGCGCACTACTCCGCCATCCAGTCATCCGGCTACCGGTCTCTCGAAGAGAACCAGCGAGTCGAGTTCGATGTGGCGCAGGGTCCGAAGGGCCTGCAGGCAGAGAACATCCGCCCCGTCTGAGACGGGCGCGACACAGAACTCCCCACCGGATCGCGTCCCCGATGCGTCATCCGGCGGGGAGTTCTGTGCTTTCTGAGGTTCTCAGCGCCGCTTCGGCTGATACCCGTCAGCGGGAGGAGGTGGGGTCAGCTCAGCAGCAGCGCGCGCAATTCTGCGACCGAGGCCGCTCGGAACGCGGCGTCATCGCCTTCGTGTCTGTCGCTGAAGCCCCACTCGACGAAGATGACGGGGACGTCGTTGGCGTTCCCGCCTTCCACGTCGTGATGGCGGTCACCGACCAGAACCGGTCGTGACGTGTCGGCGCCGAGCGCGCGCAGCCGACGAAGCGCCTCGGCGACGATGTCGGTCTTCGAGGCGAGAGTCGACTCGTCGGGGGTCGCGCCGACTGTGGTCAAGAACGCGGGGCGCAGGCCGAAGTGATCGACGAGGGCATCGACCTGGTTCTCGGGCTTCGAGCTGGCGGTCGCCTGCGGCACCCCGGCGGCGTGCAGCTCGTTGATGAGCTCGACGACGCCCGGATAGGTCGCGACATCGGTCGTGTAGCCGTCGGCCTTCCCGAGCGTGCGGTAGAAGGCCACGGCCTCGGCGGACTGCTCCGGGGTCATTCCCGCCTGGTCCTGGAAGGACTGGAACATGGGCGGCCCGATCCAGTGCACCAGCTGCTCGCGCGTGGGCGCGGGGTGGCCGAAGTGCGTGAGCGCGATGTCGAGCCGGCGAAGGATGCCGACGGACGCGTCGACGATGGTGCCGTCGACGTCCCACAGCACGCAGGAGTAAGGGGAGTGAGGCACCCCTCCACCCTATGGCCCGGAAGAGGACGGTCGCCTTTCCTGCACAGGTGTGCACGAACAGGGCTTATCCACGTCTCATGTGAGCACTCTGTGTCCCCATATAAGGTCGTGACAACGGCGGATGTGCGAGTCAGTATGGGGGTATGTACGTGTCGGTGGAGATCATCGCGATGTTGGCCACGGCCGCGACGCTGCTGGTGGCGATCATCGGGGGATTCGGCTGGACGATCAACCGGATGGATGCGCGTTTCGCGGCGCAGGACGCTCGGCTCGATGCACGGTTCGATGCGCAGGATGCGAAGTTCGATGCGCGGTTCGATGCGCGTTTCGCGGCGCAGGACGCACGACTCGACGCACGGTTCGATGCGCAGGATGCGAAGTTCAGCGCACGGTTCGCGAGTCTCGAATCGCGATTCGACCGCGTGGATGCGCGATTCGATCGAGTCGAGCAGGAGATCTTCGAGGTGAAGATCGCGATCGCGCGTCTGGAGGGGCCGACGCCGCGGCTCATCCCCGTCCGTTGAGACCGTCTGCTCAGAACAGGCGGGGGATGCCCGACTCGATTCCCTTCATGTCGTCGTAGTCGAGCACCAGACAGCGGATGCCCCGATCCTCGGCGAGTACACGCGCCTGCGGCTTGATCTCCTGGGCGGCGAAGACACCCTGGACGGGGGAGAGATGTGGATCGCGGCCGAGCAGCTCGAGGTAGCGGGTCAGCTGCTCCACGCCGTCGATGTCGCCGCGGCGCTTGATCTCGACGGCGATCGCCGCGCCGTCGGCATCGCGCACCAGCAGGTCGACCGGCCCGATCGCCGTCGGGTACTCGCGGCGCACGAGCGTCGCACCCTCGGAGATGCGCTCGACCTGCTCCGCGAGAAGTCGCTGAAGGTCTGCCTCGACGCCGTCCTTCTGCAGTCCGGGGTCGATGCCCAACTCGTGTGAGGTGTCATGGATGATCTCGTAGATCTGCACGCGCAACGCGTCACCGGTCTTCTTGTGGGTGACCCGCCAGACCTCGACGACGCCGGCGCTCGCCTCTTCCTCACCCGGAGTCTCGTTCGAGAGAGAACACGGGGGACTCATCCAGTTCAGCGGCTTGTAGCTGCCGCCGTCGGAGTGCACGAGCAGACTCCCGTCGCCCTTGTGCACGAGCAGACGCGTGGCGAGCGGAAGATGGGCATTGAGCCGACCGGTGTAGTCGACCGAGCAGCGGGCGATGACGAGACGCACTCGTCGAGCCTACTTCGTCGGGAGCGCTGCGCGGTCGCACCCGGAGGGTGTGCCGGTCACCGGTCGAGGAACGAACCGATCGCCTCGAAGAGGCCGAGTTCGGTGGCGGCGGAACGGGCGATGAGGAACCCGATGATGCCGATGATCCAGGCGGTGTTCTCCGCCCCGGTGCGCTCCATCCAGGTGGCGAAGCGTTCGAGCGGCCGTTGCACGAGTGGAGCGGCCACCATCCGCAGCACGAGCAGCACGACCGCGGGCAGGATCATCAGCGCACAGTATCCCGCGAGCGAGAGCACGCGCAGCGGCGTGTCGATGCCGGCATCCGCGAGCATGGTCATCGCCACGATGTACGGCAGCATGGTGGCGATCTCGACGAGCCCTGCGGCGATGGCGACGGCCATCACTGCGGTGCCGCGGGTGCGCGGGTCGAGGAGCCGCTCCCGCCACCGCGTGATGCGTCCGGGACGAGGAGCAGGATCGGTCGCGATCGCGGACGCGGCATCCGGGGGAGCCAGGCGGGAGCCGTTCGCATCCTGCGCGCCCGGTGTCCCTCCCCGAAGCGGCACCGGAGGCGCGGATGCTGTCTGCGGTGCGGGCGCCGGTGCGTTCTTCTCGTTCTTGCCGCCGGTCGGCATCACGAATGCCGTGATGAGGAGCGCTGCTCCGACGACGAGCCGGACGATCAGTCCCGCGGGCGACGCGAGGAAGTCGGACGCGACGTCGACGAGGTTCACCAGGCCCCACAGGAACAGGAGGCCGACGACCAGATAGAACGCGGCGATGGTTCCCAGATACAGCAGAATCCGCCCGGCGCGTACCCGCCCCGGGTGCAGCAGCAGGAAGACCGGGATGAGGAGTGTGCCGACGCTCAGCCCGTCGATCAACGCCAGGAGCGCGAGCGAGAGGGGGAGCGGCAGTCCGCCGAAGAGTTCCATGCCACCACGTTCACGGACACTCCACGGATCCGGATCGGGCGAAAGTACCGTCTCCGCAGAACCACTCATCCCTTCGTCGGATGCGCGGCGGCGGCCGTCGTGATTGCATGAGGGCATGCACGAGCAGGTCGAAGGCGGATTCGGCGCCTGGTACCGCCGGCACCGTTGGTGGGCGGACCCGCTGGGCATGGCGATCTTCGCCGTGGTGATGGCGGCCTTCGGATTCCGGGGTATCTGGGGGCCGTTCTCGCTCCCGCAGGAGCCCCTGTCGCCGTGGTGGGCGCTGGTGCTCGCCCTTCCCGCCTGTGCGCTCGCCCTCTTCAAGCGGCGCATGCCGGTGACCGTGCTCGTGCTCGTCTCCCTGCTGTTCGTCGCGGACCTGCTCACCGTGGGTGGCCTCGGGACCCTCGTGGTGCTCCTGGACGTCCTGTGGACGGCCGCTTTCCTGGCGGATTCCCGCGGGCGAAGGATGCTGCTGGTGCTGCTGGGGGCGGCGACCGTCGTCCTCTTCCTCTGCGCCTGGCTGCTCACCGATGTGTCGTTCCCGGTCGCGTTCCTCATCGGAGTGCAGTTCGGAGCGATCTTCGGCACCGACTACTGGTGGGCCGTGGCGGTCTCCCAAGCGCACGAGCTCGCGGAGTTGCACCGGCAGCGGGCGGAGCATGCCGCAGCCGTCGCCGAGCGCGACCGAGTGGAGGCGGTGCAACGGGAGCGCGAGACCATGGCGCGCGAGCTGCACGACGTGGTGGCCGGTCATGTGATGGCGATGGCGATCCGCGCGGAGGCCGCCCTGTCGACGCCGCCCGATCCTCCGCGGGACCGCGAAGCGCTGCAGGCCGTGCGTGATGCAGGTCTCGATGCCCATGCGGCGCTGCGATCGATGATCTCCGTGCTCCGTCGCGGTGAGGGCAGTCCCGCGTCCTCGCCGCGGTGGGGGGACCTCGAGGGGATCGTGCAGGAGGCGGAACGCGCGGGACTCACGGTGCGACTCGTCGCCGATCACGTGGACGATGTCGGTTCCGCGCTCGAGCAGGCCGTCATCCGCATCGTGCGGGAGGCACTGAACAACTGCATCCGTCACGCCAGCGGCGCCGAGGTCGACGTCATCATCCGCAGGAGCGGTCTCGAGGTGCGGGTCGAGGTGCGTTCGAGGGGTGGCTCGCCGAGCAGAGCGTCCGCATCCGCGGATGGGGGCTGGGGGTTGCAGATGCTCAGGGAACGGGTCGCCGCGCTGGGGGGCGCCTTCACTGCCGGTCCGGTCGCCGGTGGATGGTCGGTGGAAGGTCGCATCCCGACGGAGGCAGCGGCATGAGCGAGCCGACGGTGCTGCTCGCGGACGACCACGGCGCGATCAGGGCGGGGCTGCGCATCATGCTCGAGGCGCAGGGGATCACGGTGGTCGGCGAAGCGGCGGACGGCGACGTCGCCGTCCGCAACGCCGCGGCGCTGCGTCCCGACGTGGTCCTGATGGATCTGCGGATGCCGGGACGCGACGGGATATCGGCGACGGCGGAGATCGTCGAGCGCCATTTGAGCGACGTGCTGGTGCTCACGAGCTTCGACGAGGACGACCTGGTGTTCGGGGCGATCCGCGCAGGCGCCGTCGGCTTCCTCCTCAAGACGGTCGACGCCCCCACGCTCGGCAGGGCCGTGCGGGCGATCGCGGCGGGCGAAGGCGCGCTCGATCCGCGTGTGACGCGACGAGCGCTCGCCGCCGTCGCCGAGATCGCCGCCATGCCGGCACCGGTCAGGCACCGCGAGGGGATGGTCGAGCTGACGGCCAGGGAGCAGGACGTGCTCGACGGGATCCTGCAGGGGTGGTCGAACGCCCAGCTCGCCGCGCGACTGCGCATCTCGGTCCCCACGGTCAAGACGCACGTCTCGAACGTGCTCACCAAGCTCGGCGCACGCAGTCGGTCGCATGCGGCCGCGCTCGTACGCGGCCGCGACGACTGATGCTCAGCCCTGTGCGACCGTCGCGACCGAGCTCTTCTCGTCGTCGCGGAGCGGACGCGCAGCACCCGAGAACAGCCCGGACATCACGACCAGCGCGACCAGGATGAACAGCGTGTTGAGCAGACCGATGTGCTCGCTGATGATTCCGAGCACCGGCGGGCCGCCGAGGAAGGCGATGTAGCCGATCGTGGCGGCCGCGCTCACCCTGGCCGCGGCCTTGGCGGGGTCGTCTGCCGCCGCCGACATGCCCAGCGGGAAGCCGAGCGATGCGCCGATTCCCCACAGCGCGGCTCCGACCAGCACGAGCGGGAAGGTGGGGGCGAGGATGAACAGCAGGATGCCCGACGCTGCGGTCGCAGCGAGGATGCGCAGGACCAGGACGCGGCCGAAGCGATCCACGAGGGGACCGCCGAACAGGCGCACGACGGTCATGCCGACCGAGAACACGGCCAGGGATACGGCTCCGGTGCCCTCGGCGAAGCCGTGACCCTGTTCGGTGCCCAGGGCGATCCAGTCGTTGGCTCCGCCCTCGGCGAAAGACATGCCGAGCATGACCACACCGATGAGGTAGGTGCGGGGCTCGCGCCACGCTTCGAGCGCCGTGTGCATGCGGACGCGGAAGGCCGGCTTCTCATGCGCCGCGGGATCGAGGGCGGCCTCGCGCACCGGGACCTGGAAGAAGCAGACGATCGCGATCACGGCGATCAGCCCGCCCATGATCGCGGCGTGGGTCGCGACGTCGACGGCGAGCTGCGCGGCGAGAGCGCCGATCCCCGCACCGATGACGGTGCCGAAGCTGAAGAAGGCATGGAAGACCGGCAGGATCGTCTTGCCCATCTGCTGTTCGATCGCGGTCGCCTCGACGTTCATCATCACGTCGACCGACCCGTTGCCGAAGCCGAACAGCACCATGCCCACGATGACGACGGGGACGGAACCGAACACGTTCGCGCCCAGGCCGACCAGCACGATGCCGAGCGCGAACGTCAGCATCGTGAGGAGCATCCCGCGCCGGGCGCCCAGACGTGCCATCACCGCGGGGCCTGTCGAGATGCCGAGGATGGACGAGATGCCCATGCCGAGCAGGATCAGACCGACCTGCGCGTTGTCGAGTCCCAGCGCCTCCTTGATCCCGGGCACGCGCGACGCCCAGGTCGCGATCGAGAGGCCGCTCGCGAGGAAGATGGCGAAGATCGCCGCGCGCCAGCGCACGAACTGCGAACGAGAGAGGGCTGTTTCCATGCCGGACAGCCTATCGAATCGATTCGACCGTAGGGAAGCGCGGGGAGCTATCCTCGAAGTATGAGCAGCCAGGAGACGCCGCGTCGGCCCACGATCGCCGACGTCGCACGTGAGGCGGGCGTGGCGACCTCCACCGCATCCGTCGTCTTCAGCGGCAAGGCGAACGTGGCCGCCGCCACGAGGGAGCGCGTCCTCGCCGCCGCAGCCGATCTCGGCTATGCGGGGCCGGACCCTCGTGCGGCCTCGCTGCGACGAGGACGCAGTGGCATCGTCGCCGTGGTGCTCGAAGGGCATCTGCGTGCAGCATTCCTCGATCCCGTGACGACCGCCATGATGGACGGCCTCACCGACGGGCTCGCCGACCTGAGCGCCGGCATCCTCCTCATGCGCGACGAGCCGGGGGAGGAGGGTGCAGCCATCACCAACGCCCCCGTCGACGCCTTCGTGCTCATCGGCTGTTCCGGGCGCACGAAGGCCTCGCTCGAAGTGGTCCTCGGCCGCGGACTGCCCGTGGTCGTCATCGAAGGCGACGCCGGAGAGGGCATCCCGCGCATCACCCTCGACAACGTCGCAGCCTCCGCTGACGTCGCCCAGCACGTCTACGACCTCGGGCACCGGGACGTGGCGCTGGTCACCCTCTCGCTCGACAGCGAGCGCGAGCGCGCGCTGGTGACGCCCGAACGGGTCGAGAAAGCGACCGTCGACGTCTCAGGGCACCGTCTCGAGGGGATGCGTCAGGTCTTCCCGGATGCGCCGGCGATCTCGGCGTCCGGCAGCTTCATCGATGAGGGCGTGCTGGTCGGCCGCATGCTCCTGACCGACCCGGCCACTCGACCCACGGCCGTGCTCGCGCAGAGCGATCTGCTTGCGGTCGGCGTCATCCGCGCAGCCGAGGAGCTGGGTCTCCGCGTGCCCGAAGATCTCTCCGTCGCGGGCTTCGACGGCATCGAGGTCGACGGACTCGGCGATCTCACGCTCACGACCAGCGTGCAGCCCGCGGTCGAGAAGGGGCGCGCTGCCGGGGAGCAGATCGCCCGCATGCTGCGTGGCGAACCCGGGAGCACGCAGCACCTCACCTGCGCGTTCCGGGCCGGCACCACGACGGGCCCCGTCCCGCGCTAGCGGCGTCCTCGCCGAGTGCTCAGCTGTGCTGTGAGCCGAGCGGCAGAACGCGTTCGCCAAAGTCGAGGATGCGATATCGCCCGCACTCGACGACATCGTCGGGTATCGCCGGTGTGGAGAGCTGCCACGCGACGGTCTGGGAGTCCTCGACGAGGAACGAGACTCCGTCGACGTCGAAGTCCTCGCGGTTCACCAACCATGCGTACGCGTTGAGCTCGTGATCGACCTGCACGAGGTGGCGGGGATCGGCGACATGCAGCTTCGGCAGCCGCACGGTCCAGAACTGTCCTCCGCCGATGCGGCCCGAGGCATCGACCCAGTCGGTCACGCAGGTGAGATCGGGGTCGGGCGTCGTGCTCGCCGCGACGAGCCGAGGCACACTCAGCGCCCCGCCCACGAGCAGGAGCACGGCCGCGGTGGCCGTGAGGGCACGGGGTGCCCGGGCGGGCATCCGCGGGATATGGGGAGCGGCCACGATCACGAGCACGGGTCCGAACGCGAGCGGCTGCAGGTAACGGGCGGCGTGGGTACCGAGGGCGATCGCCCCGACCAGGACGAGAGCGGGCATGGCCCACGCGACCGTGGCGACGAAACGGGAGCCGGTGTCTCCGACGCGTGCCGTGTTCGCGATCGCCCAGCCGACCAGAGCCACCACGACCACGACTCCGAAGATCCCTGCGGGCGTCGCAAGGCGGTCGAGGAGAAGGCCCCCGTAGTAGCCCGCGGATTCCGTCCAGAGTTCGGGCTGGATGTAGCCGGCACCGGTGTTGGCGATCCATGCCCGAAGCGGAATGCGTCCGAGGAAGCCCAGCGCGGTGCCGATGACCAGCACGACGAGGATCGTTGCGGTGCGTGTTCGTCGTGGCGGGCGAAGGAGCATCACGAGGAGCAGCAGCGAGAGCGGAACCGTGGCCCAGGCGGCGAAGAGGGGATTCGAGAGCGTCGACACGGCGGCGATCGCCCCGAGCGCGATCAGTGCGCCGATACCTCCGGCGCTTCGGTCGAGCACACGACGGACCAGTCCCACACAGAGGACGACGGCGACCACGGTGGCGGCGTAGTAGGTGGTCGTCAGCAGCAGTGAGGCCAGCTCCAGGGCGTCTCGGGACCCCGAGAGATCGGTCATGGCGAGGATCGCGAAGGTGCCCATCCCGAGCAGCGCCCATGCGACGGGGGCTGTCCTGTCCCGCCGACGCCCTACGGCGACGCGGAGTGCACCGTAGAGGGCCAGCATGTTGACCACGGCATTCACCGTGAGCAATCCGTTCACATCGAGCCCGAGCGCGGCGTCCAGCCCGGAGAACACCGCGGACTCGGGCAGGAACAGTACGCTCGACATCGCCCAGTCGAGCGGTGCGCCGGAGAGCAGCGACCGAGCGAACATACCCACGACCAGGGAATCTCCGTCTCGGAACAGCAGCTCAGCGCGGGCGGATGAAGCCACCTGAGCGACGGTGATGACCGCCACGACCAGTGCTCCCGACCAGCCCGCGAGCTCTCGCACCCAGACCCGCCGCATGGGCCAACTCTCGCACGATCGTGCAACTGTGGACCGCAGGAACCTCTCGCGCCGGTAAACTGGTCTGACACCCGCCCGCCTGTGCCGAAAAGGCCGACGAGCCCTGAGGGAGCCGCGTATATGCTGATGCTCCTCGCTGTGTTCCTCCTCGGGTCGCTGTTGATGCCCGTTCTGGTGCGCTGGCTCGGAGCTCAGGCCTTCGCCATCGCCGCCCTCGTTCCGGCAGCCGCCTTCGTGCACGCGCTCGTCATGACGCCGCGGGTGCTCGACGGCCCCGTCCCGTTCGAATCGGTCGAGTGGATCCCGCAGCTGGGACTCAACCTCTCCATGAACATGGACGTGCTCGGCTGGGTGCTCACGCTGATCGTCACCGGCGTCGGCGCGCTCGTGCTCCTCTACTGCCGCTGGTACTTCTACGAGGACTCCGCGGGGGTCGGCCAGTTCGCCGGTGTCCTGCTCGGCTTCGCCGGGGCGATGTACGGGCTCGTGCTCACCGACGACCTCGTGATGCTCGTCATGTTCTGGGAAGTCACGAGCATCCTCTCCTACCTCCTCATCGGCCATTACCGTCGGCGCGCTGCCAGCCGTCGTGCCGCACTGCAGGCGCTGCTCGTGACCACGCTCGGCGGTCTCGTGATGTTCGTCGGCGTCGTGCTGCTCGTCGTCGACACGGGCACCTCGAGCATCCGCGAGATCCTCGAGCTCGCGCCCAGTGGGCCGCTCATCGACGCCGCGATCGTGATGCTCCTGATCGGGGCCATCAGCAAATCGGCGCTGTTCCCCTTCCACTTCTGGCTTCCGGGTGCCATGGCGGCACCCACCCCGGTCAGCGCCTACCTGCATGCGGCCGCGATGGTGAAGGCCGGCATCTACCTGATCGCCCGCTTCGCCCCGATCTTCGCGTTCAGCACGACATGGCGACCGATCGTCATCACGCTCGGCATCGTCACGATGCTGCTCGGCGGAATCCAGGCGCTTCGGGAGACCGACCTCAAGCGCATCCTCGCCTTCGGCACCGTGAGCCAGCTCGGCTTCTTCGCGATCGTCGTCGGCTACGGCACGCAGGCGACCGCCCTCGCCGGTCTCGCCCTGGTCATCGGCCACGCGCTGTTCAAGTCGGCGCTGTTCCTCATCGTCGGTGTGATCGACCGCCAACTGTCGACCCGTGACATCAACGAGCTCTCCGGTGTCGGTCGGCAGGCGCCCGTTATGGCCACAGCGGCATTCATCTCCGTCGCCTCCATGGCGGGTATCGCCCCGACCATCGGCTTCGTCGCCAAGGAATCGACGCTCACCGCGCTCCTCGACGACGCGCAGGGCGGCTCCGCCTGGGGTCTCGTCGCGCTGATCGGGATCGTCCTCGGTTCCATGCTGACTGCGGCATATGGCGTGCGCTTCCTCTGGGGTGCGTTCTGGAAGAAGCGCGACGACCAGGGCCAGCAGCTTCCCGACACCGCATGGCCCGATCCGCCGGTGGGCTTCCTGTCCGCGCCGATCATCCTCGCGGGGGTCACCCTCGCCACCGGCATCGGCGCTCCCGCCCTGGACACCGCTCTGCAGGGATACGCCCTCACGGCGACCCCCGGCCTCGATCACTCCGGGGAAGCCGTCGAGGGCCCTGGCCACTTGGCGCTCTGGCACGGCTTCGAACCGGCGCTGGGCATCTCGATCCTGTCGATCCTGCTCGGCATCGGGCTGTTCCTGCTCACCCGCAGGACCGCCTGGGACCGCAAGGCTCGCATCCTGCGCTTCACCGCGGCCGACGTGTACTACTTCGTCATGCGCGGCGTCGACCGTCTCTCGGTGCTCAGCACGACGCTCACGCAGCGCGGCTCGCTGCCCGTGTACGTCGGCACCATCTTCGTGGTGTTCGTCGCCGCCGAGGTCACGGCGCTGATCGCGAGCGACATCGATCGGTACAACCTGTCCCTCTGGCACACCCCGGCGCAGATCGCCGTCGCGCCGATCATGGCGATCGCCGGCATCTTCGCGGTCCGTGCGCGCAAGCGCTACACCGGCGTGGTGCTGGTCTCGGTCACTGGACTCGGAATGGTCGTGCTCTTCGCGACGAGCGGCGCCCCCGACCTCGCGCTCACGCAGATCCTGGTCGAGACGGTCACGATGGTCACCTTCGCCCTCGTGCTGCGTCGTCTTCCCGCGCGCATGGGCGAGCACAACGCCTCGGTCGGGCGCATCCCCCGCGCCCTGCTGGCCATCGGCGTGGGCGTCACGATGGCCTTCGTGGCCGTCGTCGCCACCCAGTCCCGCGTCGCCGACCCGATCTCAGAGGCGTTCCCGAAGCTCGCGTACGAGATCGGCCACGGCAAGAACGTCGTCAACGTGGCGCTCGTCGACCTGCGTGGCTGGGACACCATGGGCGAGCTCTCGGTGCTCGTGCTCGCCGCGACGGGCGTCGCCTCCCTCGTGTTCGTCACGCACCGCGCCGATCTGCTGGCCGCCACCAAGAACCTGCCGCGAGCCACGCGCAAGGCCGCGCGCAGCCGCCCCCTCGTCGAGACGACCGAGGGCATCCGCTTCCAGACGTCCGAGAACGAGAGCAGCCCGCGGGCATGGCTCGTCGGCGGCCAGAAGATGAAGCCCGAGAACAGGTCGATCCTGCTCGAGGTGATCGTCCGCATCCTGTTCCACACGATCATCGTGGTGTCGATCTTCCTGCTGTTCTCCGGGCACAACCTGCCGGGTGGCGGGTTCGCCGGCGGTCTCGTCGCGGGTATGGCGCTGGTGATGCGCTACATCGCCGGCGGTCGCTGGGAGCTGGGAGCCGCGGCCCCGACGGACGCGGGACGCCTCCTCGGCACCGGCCTCATCCTGGCCGTCGGCACGGCCGTGGTGCCCCTGTTCTTCGGCCTCGCCCCCTTGACCAGCACGTTCTGGGAGTGGGAGATCCCGCTCATCGGACACATGGAGTTCGTCACGTCGACCATCTTCGATGTGGGCGTCTATCTCGTCGTGATCGGACTCGTGCTCGACGTGCTCCGCAGCCTCGGGGCCGAGGTCGACCGTCAGGCCGCCCTGCGCACCACGCCCGGTCCTGAAGGATTCCTCTCGCGGGGCGGGAGGAGCAGCTGATGGACGTCTCCCTCACCCTGATCGTCATCATGGCCATCCTCTTCGCATGCGGTGTCTACGCGATGTTGGAGCGCAGCCTGACCCGCGTGCTGATCGGCTTCCTGCTGCTCGGCAACGCCACCAATCTGCTGCTGCTGATCGTGATGGGCGTGCCGGGCAACGCCCCGTTCTTCGGTACCGAGGGCGAGATGAGCGACCCCCTCCCGCAGGCGCTCACCCTCACGGCTATCGTGATCACGTTCGCGGTCTCGGCCTTCCTCCTCGCACTGATCTATCGCTCCTGGCAGCTCGGACAGGCCGACACGGTCGAGGACGACGAGGCCGACATCGCCCTGCGCGAGCGCACCGATGCCGACGAAGACCTCATGGACGACGAATCCGAGACGGACGACGACGAGGCGACCACGGACTTCGTCGGCGTGCAGACCGCGCCGATCACGGTGCTGCACATGCGGGACCACCCCTCCATCCACGACGATGCGCCGTATGACGCTCCGACCGGTTGGGGGAGCGAACCCTCTGCTGCGGACGAGGGTCGAGAACCGCGCCCCGACGAACCCGATGACCACGACGAGAACGAGGAGGGCAGGCCATGACCGCCCTCGTCCCCCTCCTCGTCGCACTGCCACTGCTCGGTGCCGCCGTCACTCTCGTGTTCGGCCGGAACGCGCGCCTCCAGGTCGTCGTCACCGTCGCCACCCTCGCCGCCGTCTCGATCATCGCCGCCGTGCTCCTGGTCGTCGTCGATTCGGGTGCTCCGCTCGCGGTGTCGGTCGGCGGATGGCCCGTTCCGTTCGGCATCGTGCTCTATGTCGACCGGCTCGCCGCGCTCCTGGTGCTGATCTCCAGCATCGTGCTGCTCGCGGTGCTGCTCTTCTCCATCGGCCAAGGTGCGGCGGACGGCACCGACGAGACGCCGATCTCCATCTTCAACCCGTCGTACCTGATCCTCGCGGCCGGTATCTTCAACGCCTTCATCGCCGGGGACCTGTTCAACCTGTACGTCGGATTCGAGATCCTGCTCGTCGCCTCCTACGTGCTGATCACGCTGGGCAGCACCGAGTCCCGTATCCGCACCGGTGCGGTCTACATCGTCGTCTCGCTGGTCTCGTCGATCCTGTTCCTCGCCTCGATCGCCATGATCTACGGCGCGCTCGGCACGGTCAACATGGCCCAGATCGCCGAGCGGATGTCGGAGCTCCCCCAGGAGACGCAGCTGGTGCTGCACCTGATGCTCGTGGTGGCCTTCGGCATCAAGGCTGCCATCTTCCCGGTGTCGTTCTGGTTGCCCGACTCGTACCCGACCGCTCCGGCCCCGGTCACCGCCGTGTTCGCCGGCTTGCTGACGAAGGTCGGCGTGTATGCGCTGATCCGCACCGAGACGCAGCTCTTCGCCTCGAACAGCATCGACACCCTGCTGCTGATCATCGCGCTCGCGACCATGATCGTCGGAGTGCTCGGCGCCGTGGCGCAGGCAGAGCTCAAACGAATCCTGTCGTTCACGCTGGTCAGCCACGTGGGCTACATGATCTTCGGGCTCGCGATAGCGACGCCCGCCGCTATCGGCGCGACGGTGTACTACATCGTTCACCACATCGTCGTGCAGACGACGCTGTTCCTCGCCGTCGGGCTCGTGGAACGCCGAGCGGGAAGCACGTCGATCCTGCGGGTCAAGGGGCTGCTGAAGGTCGCCCCGGTCATCGCGGTGCTGTACTTCGTTCCCGCGATCAACCTCGGCGGCCTGCCACCCTTCTCGGGGTTCATCGGCAAGTTCGCGCTGTTCGAAGCTGCGGCCTCCGTCGGAACTCCGATCATGATCGTGCTGATCTTCGGCGGTATCATCACCTCGCTGCTGACGCTGTACGCGCTGATGCGCGCCTGGAACCTCGCCTTCTGGCGCGAGGAGGAGGACTCCACCGAGACCGAGGGCCGCATCTCCTACCTGGGTAACGCCCCCGCCGCCGACGAGCAGCAGGAGCGTCGCCGCATCCCGAAGATCATGACTCTCGCGACCGGAGGCATGGTCGCTGTGACCCTCGCTCTGACCGTGTTCGCCGGTCCCCTGTACGCCCTCTGCGACCGCATCGGCGCCGGACTGCTGCAGCCCGTGAGCCTCGTGCAACTGGAAGACGAGGTGGGCTGATGGCGCGTGACACCCGGCGTCACCTGTGGCGCGACATCCGCGTGCAGCTGCCGTTCCTCGCGTGGCTCGTCGTGCTCTGGATGCTGTTGTGGGCGCAGTTCACGGTGCTGTCGTTCCTCACGGGACTCGTCGTCGCGATCTTCGTCACCCGCGTGTTCCGCCTGCCGACCGTCGCGCTCTCCGGCCGGATCAACCTCTGGTACGCGGCGCTCTTCGTGGTGCAGTTCCTGTTCGCCGTGCTGAGCGGCGCCCTCTCGGTCACCGTGCAGGTCTTCGACTTCCGCCGACAGCCGGGGACGGCCATCATCGCGGTGCCGCTGCGCTACGCGGACGACCTCGTCATGACGCACGTCGCTGTCGTGTCGTCTCTGATCCCCGGGTCGCTGGTCGTGGAGACCGACCGCGACCGCCGGATCCTGTACCTGCACGTGATCGGCGTCCGGAACCTCGACGACGTGGAGAGGCAGCGTGCGGGCGTGCTGCGCTGGGAGCAGCGGGTCGTGCGTGCGCTCGGAGACCCCGCTCAGTATCGTGCCCTCAAGGCCGACGAGCGTGCGGGCCTCGGACTGACGAAGGGCGGTGCCCGATGAACATTCTCCTGCTGCTGATCATGGTGGTGTTCGGCATCGCCGCCGTGCTCGCCCTGATCCGGATCGTGCGCGGGCCGTCGATCCTCGACAGGGCCGTGGCCTCCGACGTGCTCCTCACCGAGGTGATGTGCGTGATCGGTGCGGAGATGGCCATCAACGGTCACACCCGCAACATCCCGGTGCTCCTGATCATCGCGGCCATCGGGGTGTTCGGCTCGATCGCCGTCGCCCGCTTCGTCGCGAGAAGGGACAACACGACACCATGAACGTGTTCGGTCTCATGATCCCCGACGCCGTCATCGACGTGGCGGTGCTCGTGCTCATCCTGCTCGGCGCCGTGCTGTGCCTGTCGGCTGCGGTCGGGCTGCTGCACTTCCGCGATGTGCCTTCGCGACTGCACGCGGCGACCAAGCCGCAGGTACTCGGTCTGCTCCTCATCTGCATCGCCATCGCGCTGTCGCAGCGCTCGATCGGCGGCATCCTGCTCGGGTTCGTACTGGTCGCCCCGGTGGTGCTCATGCAGTTCGCGACCGCTCCGCTCTCGGCGCACATGGTCGGACGGCAGGCGTATCGCAACGGCACCATCGAGCAGCGCGGTCTCGTGGTCGACGAGCTCGCCGAGTCGAAGCAGACCCCGCCCGCCGCCGGCTGACCTCGAGGTCTGATCCCGGGAGCCGCTCGACGGAAAGCCCGCGGGCGTCAGATGCGGGCGGCGAACTCGTGGATCAGGCGTGCCGCGGGCTCGGAGTCGCTGATCAGGGTGCCGTGACCGTGATCGGGGATCACCTCGAGGTCGGCTCCGGGGATCGCGTCGATGATCTCGCGGCACCAGCTCATCGGTGCCAGCGGGTCGCTCTCTCCGCGCAGCACCAGCACCGGGCACTCGATGCGCACGAAGGCGTCTTCCGGCTCATGTACGATCGTTGCGCGCATCTTGCGGAAGAGGTGTGGTCCGCCGCGGAGGTACTCGCGGGCTCCACGCCAGATGACCAGCGGCCGCTCGCCGATGAGGTCGGTCAGCAGGTAGCGGGCCTGTGCTCCGATGTTGCGTGCCGCCTTGTTCACGGTGGGACCGGCGAGCACCACTCCTTCGACGAGGGACGGATGGCGTGCGGCGAGCTCGGCAGCGATCTGGCTCCCCATGGAGTGGCCGATCACGAGAACGGGACCGGAGTCCACGTGCTGGAGGTAGGCCGCGACCAGGTCGGCGTGCCGCTCCATCGTGAGGGTGCGCGTGGGTTCTGGCGCCTCCCCGAAGCCCGGCAGATCGACCGCGATGACTCGTCCATCGAGCCGCTGCACGACGTCGAGGTAGACGCTGCGCCCCATGCCGATACCGTGCAGGAGCAGGTAGGTGTGCGGTCCTTCTCCGAACATCTCGGCGATGAGGGTCGCACCTCCGTGCTCGAACTCCAGGAGCGTGACGGGGGTGCCCTTGGGGGCGAGGTAGCTGGTTGGCACCCATCCACGCTAGCCGAGCATCCTGGGGCAGTGCTCGGATACTCCGACCCTCGGGTTCAGTCGGCCGGGCTGAGCACCAGCGTGTCGACGGCTGCGGACTTCACCGCCTGCGTCGAGTACGCCCACGGCTTCTGGGCGCCTACCGCCCAGTCGGCGGTCTGATCGGTGTAGTGCTCGTGGAACGCGTGTCCGGAGGCGCCGGTCAGGTGGTTCCAGGTCGAGGCGTCGAAGTCGGAGAGATCGACCACCATCCGCATCGACGGCACCGTCGTCGTCGCATACGAGACGCCGAGCTCCCATCCGGTCGCGTTCACGACGGACGCTCCTCCGCTCACGGGGAACGGCCCGCGATTGAACAGTGCTTCGATCGGGGCGATCCCCGACGAGCCGAGCGTGTCGCTGGTGAGGGTGATCGCGTGCAGGTCACCCCAGTTCCATCGCGAGATCGTGGTCCCCTGCAGGGCTGCGAGCTCGTCGTAGGCCTCCTCCGCCGACAGCGCGAGCATCTGCTCCATCCCGTCGACGTCGAGCTGCTCGTTGGTCCAGAGCGGGTCGGACGGATCGGTCAGCATGGCGGAGACGACCGTGAACAGGCGCCCCTGACCATCGATCGGGAGGGGCTGCTCGCGCTCGGCGAAGATGTTCTGCACCAGGTTCGACCACAGCACGTTCGCATAGGCGGCGGCCGCCGACGATGCGCTGTTCTGACCGTCCCAGGCCTCCAAGAGGTCGACGGCATCGGACGCGCCTGCCCCGGAGACGTCGACCTCGGCCATGGCGGTCGCCAGCTGCGTTCCGATCCACATCTCGTTGTCCATCTGGATGTCGCGCATGTCGTCGGCGGTCAGTGGGGCGACCGCCGTCCGCCGTTCGATGAGGTGGGCGATCCGCGCCGCCCGGTAGCCGTAGTCCCAGTCGCGGGAGAGGAAGTAGCCGTAGTCGTCCGTCACGATCGCGTTGTTCGCGGTGACGATGTACCCCGAGTTCGGGTTGTACGACACCGGCAGCTCCTCGAACGGGATGAAGCCCGTCCAGTCGTAGCTGCTGTCCCATCCGGGCTGGGGCATCCATCCGTCGCCAGCACCGCGGATGGGGAGGCGGCCGGGGGCCTGGTATCCGATGTTGCCCTCGGTGTCGGCGTAGATGAGGTTCTGCGCCGGCACGTCGAAGAGCGACGCGGCGTAGCGGAAGTCATCGAAATCCTGCGCGGTGGAGAGGGCGAAGATCGCCGTCGCGGCCGTCCCGGGATCGAGCGCCGTCCACCGCAGGCTCACGGCGTACTCGGCGTCCTCCGACCCGGGGACGGGAGTGGTCGGTGCGGAGGCCTCGACGCCCAGCGCGGGCTCTGGGTCATCGGCGATCTCCGTGAAGTCGTCCGTGAGTCCGGAGATGATCGGGCCGTGCACGGTGGAGCGGATGGTCAGATCGATGTCATCGCCGCCGGCGACCTTGATCGTCTCCGTGCTCTCCTCCAGCGGCACCAGGGCTCCGTCGCGCCAGTACTGGTCGCCCTCGACCCGCTCGACGTAGAGGTCGGTGACGTCGGTGGTGAGGTTCGTGAACCCCCACGCGACCTTCTGGTTGTGGCCGATCACGATGCCGGGCAGCCCGGAGAACGAGAAGCCGCCCACATCGAACGGGCACTCCTCGTCCACGGTCGAGCACTTCAATTGCACCTGGTACCAGACCGAGGGGAGGGCGGCTCCGAGGTGCGGGTCGTTCGCGAGCAGCGGCATCCCCGTCTCGGTGAGGTCTCCGGAGACGACCCACGAGTTCGAGCCGATGCCCTCGCCCACGTCGCCGACCAGCACGCTGGCGGCCTCGATGACGTTCGAGGTCTCCTCCCAGTCGATGGTGGTCGACGCCTGCTGCGCCTCACCCTCGGTCTCGCCGGGGGCGAAGGCTGCGGGTTCCGCTCCCGTGCCGAGCGCCGGAACGGTTGAGATCTTCGGGACGATCACGGGGTTCTCAGCGAACGGGTACTCGGGGTAGAGCTTCGCCAGCATGTCCGCGGTGGTCGCGGCATCCGGGGCATTGCCGTCGGTAGCGGTGCTCAGCTCGGCGGCGAGGAGCGATCGCTCGGTCTCGTCCTCGATGTTGCCGCGGAGATCCCAGGCCATGGCCTTGAGCCAGGCCACGGAATCGGCAGGTTCCCAGGGCTCTGGGGCGTAGTCGGGGTTCTGCAGTCCGATCACGGCGTACTCGAGCGAGAGCTCGGCACCCGAACGCGAGGCCAGGTAGGCGTTCACCCCATCCGCATACGCCTCGTAGTAGCCGCGGGTGGTGTCGTCCATGGCCTCGACCTCGGCCTCGGCGACCTTGCGCCAGCCGAGGGTGCGGAGGAAGGCGTCGGTTCCGGCCTGCGACTCCCCGAACATCTCGGCGACCCGTCCGGACGTCACGTGGCGGCGGAAGTCCATCTCGAAGAAGCGGTCCTGCGCGTGCACGAAGCCCTGGGCGTAGAACAGATCGTCCGTGGAGTCGGCGGTGATCGTCGGGATGCCGCGGTCGTCGCGCTGCACGGTGACCTCGGCCTGGAGGCCGTCGAGCTCGATGGATCCGTCGGTCTGCGGGAAGGAGCGCTGGATCGTCCAGGTCACGAAGAACGCCGCAGCCACGGCCACCACGACGATCGCGGCCACAACGAGGAACGCGACGCGTCCGATGCGGACACCCAGCGAAGGGCGTGAGGGTGCGGCGGACTCCTGCGAATCGGTCATCATCGTCGAGAACTCTTTCGGGTAGACAGGTGGAACTCAGTCCCACCGAGCCCCGGTGCGCGTGTCAGGGTCGCGCCTTCGCATCATATCCACCTCCGCGCTCGCCGCGAGGTGTTCCGCCGCGAGCGCCCGACCGATCACCCGATCAGGCTCGGCTGCAGATCCCGCAGCGTGCGGCGGTGCGTCATCCGGGTCACCCCGATCATCGCGAGCAGCAGCGCACCGACGAGCCAGACTCCGAGCACTGCCAGATCCCACCCGGCCCGCGCGTAGTCGCCGCCGTACATCAGCTGGCGCATCGCATCGACCACGTATCCCAGCGGCAGCACATGATGAAGGGCGGCGAGTGGTGCCGGCAGCGTCTGCCAGGGGAAGGTCCCACCGGCCGTGACGAGCTGCAGCACCATGAGCACCAGCCCGAGGAACTGTCCGACCGAGCCGAGCCACACGTTCAACGCGAGGATGATCGCCGTGAAGGTGGCCGACGCGAAGATCATCACACCGAGGGTTCCGAGCGGGTGGTCGAACGTGAAGCCGAGCGTGACGGCGAGGATTCCCATGAGCCCGAGCATCTGCACCGCGCCGAGCATCGCAGGGGTGAGCCAGCCGGCGAGCGTGATGCGGACGGGCGAATGGAGGGCCGTGATGGCCCGCCGTGAGATCGGCTTGACGATCAGGAAGAGCGCGTAGATGCCGATCCACGCCGACAGTGCGGCGAAGAACGGGGCGAGCCCGGCGCCGTAGTCCTCCGCGGAGGCGACCTTGTCGCTCGACACCTTCACGGGATCGGCGATCGTCTCGGCCTGGCGGGAGCGCAGGTCGGGTGTCGAGGCGGGGATCGCGTCCACCCCCTGGGCGAGCCCGTCGCGCAGTTCGGCCGTACCGGAGGCGAGCGCGGCCAGTCCGTCGCGCAGCTGCGTCGCGCCGTCGTTCGCCGCGGAGGCGCCGGTGGCGACCGTGCCGGCGCCGGAGGCGAGCTCGTTCGCACCCGCGGCGAGGGATGCGGCGCCGGCAGCGAGCTGATCGACCTTGCCGACCGCGGCCTGCACCTGCGTGTTCCCCTCCTGCAGACGCGCGCCCAGCGGATCGAGCCGGGCGAGCACCTGGTCGATCTCTTCGGGGGTGAGGCCCTGCTGCGCCAGCGCGTTCGCGATGTCGGAGCGCACCTGCGGCAAGGCGTTCGCGGCCTGTTGCACCGCTGACCCCGCGCGGTCGGCGACGTCGGCGAGCTGTCGGTTGCCCGCGCTCACCTGCTGGGCTCCGCTCGCGAGGCTCTGCGCCCCGGTCGCGAGTTGCGCCGTGCCGTCGGCCAGCTTCGCGGTGCCCTCCGCCAGAGTTATGCTCCCGGTCGCCGCCGTGCCGGCGCCGTCGGCGAGCCTGGTGGCGCCGTCCGTCGCCGTGATGAGCTTGTCACGCACGTCGCTCAGGCCCGTGAGCAGGCGCTCTGCGGCCTGGCTGCCCACCATCTCGGCGACCGAGCTGCGGATCTTCTCGACCGCCTGCGTACCCATCGACGACGCGAGGTAGTTGTTCGCGTCATTGGTCTCGAGATCGATGCGCGCCTGGTGCGGGTCGGTCCCCGCCGCCGAGGTGAGGGCCGACGAGAAGTCGCTCGGAATGGTCACCGTGAAGTCGACCGTGCCGTGGCGCAGTGCTTCCGAGGCTTCGTCCGCCGACATCAGCTGCCAGTCGAACGCGTTGCCCTTGATCAGGTTCTCCGCCACGTCTTCGCCGTAGTTGACGGTCTCGCCCGTCGCGGGTTCCGTGCCGGTCGTGGGTGCGGGCGCGCCCTCGTCGTCCACCACGAGGGCGACGGGAACCTCGGGGAACTTGGCGTACGGGTCCTCGTTCGCCCAGAGGTACAGACCGCCGTAGAGGATCGGCACGCAGATCAGCGCGACCAGGGCGATGATGCCCATCCTGCTCGCTGTCAGTCGTCGGAACTCGGCGGCGATCATGGCGGGAACCTTCATCGCGTGCCTGCGTTCTCGTCTGCGGGGGTGTCCGCGATGTCGGGGACGGCATCGTCCGCCGGTTCGTCCCACACGAGCGGCTCGACCGGTCCGGAGGCATTGATCGCGTCGAACTCGTGCATCCGCTCCAGGGCCACGGCAGCGGATCCGCCGACGATCACGAGCATCGCGTAACCGCGGTCGGCGAACTCCGTGGCGATGCGCCACCATCCATCGGGGCTGCCGCCGTGACGGTCGGGCGACACGAGCACGATGCCCTCGACGCCGGAGCGGAGCACGGCCAGCTCGCATAGGATGCGCACGCGTGCCGCCGGATCGACGGTGCCGATGGGGGCGGCGGCGAGCTCGCTGTACCCCAGACGAGCGAGCCAGCGCCGGGCGTGGAGCGGGGTGGCGCCGAGGCCCGCGAACATGAGCTCCTCCTCGACGACGCCGACCAGGGCGACGTCGGGATGAGGGTCGCTGACATCCGGAGCGTCGACCAGGGCCACGCGTCGACGCAGGGACTTCGCGTCGACCGCGTCGTCGATGCTCACGCGCCCGGATTCCGGACGCATGCGGCCGCTCGCGATCAAGCCGAGCACGGTCGGTCGCTGTTCGGTCTCGGCGATCGCGAAACGCACTGCTCCGGTGTGGAACTCGAGCGACATGGGGGGCAGCGCCTGGCCGTTGCGGCCCTTGCTCACATCGCGCAGCGAGATCTTCATGCACGGTCCTCCGGATCGATGGGGGAGTCTGTGGGAGCGGCGGCCGCGGCGATGTCGGGGTGCGAGGCGAGCAGCTCGTCAGCTTCGCGCCAGGAGAGGCCGGCGATGCTCAACACGGTCCGCACGGCGACGTCAGCCGCACCCGTGCTGGTCGCGTCCGTGCGCGAGATCACGGTGCGGGCCATCTCCTCGATGAGGCGCGCGAGGGTGGGGGCGGCGAGGTCCGTGCGGAAGCTGCCGTCGTCCTGACCGCGTCGCACGAGTGCCGACACCGTGCGGCGCAACGGGGCCAGCGCGGCCGCCGTGTGCTCGACGTGCGCTTCATCGAGAGCGAGAGCCGCGGCCACCTGCACGTGCGCGGCCTCGTGCCAGAGCAGAGCGGCGAGGCGGGCGAGGGCGAGACGGGCGTCGATGTCGTCGATCGAGGTGGCGATGGCGTTGAACCGCTGAGTGCCGCTGGAGATGAGCTCCCGGATGAGGGCGTCACGGTCCTCGAAGTGTCCGTAGAGGGTGCGACGCGAGAGCCCGGCACGACGAGCGATGACGTCGATGGAGGCGTGCGGATGGACGGCCAGGGTCGAGCGCGCGGCGGAGAGGATGCCGGCGCGGTTCTCGACGGCGTCGCGACGAGGTGCACGAGTGGTCATGACCTCATGCTACAGATCATGCACATAGCTGTGCAAGATTATTCTTCACATTCGGAGAGCGTCCTCAGGTGCCGCTTCCGCGCAGCCGTCGCGGAGCCGAGCGTGTTATGTTACGCGTTGCGCGTGAGCGCGCACGGGGGATGGCGCCGGTCTCGGACGCGTGAGCGTCCGGTACGCGAGTGTCGACCGTTTTCAAGTGGTGGGGGACCGCTGTGGTCGAGGGGAGTGTGCTTTGGCAGGCATCGATGTCGTGCGGGAACGCCGAACGAAGAGCGATGATGTCTATCGCCGGTTGCGGGATGCGATCGTCGACGGTGAGCTGCGGCCGGGGGAGCGCCTTCGCGACGCGGAGCTGGCGGAGAGCCTGGGGGCCTCCGCCACGCCCGTCAGACATGCCCTGGCGCGCCTGGCGGAACAAGGGCTCGTCGAGATGCACCGCAACGGCGCCACCCGCGTGGCGCCGCTCGATCTCGACCACATCCGCGATGCCATCGCCCTCTTCGGCGACAGCTGGATCGGCTCGGTGCGCCATGCGATGCCGCACGTCCAGGAGGATGACGTCGCCTATCTCGTGGAGCTGACCGACGATATGTCCGCCGCGGGACGAGCGCGCGATGTCCTGGCCTACGGAGTCGCGTTGCGCACCATCGCCATCGGCTTCGCCCGTCTCGAGGGGAATGCCCTGCGGGAGTCCGTGATCGAACTGCTCGGGCCGCAGATCCGGCGCTTCACGCAGCGCTCTGCGGGGTCGTTCGACTGGGCGGCGAACGAGAGGTCCACGCGCGAGATCCGCGAGGCGATCGTCCGTCGTGATGCGGTGCAGACTCGGGCGGCCCTGGTGATCCTCTTCGACGATGTGCTGCCGGGTGTCGTCGACCGCACCGCGGCGCGAGCGCGCTGATCCCGAGCCGCACCTCTGAAAGCACGATGCGCCGGCACCCCGAGGGCGCCGGCGCATCGGTGGATCCGTCGTCGTGTCAGTCGGTGCCGGAGTCGAAGGCTGCGCCCTCGGAGGCCGAGTCGACGGCGTCGGCCAACGTCTCGTCGGCTTCGGAGATCGAGCCGTGCACCGACTCGGTGATCTCGCTGGACTCGCCGGCGGTCACACGGCCGACGAGCTCGCCGGTCGCACCACCCACGAGGCCGAGGCCCGCGTACTGCTCGAGGCGTGCGCGCGAGTCAGCGATGTCGAGGTTGCGCATGGTCAGCTGGCCGATACGGTCGACCGGCCCGAAGGCTGCATCGCCGACACGCTCCATCGACAGCTTCTCGGGGCCGTACGAGAGGTTCGGCGAGACGGTGTCGAGGATGGTCCAGTCGTCGCCGCGGCGGAGGCGGATCGTGACGGTGCCCGAGATCGTGAGGCCGACCCAGCGCTGGATCGACTCGCGCAGCATGAGCGACTGCGGCTCGAGCCAGCGGCCCTCGTACATGAGGCGACCGAGGCGGCGACCCTGCTCGTGGTACGTGGCGAGGGTGTCTTCGTTGAGGATGCCGTTGACCAGGCGCTCGTAGGCGATGAACAGCAGCGACATGGCGGGTGCCTCGTAGATGCCGCGCGACTTCGCCTCGATGATGCGGTTCTCGATCTGGTCGCTCATGCCGAGGCCGTGGCGTCCGCCGATCGTGTTCGCCTCCATGACCAGGGCGACCGGGTCGGAGTATTCCACGCCGTTGATCGCGACCGGGCGTCCCGCCTCGAACGTGACGGTGACGTCTTCGGTCTCGATCGCGACCGAGGGGTCCCAGAACTTCACACCCATGATCGGGTCGACGGTCTCGAGCGAGACATCGAGGTGCTCGAGCGTCTTCGCCTCGTGCGTCGCGCCCCAGATGTTCGCGTCGGTCGAGTAAGCCTTCTCGGCGGAGTCGCGGTACGGGAAGTCACGGGCGACGAGCCAGTCGCTCATCTCCTTGCGGCCGCCGAGCTCGGTGACGAAGTCGGCGTCGAGCCACGGCTTGTAGATGCGCAGGCGCGGGTTGGCGAGCAGGCCGTAGCGGTAGAACCGCTCTATGTCGTTGCCCTTGTAGGTGGAGCCGTCGCCCCAGATGTCGACGCCGTCCTCCTTCATGGCGCGCACCAGCATGGTGCCGGTGACGGCGCGTCCGAGAGGCGTCGTGTTGAAGTAGGTCTTACCGCCGGAGCGGATGTGGAACGCGCCGCAGGAGAGGGCGACGAAGCCCTCTTCGACCAGGGCGGTCTTGCAGTCGATCAGGCGCGACGCCTCGGCGCCGTACTCCAGCGCGCGGCCCGGGATCGAGGCGATGTCGTCCTCGTCGTACTGACCGAGGTCGCCGGTGTAGGTGAAGGGCACGGCGCCCTTCTCGCGCATCCACGCGACGGCGACGGAGGTGTCGAGTCCTCCGGAGAAGGCGATGCCGACGCGCTCGCCGACGGGCAGGGACTGGAGGACCTTGGACATGGCTCCCAGTCTATCCGCGGCGGCGTGTCGCCCCGTCTCGCCTCATACGAGGTTGACCACGACGCCGAGCGCCGCGTATGTGCCCATTGCGCGACGGTCGCAGGTGACGAGAGGGAGACCCGCATCGCGTGCGGCGAGGCCGACGAGCCCGTCGTAGACGGATCCTCCGGCGATGCCTGCCGTGGCGAACGTCGTGACAGCGGCCTGCGCAGAGGCCGCAGAGAGGGACGCGAGAACGGGGAACGATCGCTCGATGATCTCGCGCGCACGACCGGGGCTGACCCGTGCTTCGCCGGGTAGACGCGTGAGCACCGAATAGGTCTCGAAGGCTGCGTGCCCGGCGAGACCGATCACGCGGCCGCGTACGAGTTCGAGTACTCGTTCATGTGCCGGATTCCCTTCGTGGACCAGCGCTATCGCGGCGCTGGTGTCGAAAAGGAGGTCAGCGCTGGTCGGCAAGGCGGAGCTCCCGAATGTCGTCGACGGTGAGCGTCGGTCCGCCCGTGATGACGAGTCGTCCGTCCTTCTCCACGAGATTGTCGGGGGTCTCGATCTCGATTCGGATGGCGTTGCCGTCGAGGACGAGGTCGACCGGACCGGGGATCAATCCGACCCGCTCGCGGAGCGCGGCGGGGATGACGATGCGTCCTGCCTTATCCATGGTCGCCTTCATGCCATGAGATTACCATTTGAATGGTCGATGCGGCTTGTCGATGTCGACGACGAGTCCAGGGACTCCGCTAACGTGCTGCCATACGGAAAGCACTGTCGCGCCCCTGGTGGTTCATCGCTACACAGCGACATTCGTCACACCGGACGTCTACCCCGACTGAGCGGAATCCTCGTGGCGTGCGGTGCGCAGCGGCGAGAACAGGACGATCATCGCCGCCACGAGGAAGACGACCACGCTGACCGCGATCGTCACGCGATAGCCGTACGCCGTCGCCAGACCGCCGGCGATCAGGGCCCCGACGAGGAAGGTGACGCGGTTCACGGTGCGAATCGATGCGTTCAGCCGTCCCTGCATCTGGTCGGGGGCGACCGCCTGGCGGTATCCCATCTCGTTCGGATCCTCCACCCCCATCCCGAGGCCGAACAGGAATTGCCCCACGCCCAGGGGGAAGGCGAGGACGAGGAGCGTCGTGTTCTCGGCGTGCGGGATGACGAGAACCGTCGTCCACGCGAGTGCCGAGAGCAGGCGCCCCGCGAGGACCGCGCCGCCGACTCCGAACCGGCGACCCGCCGTGGGGGCGAGGAGTGCCCCGATCAGGCCGCCGAGCCCACCCATCGCGAGCACGACGCCGAATAGCAGTGCGCCGACGCCGAGCTCTCGCAGCGCGTACGGCGCGAATGCCGTCAGCGCGATGCTGTTGCCCAGGAACCAGACGTTCACCGACACGGCCATGGGCGCAAGCGTTCGGTGGGAGTAGGTCCAGCGCAGGCCTTCCATGATGTCGTGCCCTAGGTGCCGGCCGTCGGTGCGGCGTGACGCTTTCACCTCCTCGACACGGATGCGGCTCAGGAGAACGGCGTTGACGACGTACGCGACGGCATCGATCAGGATGGCGAACGGTGCCCCCAGCCAGCCGACGAGTGCGCCGCCGAAGGCCTGCCCCGTCGTCTGGGCGACGGTGCCTGCTTGACCGAGTCTCGCGTTCGCCGCCAACAGCTGATCGCGGCGGACGAGGCGGGGCAGCATCGGCTGCGCAGCGGAATCGGCGATGAGCGTGAGCGCGCCGTAGAGCAGGAGCAGGGCGCCGAACGACCACACGGACAGAGTCCCCGTGAACCACAGCACCGGCACGAGACCCAGCGTGAGCGCGCGGCCGATGCTCGCGATGACCATGGCGGGCTTGCGCCGCCAGCGGTCCATCAGGGCGCCGACGATGAGCCCGAACAGCAGGTACGGCACGACGTTCGCGGCGTTGAGCAGACCGATCTCGAACGCAGAGGCCCCCAGTGTCGTGACGATCAGGACCTGGAAGGCGACGGCGGTCACGGAGCCGGTGAACGCGCCGAGCGTCGACGACGACCAGAAGAGGGCGAACGCCGGAACGCGCAGCACCTCGGTCGGTCTGTCGTGCATCTCCGCCTCGCTCCCGTTCCCGTCATCCTATGCATCGGCGGTGCGCGCGCCATGCGAAAACGGAGGAGCATCGCCCGCGACACGGTGTGTCATGGTGCGGCTCGCCGCGGCACGCGCGACACGTCTCCGTTTTCGCCGAGGCTGGGCCGGCGGAGGCGCGATGAAGTGGGAGAGTAGGCGCACGGAGGTCGGACATGGGCGCAGCAATCCTGTGGGGCGCGGTGGCAGCAGCACCGCTGTTCGTCGGTGCAGTGCTCGCACTGCTGCGTACGTGGCCGCCGAAGTGGCTCGGCATCGTGTTGGGCTTCGGCGCCGGCGCTCTCATGGCATCGATCGCCTTCGAGCTGTGGGAGGAAGGGCTCGACCTCGCCGGTCCCATCCCCCTCGTGGTGGGTGTCGCGGCGGGAGCGATCAGCTACTACATCGCCGACCGCATCCTCGATGCCCGAGCGGCGAAGACCAAGGAGCAGGCTGGCGGAGGACAGCTCGCGGTGGGCGCCCTGCTCGACGGCATCCCGGAGCAGCTCGTGCTCGGCATCGGACTCGCATCCGGTGAGCCGGTCAGCATCGCGCTCGTGGTCGCCATCCTGGTCTCGAACCTGCCGGAGTCGATCGGCTCGGCTGCCGACCTGCTCGAAGGCGGCATGGCGAAGTCGCGGGTGCTGCTGCTGTGGGCGGGCGTGGCCGTGGTCTGCGCGCTCGCGACCGTCGCGGGGTTCGGCCTCGCGAGCATCACGGGCGACGACTTCCGCTCGGCGGCGAGCGGTTTCGCAGCCGGGGCGCTGCTGGTGATGCTGGTCGACTCGATGGTCCCCGAGGCGCAGTCCAAGGCCAAGGAATCCACGGGACTCGCGACCGTGCTGGGCTTCGCGCTCGCCGCGGGGCTGGCGCTCGCTTCCTGATCACGCGTTCGGCAGGAGGGCGTCACAGCGGTCGGCTCAGATCTTCCCCCGCGTGGATTCGCGGCGCACGCTGCGTCCGGCGATGCTCTCGATCTGGAGGGCGAGGGGAAGATCGCGATCCTCTCCCGCCCACGGATTGACGCGCGCGGCGACGCCGGCGACGTCGTCGTCCGCCACCCGAGACAGCGTGCCGTGCACCAGCACGCTCCATGCCGTGCTGCCGAGCGGGTCGTGGTAGTCCACCTCGAACGCGGCCGGCGTGGCGGCTTCTCGCGTGAGATCGGCGAGGACGCCCTCGGGCGATGTGCGCAGCACCAGATCGCGCCCTGACAGCGCGAAGTTCACCGGATAGATCTGCACCCGCTCCTCGTGGACGAAGCCGATCCTCCCGATCGTGGTCGTGGTCAGCAGCTCATAGGCCTGCTGTTCGTCGAGTACTCGAATCATGCGTGCACTCCTTCCCTGTGGCGCCAGGCTAGCCAGGGCGTCGATGCCCTTCAAGGGAGTCCTCACCCTCGGCGCAGGAGAACCCGCCACTCGGCGGACGCACGGCGCAGGATCGGCCTCGGCTGGCGGGTTACCCTCGGGTACGGTGTGCACGAGGCTGGCGGGAAGCCGCTGCGATGGCGGCCGAGGACAAAGGAGTTCTGATGACCGACACCACCCTGGCGCGACCGCCGTTCGACCCGGAGCTCGAGGCCGCTCTCGCCCTCGTCGGCGACCAGCTGCCGCCGACCCTGACGGCAGAGATGATCCCGCTGCTGCGCCAGTCGCCGGTGAGCGGGGAGGACGAGATCTTCGCCGTGCTCGCCGACCGCGGCTTCACCCGACGGGACGTCTCGATCGCGGGTCATGGTGGCGACGAGATCGTCGTCTCCGTGATCGAGAAGGAGGGCAGGACCGGCACCGGCCCCGGCTTCTTCCACACGCACGGCGGCGGCATGATCATCGGCAACCGCTGGCTCGGCGTGGCCGGCTTCCTCGACTGGGCGGAGCGCTTCAACGGCGTGATCGTCACCGTCGAGTATCGGCTCGCCCCCGAGTTCCCGGATCCGTACCCGGTGGAGGACTGCTACGCGGGCCTGCTGTGGACCGCGGAGCACGCCGAGGAGCTCGGCATCGACCTCTCCCGGCTGTTGATCGGCGGAGGCAGTGCCGGGGGTGGGCTGGCCGCGGGCACCGCCCTGCTCGCCCGCGATCGGAAGGGCCCCGAACTGATCGGCCAGCTGCTCATCTACCCGATGCTCGACGACCGAGACGAGTCCGTGTCGACGCACCAGATCGACGGGATCGGCGTCTGGGACCGCGGCTCGAACGTGACGGGGTGGACCGCGCTCCTGGGCGACCGCGTCGGGACGGACGACGTCTCCGTGTACGCCGCCCCCGCACGAGCGACCGACCTGAGCGGGTTGCCGCCCGCCTTCATCGACTGCGGCAGCGCGGAGGTGTTCCGCGACGAGGACGTCGCCTACGCCACGAAGCTCTGGGAGGCCGGGGTGCAGGCGGAACTGCACGTCTGGGCAGGGGGGTTCCACGGCTTCGACATGTTCGCTCCGCACACGGCGGTCGCGCAGGCCATGCTCGCCGCTCGCGACGACTGGGTGAACCGGCTGCTCTCCTGAGCCCGCGTCGACCGGAAGAGGGAACTCCCACCCCATAGGGTGGAATCCCCGTGCGATGGAGCCCGACATGCAAGATCTGCTGGGGCGTCTCACCGCCCTCGACCCGGATGCGAGCGAGACGCTCAAGGTCGTCACCTACTTCGACGCCCTCGTCGCCCGCTCCGTGGGAGTCGAGAGCATGCTGCGAGGTGCGGCGGTGCTGAGCGGCGCGACCGTCGGACAGCGTGACGGCAGACAGATCATGCGTGTGCGGGCCGACGGGGTGCGCATCGATCCCGTCGAGCCGTCTCACTCCTGGCCGGTACGGGAGAGCGGACCGGATGCGGTCGCCTGGATCGAGCGCGAAGGCGATGCGCACACGAACGACGCGATGATCCTGGAACGGCTCAGTCTCGCCCTCGGGATCATCAGGGCGCGCCGATCGGTCGGCCCCGAGAGCGCGGTCGAACTCGCCATCAGCTCCTATGCCGGTGCGGAGGAGAGGGCAGCGGCACTGCCTCGACTCCGCATCGCTGCGGACTCCCTGCGGCTCGTCGCCTCTCCTCCCGACCCCGCTCCGCTGCCGGTGCATCCCTCGGCTGTCGTCGCCACCCGGCACGGCCTGACGCGAGCGACGATCCTCGACGCCGAGATGCAGCCCGTCGATGCCTGGCCGCACCGTGTCGACCTGCGGTTGGGGCTCGGCATCGTCGGCCCGGCGGAGGGTCTTCCCGCGTCGTGGGCGTCGGCGCTCGTGGCCGTGCGACTGACCAGCCCGGAGGAGCCGGTGGTCGATGCCGCCGACCTCGGTGGTCTGCTGCTCGTCGCCGAGGCTGCGGGGCGGGGGCCCCTCCACCCTGATGCGGCGGCACTCGCGGCACTCGATGAGCGCAGTCGGGAGCTTCTCGACGCCGTCAGCGAGGAACGGAGCGTGCGCGCCGCAGCCGCGCGGCTCGGGCGGCACCACTCCAGCGTGCAGGAACGCCTGAGCGTGCTCGTCGATGCGCTCGGGTATGACCCGCGCACGTCCCGCGGCCACGCCAGGTACGTGGTGGCGCGGATGCTTTTGACCCTCGGCTTCTGAACGGCCGTCGAGCGCTTCACTCGAAGCCGGGGTAGTCCTTCAGCTTCTCCTGGAACTCGGCACGATCCGCCTCGCTGAGCACCCCGCTCGCGATCGCCGTCAGCTGCAGCCCTTCCAGCGGCTCGCCGGTGCGCGCGTTCTGCGCCTCCCGTGCGGTGCGGAAGCCGCCGTCCGAATCGTTCGAGAGGTCATTGATCGTGGCGTAGAAGCGGAGAGGGTCGGGGAAGTTCTCGGTGTAGTACTCCCACGTGGTCTGCGTGCGCGGGTCGTCGCTGCCGTACAGCTTCGCGATCATCGCGGGGTCGATGCCCGACACCGCGGGATCATTGAACGAGTACAGGTCCCACAGCCCGTGGTCGACGACCACCTCGCTGATCACGGCCATCACGGCGCGCTTTCGGTCGTAGCCCTGGACGGGCTCGTTGGTCGCCCAGGCGGCGGAGGTGAACTCGACCAGCATCGACTCCCCGCCGTAGCCGTTGCGCTCCGGGCGCAGGTCTTCATCGCCCACCCGCGTCCAGGTGAAGCCGAACTCGTCGGTGAGTCGCGCCCGGATGTCGGCGAACAGCGTCTCGGTCTGCGCTCGTACCTCGTCGAGCGACTGCTGAGACAACGCCTTCTGCGGATCGGTGCCCTTGATCCCGGGATAGGCTTCCGCGTGTCTCTGGGCGGCCGTCTTCGTGCCCTCGTAGTTGCCCGAGGCCGAGGTCTGCAGTGCGCTCATGCCGCCGACCGTCGCGACGTTGAACAGGATCGCGATGACCAGGCCGATCGCCCCGAGCTTCCGTCCGCGCACGGAGAAAAGCGCCGCGATGATCACGCCGGCGACCACGAGCTGCAGTGCGAGCATCGTGACCCCGTAGAGGAGGTCGGTGCCGCCGGCGACGAAGGTGCCGAGCAGGATGAGCGCGAAGAGGATGGATGCGGTGAGGGCGATCCAGCCGAGGGCGTTCGCGGGCTGTTTCGGCTCCTCCGCAGGCATGGAAACCGCCACGGGCGGGGCGGGCGTCGATCCCCAGGCCTCACGACGCGCCCCGCGATACCCCCCGGGCGGAGGAACGGGGGGAGCGCCCTCGGTGCCCGAGAGGTAGCGAGCGCGCTGCCTCTCGTGGTCGCTCACCACGGCTTCTCCGTCCCCGAGCCACCGGGGTCGTCGCCCTGCTGCTGGTCACGCTCCTGCGTGCCCTGCTCGAGCTTGTCCTGGAGGCCCTTCAGCTTGTCCTCGGAGGGCTGCTCCTTCTCGCCGGGCTGTGGCTGCGGTTGGGGCTGCTGCTCCTCCTGCTGCTTCTGCTTCAGCCGGTCCGCCGTGCCGTCGAGGGAGTCGGACATGTCGCGCTGCGGGTCGGGGGACTGCTGCTGTGCCTCGTCGCTGCGGCATTCCTCCGGGGTGTCGGCGGTGATTCCGAGCGCCTCGCCGTAGAGCGCCGTTGCGCCCGTGCCGTCGCCGTCCGCCCGGGCCGCATCGCCCATGCGCTCGATGATCAGCGCGAGGTTGATCCGCACCGCGCACACTTCGAGGCCGGTCGCGAGGTCGAGCGCCTCTTCGAGCTGGACACGGGCTTCGGGGAGTTGCTCGGCCGCACCGAGTGCCGTGCCGATGTTGAAGGGCGCCTTGTACGGCTCGAACCAGTTGAGGAAGTCCTGTCCACGCGCGGAGGCCTCAGCGCCGGCGAAGTCGTCGACGACGTAGGCGGTGATGGCCTGGTGCGCGAAGCCGTACATGCTCAGCAGCTTGCCCACGAAGAGAAGCGCGGCGAGTGTGAGCGGAATCGTCCCGATCGCCACCCAGCGGCGGACGCGGCGACGGTGGCGGTTGGACCGGAGAAGGGCGGCGGCGTCTGAGGACACGGTCACAAGGTTCCCCCCTCTTCGCTTCGAGAGCTCGAAACGTGCCTCGGGGCGCGGAGTCGTCGGAGCCGCGCGATCAGCATCGTGGCACGGGCGAGCTCGACGCCGAGGATGGCGAGGACGACGAGCGCGGCGATCCAGTACAGCTCGATGACGTTGCCGACCTCGCCCGAATCGGCGTAATCGGTGGTGGTGGACGGGGCAGCGGGAAGCACGGGCGCGGTGTCCGCCGTCCGATGCGAGTACTCCACACCGAGGTCATCGGCGATCGTCTCGAGGGTCGACTCGTCGATCACCGAGAGCGCATCGGCGCCCTGGTACTGGATGTAGTCGCCTCCCTGATCCGAGACGCCGCCCGTGGTGATGCGCATCGGCCCGCCCTCGGCTGTGCCGTAGCCGAACACGGCTCCCGAATCGGTGTACTTCTCGCTTGCGCTGAACGACTCCGGCGGCGTGTCGACCGTCTGCTCTCCGTCGCCGAAGTAGAACACCATACGCGAGCGGTCGGGAGACGACTCGGCCGCCGACGCGAGCGTCTCGGAAAGCAGCGGAGCGGCGATGCCGATCGAGCTTCCGCGTGACTGGCTGGTGACCTCGGGGCGCAGCACCTGCAGCGAACCCAAGAGCGCGGTGGTGTCCGTGGTCAGGGGAACCCGCAGCTGGGCGGCGGCATCCGAGGTGATGAGCGCGAAGCGTGCCCCCGGGTACTCCTCCACGAGCGCGCGCACGTCCTCGCGGATGCCGTCGAGCCGCGGTTCCCCGTCGCCCCAGTCCTCGGCCACGATGCTCGCCGTGGTGTCGACCACCAGCACGATGTCGGTGTCGGTCGCGAGGGTCTGCGTGGCTCCGCCGGGAATGCCGGGACGAAGCAGGAGCGCGACGCAGGCGAGCACCAGCAGCAGCCGCATGGCCCACAGTGCACGATGCCCGGCGAGTGCGCGCCCGTCCGTGATCGGCACGCCGCCCGATTTCGGCGCACGGACAAGCACCCAGACGGCGACGGCGAGGACCGGTGCGCACAGCAGCGCGATCAGCAGTGGGTTGAGCACGGGTTGGAAGATCACAGTCGCACCCTCCACAGCACCACGACGAACCCGAGCACGCTGAGGCAGAGCACCACGATCCACAGGTTCGGGGTGTCGGTCCAGACCACCTGTGCCTCTCCGCGCAGCTCGGTCGCCTCCTGCTCCTGCACCTGGTCCACGATGTCGGAGACGGTGGTCGTGTCGCGCAGCCCGAACGCGGCGCCCCCCGTCGCCTCTGCTGCCGCGCTGAGCTCGGCGCTCACATCGGCGTCCTTGCCCTGGACGGGGTTCAGTGCGAAGACGCGCACGTCCTTCGAGGCGGCGTAGGCGGCGGCTTCCTCCAGCGTCACGATCGAGGCGCCGTTGACCTCGTTGTCGGTGGCGAAGATCACCGAGCGCGAACGCTCATCGTCCGGGTGGTCGAAGCCCATCGCGCACGCCGCGAGGCCGTCGCCGATCAGGGAGGCGCCGTTGCCGTTGAGCGTGCCGATCCAGTGCTCCGGAACCTGGTCGACGAAGTCGAAGCTCTCGGTCATGCTGGCCAGGTGCTCGCGGACGAAGTCGTAGTCGTCGGTGAGGGGGAAGATCTGCACGGGCGAGCTGTTGAAGATCGTCAGGCCGATGCGCTCCCCCTCGAAGCTGTCCAACAGCTCGTCGAAGACGTTCAGCACCTCGACGTCGACCTCGGTCATGGAGCCGGAGACGTCGAGACACAGCATGATGTCGCGGCTCGTGTTGACGGGCTGCACGGTCTGCGCCGACATCGGCCGCGCGGCAACCACCCCCGACACGATCGCGGCTGCCGCGCCGAGCGCGAGGACGCCGGACAGCGCGAGTGCCCGTCGCGTCAGGGCACGGCGGAACGAGGGCAGTGTGCGCAGGCGTTCGGCGCGGGCGACGCGGGCGGCGTCTCCGGCCCCGGCACGCCCCTCCCGTCGGAGTCCGAGGACGAGCCCGATCGCGAGCGCCACCAGCACGACGGCGACCGCGCCCACCAGCATCCAGATGTTCGCTAGTGCCATGTGCGCACCACCGTCCTCGCCGCTTCGGCGCCGGCCACGGGGTCGATCACCGGGCCGGGTCGGAAGATGCTCGGATAGTAGTGCCTGCCCAGCGCGTCGATGAGAGCCGGGTGGACGCCGCGCGCCACCAGGTCGTCGAGTGCGAGCACCGGCGCCTCCAGGCCGCTGTACTCGTTCACGAAGGCGCGCACGACCCTGCTCAACTCGACGTTCGCCTGCCGTGCCGACAGGCGCCGTTCCCGGTAGTCCGTCTCGATCTGCTGGATCCGGGCCAGGTACTCTGTGCGCAGCTGCGACAGCACGTCGATGATGAGCGGAGCCTGCCCGGCATTCGGGTCCGCGGTGGCGAGGGCGCGACGCGGTCGGGTGAGCGCGATCAACAGCCACGCGCCGAGCACCAGCAGCGCGAGGATGCCGATCGCGAGCAGGAGCCACCCCCAGCCGTACTGGGCCGGCGGGTAGAGGTCGTCAGAGCCGGGCATTCGACCTCCGGTTCAGCAACGTCAGCAGCTGGGCGACGGCATGGTCCTGCCCGTCCAGCGTGGAGTGGCTGATCTCCATGCGGGTGAGCAGATCGTCGAGGTGCGCGGCTTCGGCCTCGCGCTGGGCGGTCAGCTCCTGCACGATCTCGCGGTCGCCCTGCACGAAACCCGGCACCTGCCATCGGCTGTCGACGTCCCTGCGGATGCGCGCCGTGGCGTGATCGAGCACGGGCTCGGCATCGCGCAGCGTGAGCCACAGCACGTCGTGCTGCACTCGAAGTCGGCGCAGCATCCGCTCGGTCTCGCTCGTGAGGGGAGCCTCGTCGGTGATCACCACCACGATCATGCGGCGGGCGATCGTGCGTGTGACGAAGGAGAGCAGGGCGTCGCGGTCGCTCGGGGCGCTGCTCTCGTCCACGGCCCTGTCGATCGTGCGCAGCGCGTGTTCGAGAGCGCCCTCGCTGCGTCCCGGTGCGAGGCGGCGCACCTTCGCGGAGTCGCCGTAGACAGTGGTGAAGTCGTCGCCGTGACGCAGCGTCAGCACGCCGAGCACACCCGTCGCGAGGATCGCGAGCTGCTTCTTCGACTGCTCGTCCGCCGCGAGGGCCGACATCGAGCGCCCGGTGTCGACCACGAACAGCACGGTGTGCATGCGGGTGGCGCGCGAGCGCTTCACGAGGGGCGTCCCCAGTCGGGCGGTCGCACGCCAGTAGATGTCGCGCACCTGATCGCCGTACTCGTACTTGCGCAGGTCCTCGAAGTCGAGGCTCCGTCCACGCAGCAACGACGCGTAGGCGCCGTCGAGCGCGTGCAGCGACTTGCGCATCGAATGGATGAAGAGCTTGCTCTTCACCTGCGTGATCAGGCTGGGCATGTGGCGATGAGTCCCGAGGCGCCGGGTCAGGGGGTCGGGACCGAGGCGAAGATCTGGTCGATGATCTCCTCGCTGCGGATGCCCTCGGCGTCGGCCTCGAACGTCAGCAGCACGCGGTGCCGGAGGATCAGGTGCCGCAGTTCGCGGATGTCTTCGGGCAGCACGTGCGCGCGTCCCTTGAGGAGGGCCAGCGCACGGGAGGCCTGCAGGAAGGCGATGCTCGCGCGCGGACTCGCGCCGTACTTGATGAAGCGGGCGCGCTCCTCGCCGATGTACGGCGCGGGATTGCGGGTGACGTAGGCGATCGACACGATGTAGTTGCGGATCGCGGGGTCGACGTAGATGCGGCTCGCGACATCCTGCAGCAGGTGCACGTCGTCGAGGCTGACGGCGCTGGTCACGTGCCGGTCGGGGTCGAGCACGCCGGAGTCGATGCGGCTGAGCACCTCGAGCTCCTCGGTGGGGCTCGGGTACTCGACGATCTCCTTGAGCAGGAAGCGGTCCATCTGCGCCTCGGGCAGCTCATACGTGCCCTCCTGCTCGATCGGGTTCTGCGTCGCGATCACCAGGAACGGCTTGGGCAGGTGGTGGATCTCTCCGCCGATCGTGGTCTGATGCTCCTGCATCGCCTCGAGCATGGCGCTCTGCGTCTTGGCGCTGGAGCGGTTGATCTCGTCGAGCAGCACGAAGTTCGCATGCACGGGGCCGAGCACCGTGCGGAACGAGCCGGTCGCCGCATCGTAGATCTGGTTGCCCGTGATGTCGCTCGGCAGCAGGTCGGGGGTGCACTGGATGCGCTTGAACTGCGCCTTCACGGTGTCGGCGAGGGTGCTCGCCGCGGTGGTCTTGGCGAGTCCCGGCACGCTCTCGAGCAGAATGTGGCCGCCGGCGATGAGGGCGACGAGCAGGCTGGTGCGCAGACGGTCCTGGCCGACCATCTTCGCGGAGTACGAGGTCGAGATGACTCGCAGCACCTCGGAGGCCCTGGCCATCTCGGCGTCCGTGGGCGCGGTGTTGGTGGGTGCGGTGTTGGTGGGCGCGGCGGGAGCTGTCGGCGGGTGCGTCTGCGCGGGGCCGGGCGGAGGCGGCGGTGCGGCGATCGTCCGCAGGTCCGGTGTGGAGGACTCGGTCATCGGTAGGCTCCCTCGTTCGGGGACCCGCGTCGCGGCCGTCCCCCGCGGACCAGCGTAATCGCAACGACGGAGCGGCCGGCTGTGTGTGGTCTGACGATCACGCTCCGCTCACCTGCATGAACCGATCGCGGAGGCAGGAGGTTTCGTCGTGCAGACCTCCTGCATCCGTCGAAGCGTCATGCATGCGGCGGACATCACTGGCCGAACATCGTCGCGACGGCCGCGACCCCTCCGAATGCGAGGACGACGACGAGCGTGATGACCCAGAGGCTCATGGCGATCGCGTTGAGGGCGACTCCCCAGCCGGCCCTGGTGCGTGCCTGCGGCTCGTGACGCAGCGAGAGGATGCCGAAGATGAGTCCGATGACCGGCGCGAAGAAGGTCCAGCCGGCGAAGAGAGAGCAGATCCCGAGAACGAGACTGACTGTCCCCTTCGCGGTCGAGGTCGCAGGGGCGGACAGGGCTGAAGGGGAGACGGTGGTTGACATGTCTTCCACGCTAGGACGGGGCCGCAACACAGGGCATCGGCCCTGAGTGCCGACGTCGTACATCCAGCGGATGATCTCCCGGCGGAGGAGAGGCGGCCGTTCCTCGCAGATACGGCTACTGCGAGCGGCGGTCGAGGAACAGCAGTTCGAGCGGCGCGGGGAGCTCGGACCCCGGGGGCGGATCCGGGCTCCCCGCCCTGCGTCATCGCGCGGGATCCCCCGCCGGGGCCCGATCACCGGCCCTGCTAACGTCGAAGAGCAGCCGCTTTCCGGGTCGGTCGAGCTTTCCGCTCCCACCGGGACAGACCTGTTCCTCGCTCGGATGCGGCCGCTCATCGATACATGACGCAAGTGTGAGGACGATACGTGACGAACAGAGAACGAGTAGCGATCATCGGCGCCGGCCCCTCGGGCATGGCACAGCTGCGGGCCTTCGAATCCGCAGCCCGCGCGGGGGCGGAGATCCCCGAGCTGGTCTGCTTCGAGAAGCAGGCCGACTGGGGCGGACAGTGGAACTACACCTGGCGCACAGGGCTCGATGAGTTCGGGGAACCCGTGCATTCGAGCATGTACCGCAACCTGTGGTCGAACGGCCCGAAGGAGGCTTTGGAATTCGCCGACTACAGCTTCGACGAGCACTTCGGCCGTCCCATCTCCTCGTACCCGCCGCGCCCCGTGCTGTGGGACTACATCGCCGGACGCCTGGAGAAGAGCGATGTGCGGGAGCTGATCCGCTTCCAGACCGTGGTGCGCTGGATCGAGTTCGACGAGGAGCGCGAGGTCTTCACGCTCACCAGTGAGGATCTGCCGAGCGGCCGGTCGCACGTCGAGGAGTTCGATCGCGTCATCGTGGCCACCGGGCACTTCTCCTTCCCGAACGTGCCGGACTTCCCCGGGATCGAGACCTTCCCCGGCTACATCAGCCACGCCCACGACTTCCGAGGCGCAGAGGCCTTCGCAGATCGCGACGTGCTCGTGATCGGGTCGAGCTACTCGGCGGAGGACATCGGCAGCCAGGCGTTCAAGATGGGTGCCCGTTCGGTCACGGCGAGCTTCCGTTCGGCACCGATGGGATACGACTGGCCCGAAGGCATCGAGGAGCGTCCGGTCCTCGAACGCCTCGAGGGCAGTACCGCGTTCTTCGCGGACGGCTCCTCGAAGCACGTCGATGCGGTCATCCTGTGCACCGGATATCTGCACAAGTACCCGTTCCTGCCCGATGACCTGGCCCTGTCATCACCCAACAACGTCTACCCGGAAGGCCTGTACCGGGGCGTCGTGTGGCAGGGCAATCCGCGCCTGACCTACCTGGGCGCGCAGGACCAGTGGTTCACGTTCAACATGTTCGACGTGCAGGCCTGGTACGTGCGCGACCTCATCCTCGGCCGTCTCGAACTGCCCGACGAGCAGGAGCGCGCGGCCTCCATCGCCGAGTGGCGCGCCCGTTTCGACCGCATCGACTCGGCTGCGGCGGAGATCCGCTTCCAGGCCGACTACATCCGTGATCTCCTCCAGCTCACCGACTACCCGGAGTTCGACATCGACCGGGTCGTGGAGATCTTCCTCGCGTGGAAGCACGACAAGAAGGAAGACATCATGGGCTATCGCGACCGCACTTACGAGTCGGTCATGACGGGCACGATCGCCGTCGTGCACCACACGCCGTGGCTCGAAGAGCTCGACGATTCGCTCGAGCGCTATCTCGACGTCGATCCGGACGCCACCGAGACGACACGGATCATCGCCGGTCAGCCGCGTGATGATGACCGCGAGGCGCTCGCCGCAGTCTGAGCCTCTCGGTCTATGCCCCTTCCCTCCGTCTGTGGAGGGGAGGGGCATCGTCACGCGGTGTCGCGCGTGCCCCGAAACCGGCCGACCCAGACCACGAAGGCGGCGGTGGCGATGATGATCGCCGCGATCAGCAGCACCCAGAGCGCCACGCCCCCGTAGCCGCCGTTGAGGTGCGGATCGAGGAACGGATACGGATACCACCAGTGCTTTCCTGTCGCGGGCGCGATCACGAGGTTCGCCCGGATCAGCGTGTAGGCGACCCACACGATCGGGAAGATCGCGGCGATCCCGACCGCACTCCAGCCGAGCGCCCGACGGCGAGGCGCGAAGAGCAGGTCGACGAGCATGATGAGCGGGATGACCACGTGCAGCACCTCGTTCGACCAGAGGACGGTCGAGCCCTGCGGCAGCTCGATCCCGCGCAGCAGCGTGTTGTAGACGACGCCGGTGACGATCATGTAGGTGCTGGCGCACACCAGGAGCACCGCCAGCCACCGCGGTTCGGCCGACGTGGTCTTCCGGTTCGCGAGAGCCCAGATGCCGCCGATGGCGAGGACCACGGCCGCCAGCACGTTGGAGAGGATCGTGAAGAAGCTGAAGAAGTTCACGAACACCGTGGGCAGGTGTGCGCCCCACGCGGTCTCCGAGCTGAGGGCGATCTCGAGAGTGCGCACCAGCTGGGCGACGATCGCCGCCACGGCCAGAACCGATGCTGCCAGTCGTACGTAGGGCCACCAGGTCGTCATTTCGCCTCCGAGCGAAACTGTAGCGTCACTCGCGGGCCGCGGCGGTGGGGGGGCGATGACTCAGGCGCGTCGCCGCCACCGCAGACGCGTGATCAGCACGCCCAGCAGACAGAGCGCGCCGCCGAGGAACATCAGCGGCGTCGGCACCTCACCCAGGATCGCCCACGACATCAGGATCGCGATTGCCGGCACGACATAGGTGGTGGCCGACGTCTGCCCCGCAGTGCTGCGCTGCAGAACGTACGCCCACGTCGTGAAGGCGATCGCCGTGGGGAAGATGCCGAGGTAGACGACCCAGAGCGTCGCATCGAGCGGTGCCGTCTGGAGCGAGCCGATGAGGTTGCCGGTCCAGGGCAGCAGTGCGACGGTGCCGACCCCCGCGCCGAGCCACGTGAGGGTGGTGGCGTCGACGCCCGAGGTGAGCAGACGCTTCTGCACGAGCGTGCAGCCGGCGTACATGACAGCGGCGAGGAGGGCGAGCAGGAGTCCCGTGATGTCGGGGCCGGCGCTGGAGGTGGAGTTCATGCCGATGAGCACGACCCCGAGGAAGGCGATGGGTGCGCCGATCACGAGCGGCTTCGGGAATCCCTCACGCAGGAACAGTCCGCTGAAGACGACGACCATGAGGGGCGCGAGGTTCACGACCATCGCAGCGGTGCCCGCATCGAGGGTCAGTTCCGCGCTGTTGAGCGCGAGGTTGTAGACGCAGAACCAGCCGATGCCCCAGACCGCGATGAGCAGCCAGTGGCGTCGGGCGGGGATGCGGATGCCGTGCCGGATCGCGATGATCGTCAGCACGGCCGTGCCGACGGCCATGCGGAGCAGCGCCAGAGCGCCCGGGTCGTAATGCGGACCCGCTCCGCGGATGCCGATGAACGCCGACGCCCACAGCACGACCGTGACGAGCGCGGCGATGAGGACGAGCGCACCCTGCTTCTTCGGTGCTCCGGTATCGGCGCGGATCCCGTCGGAGGTGATCTCGGGGTCGCCGGATGCGGCTGCTGGCATCCTCCGATCCTGACAGGGGTGTCCGACATCGAGCGAGCCGCGCGAGTGCCAGCCGTCGTCGTATTTCGGACGACGACCGCGCACGTGCGAGGGAGCTGATTCAGGAGATCGTTGCGCGCCGTTCACGTTCCTCATCCGAGTGGAGAAAAAGTTTCACCCGACTTCGTCTGTCATCTGAAATCCATAAGTTCTCATATGGGGACGGAAATCGGGGATTCACAGGGAAACCTCAGCGTCAAGTAGGCCGTTCGGGGGACAGACAACACTCACAGCCGACGGATAGAGTCCCGAGCGAGTACCGCCGCAAGCCCACGGTCGAAGCGTGACGGTCCCGTTCGAGGTCGTGGTCTGCGTGCGTTCCGCCGTGCTTGCGCGCGTGCGCCCTGACTCGCCGAGGGGCACCGTCACCGCTGCGCTCGCGATCTCCACGCGGTTCGATCCCTGTCGTGTCCCCTGGAGAAGAGTCCCGCGATGAAGACCAGATCTCACCGTCGGCGCCTGCGTTTCGCGCCTGTCCGGCGACTCCCGTTGGCGTTCGCCGCGATGCTGATGACGACCGTCGTCGCTGTGGGCCTCTTCCAGCCGCTCGAGGCGTCCGCGGCGACTGCCGCGGCGACCGCGCGCACGCAGGTAGCCGCATCGGAAGGGCTCTTCACGCCTTCGACGGATGCCGCCGGAGTGGTCACGCAGTTCACCGACGGCGGGCCTGCCGTGCAGGCGGCCGCGCGGCAGGCGCTGCTCAAGGGCGGGCAGAGCATCGAGAGCTTCATCACCACCGGGCAACATGAGGCGATCGCGCAGGACTACCGCCTCATCGCTCTGCGACTGAGCCTCGCGGGTGGCCGGGCCGTGCGCCAACAGGCGGAGTCCGCGCTCACGGCCAACAATCCCGATCAGCTTCGCGCGTTCGTCACCGAGGGGTGGAAGGACGCCTGGGAGGTCGACGACCGCTCGGCGACGTTCGTGTTTGCCGACACCGGGACGCCTACAGTCCAGCGAGAGGCCAACAAGGCGCTGGATTCGGACGACCCGAGCGCCGTCTCGCAGTTCCTGCTGATCGGTCAGTACGACGCCAAGATCATCGATGACCGGGCGGCGGCTTACGTGCTCGCCTCGACCGGGTCGCCCAGTGTGATCGCCGCGGCGGAGGCGGCGCTCGACGCCACTCTTCCGGATGGATCTGAGGACACGCAGGCCGTCGCCGACTTCCTGCGGTACGGGCAGTTCGTCGCCAGCGCGCGCGACGCCGAGACGGCGACGATCGCCCAACTGACCAATCAGGTGATCGCGGCGAACCTGGTCGCTCAGGAGGAGCGTCGCAATGCCGACAACGCTTCCGCCCAGGCGGTCCTCGCCGCCAAGCTCGCGAAGGAGGCGACGCAGCGCGCTGCTCAGCAGGCCGCCGCCGCGCAGGGCAACGCTGAGCAGGCGAGCGCTGCTGCGAGCAGAGCGGCGGGACTCGCTCGTCAGGCGGCCGATGCCGCCGATCTCGCTGTGCAGGCAGCTGCCGCAGCGCACCAGGCGATGAATGCGTCGATGAGCGCGGCCGGAACGGCCGCTTCGGCTGCGGCTCGGGCGAACCGTGCTGCTGCGAACGCCGATGGTGCGGCCGCGAATGCGGCGGGCCAGGCAGGCATGGCGGCCGCGGCGCGCGCCGAGGCGGAGAAGGCGCGCGACGCCGCCGACAAGGCAGCGAAGGCCAAGCGGGCCGCGGCCGAGGCGGAGACCGCGACGAACGCGGCGAACCGTGCATCTCAGGCAGCAGGGGCCGCGGCAGGCTACTCGGGCGAGGCGGCCGGGTATGCGATGGAAGCCTCTCAGGCGTCGGGAGTGTCGTCGGCTGCTGCCGCGCAGGCACGGGCAGCTGCGGCGAAGGCGAACGCGGCGAAGAACCGCGCCGCATCCGCGACGGCGCGGACTGATCGACTTGCCGCCGAGACTTCGGCTGTCGCACAGCAGGCGCGGGATGCGGCCGGTCGTGCAGCGGACAACGCGAACGCTGCTGCGATCGAGGCGGACACGGCAGCAGCTCAGGCCGGCGTCGCACAGGGGGCAGCCGCACGAGCGACCGCATCTTCGGCGAAGGCGGCCGCTGCCGCGGAAGCCGCGACGAAGGATGTCGAACTCGCGAAGACCATCTTCACCCTGGCGCGGAAGGCCGATGCGGAGCGTCTTGCCGCTGAAGAGGAATTCGGACTGGCACAGGCGGAGATCGCCGCAGCAGAGGAAGCGGAGGAGAAGGAGCTCAAGGACGAGGCGAAGAAGGAGGGCGCAGCAGCGGTTGCGGAGAGCAGCGCGTTCCTGAAGAAAATCACGGCTCCGAATGCCAACCTGCAGGAGCTGCTGCCGGAGGCGCGTTCGGCGATGCTGGCTCTGATCACGTCGGGAACCCCGTGGATCGCCGCCGCAGCAGAGCAGGCTGTCATCGGGAACGATGAGGCCGTCGTCGAGTTCTTCAAGAACGGATACCGCATCGCGCTCGAGCAGGACCAGTGGGACGAAGCGAAGGCCCTGCTGTACGACGGCGACAACACCATGCTGCAGAGCGAGGCGTACGACGTCCTCGAGAACGGTGAGGAGTATGTCTCCGCATTCCTCACCGAACGGCTCCCCGAGATCCGTGACCTCGAGAACCGGCAGATCGCATTCGTGCTGGCCACCGAAGGTGGACCGGCCATGCAGCGCGAGGCGAACCGCGCGCTCGACGCCGACGACCCCGCGGTTCTCGCGAAGTTCATCGCCGAAGGACAGTACGACGCACTGGAGGTCGACCAGCGTGCAGCGGCCTTCGCCCTCAGCACGTCGGGTGGCCCCGAGGTGCAGGCGGCCGCGAACATCGCGCTCGAAGGTTCCAAGGCGGCGCTGAAGAGGTTCCTCGAGCAGGGCCAGTACGAAGCTGCCAAGCGCGACAACGACACTGCGGCTCACGTGGCGCAGATGCAGAGCATGCTGCATCTGGCCGACCAGCAAGCGGCCGCAGCGCGGGAAGCAGCTGCGCTCGCCGAGAAGGCCGCAGCGACGGCACGGCAGGCGGCGGCCGAGGCACAAGCCAGCGCCGACCTGGCTCGGAAGTATGCGCAGGAGGCGCAGGGCTGGGCTGCGCAGGCGGCTACTTCAGCCAACCAGGCGACAGCTTCCGAGAACGAGGCGCGTCAGTCGTCGCAGCGAGCGCATCAGGCGCTGACGGCTGCGACAGCGGACGCCAAGAAGGCCAACGGGTTCGCCGCGCAGGCGACATCGTCGGCGCAGTCCGCCAGCGCGGCGGCATCACGGGCCAACGATGCGGCGAGCCGTGCGGCCACCTCGGCGACGAACGCCGGACTGGACGCGCAGGCTGCGGTGAAGGCTGCGACCGAGGCGCGCGAGATCGCGGCGTCGAAGCAGCGCGCGGAAGACGGCGCGAACAACTTCCCGCCTCCCGCGGGCAAGGAGGGGGAGCTCACGCAGGCGCAGATCGACGCCGCGTACGCGCTCGGTGGTGATGCGGAGGTGCAGCGGCTGAAGGACGCACACGCGTTGACACAGCCTGATGCCCTGCTGAACTTCATCATCCAGGAGGGGGGCAAGGTCCTCCTCGACCTCATCGGCGTGACAGACATCATGGACTGCGTCACCAAGGGAGACGTCGGTGCGTGCTTCATGGCGATCATCGGATTCGCGCCCTGGGGCAAGCTCGCCAAGCTCGTCGAGTCGATCCCGCTGATCATGAAGCTCGCCGACAAGGTCGTCGGCTTCGTCAACAAGGTCGGCGACGCTTTCAGCCTTCTCAAGAAGAACAAGACCAAGGCCGACGATGTCCTGAGCGGATGCACCGGGCCGGCGCCGAGAGACTGCGGGCCCTTCAAACCCACCGATTCCACCTACGACCCGAAGGACCCCGCTCATATCAAGGGGCAGAAGGGCGAGACAGCGGCGGGGATCCCGTTCTCGAGCCAAAGCCAGAAGACGACCTTCACCAGGTCGGACTTCCCGGATCTCGACCTCAAGAAGAATCGGATTCCCGACCACGTGACGGCAACTTCGATCATGGAGGTCAAGAACGTGAAGACCCAGTACTTGAGCAGCCAGATCCTCGATGACATCAAATTGGTCGAGGCGACGAACAGGTCGGAGTTCGTGCTGACTGTGAACTCTCAGACGCATCTGACAGCGCCACTGCTCAAGATGCTGTGCGACGGACACGACAAGATGTCCTTCGCCGTCAAATTCCTCCCGGATACCGTCGGAGGCAGTCTGTCCGATAACAAACTGCCGACCTTGTGCAAGTAAGGAGCATTCACTTGTCATACGACCTGGATGTGTTCGCGAGAGTGAGCCTCGCGCCGCGGGAGCTCGCAAAGATCGCATCGTCCCCTGGTGTGCGTGTGCAGCGTGACCGGGGGTGGGGAGCCAAGGGCATCAGCGCTCACGACGAACTCGACCGCCCTGTTTTCACGCTCGAGGGGCCGACAGGGGTCGACTCAGAGGACGTTCCCGCCAGCGTCGCCGAAACAGTGAGCGTGGCTGTGGTCTACAACATCCACGTGCCGTACGACGTCAGCGAGTCTGCAGAGAGTTTCCGAGCGGAGCCCGATCCGCGCCACCTGGCGGCCGCGCGTATCTACGCCTCCAATCTTGCGCGCGAGAGCGATGGTGTCGTCGTGAATCCGCAGATGGATGACGTCCCCGCGCAGCAGTCTCGGGCAAAAGGTGGCTCTTCGGGACCGAAGCTGTACGTCCATCTCGAGTGGTTTCGGAGGATGGAGGATTCGCCGGGGTCCAAGGCGCTGGCCGACAACTACCTTCGGTCCGCACGAGAGATCTTCCCGCCCGCCGTACCGGTACGCTTCGGTCCCCGCGAGCCCTTGAAGGGCCGCCTACCCCGGGATGGCGATGATGCGTTCGGAGATCTCTATCGGGCGGAATGCCGTCTGAGCGCAATGATGATGACGGGCAAAGGACTATCCGGGAGCATCTCAGCGTGGTCCAGCATCACGCGCACCGGTTATCAGAGCGCATCTGCCGTTTTCGAACTCGACGGTCTCGAAAAGGCCGGAGCTGTAGACAACGTTCACACGTTCATCGAGAAGATGGCGCGTTCCTCGGAGAGCTTCTTCGCATTCGCTGAGGTGAACAGCAGCAAATACGCGACGGCAAGGCCCCGTGGTTTCGACGGCGAATGGGGCGGTCTGCCCACCGATCCGCAGTGGATTACCTGGTACGACGCAGAGTACGCGCCACTCGTTCGTCGGTTCTTGACGGAGGGAAGAGTCGAGGAATTCGCAGGCGGTGTGCTCCACAGGTGGTCCGAGGAACCAGCGCAGGCGGAAGATATTCGGCGGAGCCTGAAGCGGGACGAATGGGTTCCATCGGAACTCAGAGGCGTACTTGAAAACACCCCGAACGGTGTCCGCGGTCGTGTACCGGCGAAGGTGATGCCAGCTTCCCTGCGCCCTCCTCAATAGGCGTCACGCTGACTAATTCTCGCGGGCATCGAGCATCACCGCAGACCCGAGGCGCCACCGACCCTTGAAAGGCATTGCATGTTCTCTTTGAAAGTTCCCCGTCGGGGTCGTGGTGTGGCCGTGGGGGTGGCGGCGGCATTGGTGTCGGCGTTGCTGGTGTCGGTTCCGGTGTCGGCGGCGGTGGCGGATGATGCTCCGGGGTATCTCGTGGAGTCGGGTGCGTATCCGGATGGGGCCGCGGTGGGCGCGGCGGCCGGGATCGTTCTGAAGGACGGCAACGGTGGGTTGCGGGTGGTGACGTGTCCGGTCCCGGTTCCCGTCGCGGCCGGGCTGATCGAGGTGGAGTTCGAGAAGTCGGGAAAGCGCGCGAAGGTGTGCTTCGAGACGGTGTTCCGTCCGGCGGTGTTGAACCTCGAGATCGCGGCGTCGTTCGGCGTGAAGGCTGGTAAGCAGCCGATGGACGTGACCTATTCCGTGGCGGGTGGTCCGGAGACGGAGATCCCGGTTCCGGCGGGTGGGCGTCGCAGCGTTGATACGGGCCTGACGGGTCAGTCGACGATCGTGGCGGTCGAGGTGCAGGCCGACCCGGCCGTGGATGTCCCGGCGACCACGACCACGCATCCGCGGACCGCGATCACGAAGATCCGCACGGGGCTCGGGTCCTGCACCGGAACGCTCGTGGATCGCTCGTGGGTGCTCACGGCAGCGAGCTGTTTCGCGGCCGACCCGGCGACGCTTGCCGCGGGGGCACCGGCAGCTCCAGCACGTGTGCTGTTCGGTCCGGACGTCGCGAACGACAAGACCGCGAGCGGGACCGGGGATCTGGGCGTGAAGGTTACGCATGTGGAGCCCGCTGGCAATGGTCAGGACGCCGTTCTGGCCAAGCTGGAGACCGCGGTCGATGACATCGCCCCGATGCCGATCGCCACGACCGCTCCGGCCGCCGGTCAGGACCTGGCCTTCACCGGGTTCGGTCGCACGGACTCCGTTTGGGTGCCGCTGGCGTCCCGCACGAACACCTACCCGGTGACGGCCGTCGGGGCGGCAACCGTAACGGCTGCGGCATCCGGCGCTTCGCTCTGCCTCGGCGATGGCGGCGCCCCCGGCGTCCGCAACGTCGATGGAACCGACATGCTCGTCGCTGTCGCCTCCCAGTCGACGCAGACCGGTTGCTACGGCTCCGGCATCCCTGCGGGCACCGCTTCGAGCATCGCGACCCGTGGCGACGTGATCGCCGGATGGGTGGCTGCCACGGTCCAGAAGGGCCTCGACACGACCCCCGTCGCCGCTGCGGATCAGGCGCTTGCGCAGCAGATCGTGGCCACCGGACGCGTGAGCGGAACGGAGGCGCTCGCTCAGATCCAGGCGTATGCCGACGGCTTCAAGCGCGGCCACCTGATCGGCGGACAGATTCGCGACTGCACGATCGACCCCGTCATCCTCGCAGCCTTGAAGAAGGTCGTCGTCGATCAGAACTTCACGATCACGATCTCCGCTCTCAACGAGTACTGCACCACGGCGACACCGTCGGCCACGAGCTACCACGCGAAGAACAGCGGTGGTCACGCCGTCGACATCAGCGTGGTGAACGGCGTCGCGGCGACCGGCAACACCGCTCAGGACCAGGCTCTGGCGGCCGCCATGTTCACCGCGCTGCCAGCGCCGGCGGGAATCGGTCAGGTGGCGTGCCGCCCGGCGCTCACGGTTCCGAACGGCTGGGCGCAGACCGAAGAGGACTGCACCCACAACCACTTCGAGTACCACGGTGTGCCGCTCACGCCGGTGAAGCCGTCGTTCGATCTGAACAGCGACGGCAAGGCCGATGTGATCGGCATCACCTCGTCCAACGCGCTGTACATCTACCACGGCAACGGCAATGGTGGCTGGACCACCCAGACGTCCGTCAGCTCCGGGTGGGCGTCGGCCAAGACCATCATCCACGGCGACTACAACGGGGACGGCAAGGGCGACATGATGGTCGTCAACACCGACGGCACGCTCTGGTACTACCAGGGTGATGGTGCGCTGGGCTTCCCGACGAAGGCGCTCGCCGCCCGCGGGTGGGACACGAAGGGCCTGATCACGGGTGGGATCGACTTCAACGGCGACAAGAAGGCCGACCTCGTCGCTCGCGAGTCCGACGGCCACCTCTACGCCTACCCCGGGAACGGGAACGGGACATTCGGCGCCAAGATGAAGATCGGTCACGACTGGGGAGGGATCTCCAGGGTCCTCGCCGGCGACTGGACCGGTGACGGCAAGGGCGACATCCTCGCAACGACGACGACCGGACTGCTTCGTATCTACCCGGGCAACAACGTGACGCTCACGGGTGGTCCGCAGGTGGGCAACGGGTGGAACAACATCACGGCCATCACCGGAGGCGTCGACTACGGCGTAGACGGAAAGGCCGATCTCTTCGGGCGAACGGGCGACGGCGGACTGTACCTGTACCCCGGGCTCGGCATCTCCGGGTTCGGAGCCTCCTCACGCGTGGGCAATGGGTGGACCTCGCTCCGCCTGTTCAGCTGAGCCCGCATTGCTCTCAATTGATCCGGCCGCGGGCCTGTCAAGTGCGGATGACAGGGGCCACCACCACCCGGGTTACCCGGCTTCTCCACTCTCCTTGTTGAAAGGCACTGCATGTTCTCGTTGAATCTCCGCCGTCGGGGTCGTGTTACGGCTGTGGGGGTGGCGGCGGCGTTGGTGTCGGCGTTGCTCGTCTCGGTTCCGGTGACCTCTGCGGTGGCGGATGATGCTCCGGGTTATCTCGTCGAGTCGGGGTCGTATCCGGACGGGGCCGCGGTGGGCGCAGCCGCCGGGATCGTGTTGAAGGACGGCAATGGCGGCCTGCGGGTCGTGACGTGCGCGGCGGGGACCGGGCAGGTCGAAGTGGAGTTCGAGAAGTCGGGAAAGCGCGCGAAGGTGTGCTTCGAGACGGCGTTCCGTCCTGCGGTGTTGAATCTGGAGATCGCGGCGTCGTTCGGCGTGAAGGCCGGCGCGCAGCCGATGGATGTGACGTACTCGGTCGCGGGGGGCCCGGAGACGGAGATCCCGGTTCCGGCGAACGGGCGTCGCACGGTGGATGAGCTGCAGACAGGTCAGTCGACGGTCGTGGTGATCGAGGTGAACGCGGTCTCGACCGACGTTCCGGCGACGACGACCACGCACCCGCGGACGGCGATCACGAAGGTCCGCACGGGCCTGGGTTCCTGCACGGGAACGCTCGTCGACCGGTCGTGGGTGTTGACCGCGGCGAGCTGCTTCGCTGCCGATCCGGCGACGCTGGTCGCGGGTGCTCCGGCTGCTCCGGCACGGGTGCTGTTCGGCCCGGACGTCGCGAACGACAAGACCGCGAGCGGGACCGCAGATCTAGGCGTGAAGGTCACACACCTCCAGCCGGCGGGCCACGGTCAGGACGTGGTGCTCGCGAAGCTGGAAACCGCGGTGGATGACATCACCCCGATGCCGATCGCGACGACCGCTCCTGTCGCGGGACAGGACGTCGCTTTCACCGGCTTCGGCCGCACGAACAACGTCTGGGTTCCGCTCGCCTCCCGCACGAACACCTATCCGGTCACGGCCGTCGGCACAGCTACTGTGACCGCTGCGGCATCCGGTGCGTCCCTCTGCCTCGGCGACGGCGGCGCCCCCGGCGTCCGCGACATCAACGGCACCACGACGCTCATCGCCGTCGCATCGCAGGCTTCACAGGCCGGATGCTACGGCTCCGGTATCCCCACCGGCACCGGCTCGGTCACAGCGACTCGAGGCGATGCCCTCTCCGGCTGGGTCGCCACGGCGATCCGCGACGGACTCGACACGGTTGTCGTGCCGGCGGCGACGCAGGCCCTGGCCCAACAGCTCGTAGACAGCGGCCGCGTCACCGCGGAACCGAAGGTCATGACGCAGCTGCAGGCGTACGCAGCGGGCAGAGCGCGAGGGAACATCATCGACAACCAGGTGCGCGACTGCGCGATCGACCCGGTTCTCCTCGAAGCATTGAAGAAGGTCGTCGTCGATCAGGGCTTCTCGATCACGATCTCCTCCCTGAACGAGTACTGCGTCACTCCCGGGGCTGCACAAGCCGACTACCACTCGCGGAACGGTGGCGGATACGCGGTCGACATCAGCGTGGTGAACGGCGTCGCGTCGACGGGGAACACAGCGCAGGACCAGGCGCTGCGAACCGCGATGCTCGCGGCGCTGCCCGCCCCCAGCGGTATCGGCCAGCTCAACTGCCGCCCGAAGGCCACGACGCCTGCGGGGTGGTCGCAGTTCGACGCTGCGTGCACGCACAACCACTTCGAGTACCGCGGGTCTGTTGCAGCCGTTGCACCGGTGATCAAGCCCTCGTTCGATATGAACAGCGACGGCAAGCCCGACGTCCTGTCCGTCTCGGCGTCGAACCACCAGTTGTACCTCTATCTCGGCAGTGGGACAGGTGGCTGGACCCAGCAGTCGACGGGGAGCTCAGGCTGGGAAGCGGTCACCGCCATCGTCCACGGCGACTACAACGCCGATGGCAAGGGCGATATCGTCGCGACGTGGAATGACGGCAGCATCTGGTTCTACGAGGGCGACGGTGCGAACGGTCTCGTCGGCAGATCGCTCATCGGCTCGGGCTGGCCCGGAACGGCGCTGCTCACCGGAGGCGTCGACTTCAACGGCGACGGACGCGCTGACCTCATCGGTCGTGGCACCAACGGGAACATCTACCTGTACGCCGGGAACGGAGCGGGAAGCTTCGCAGCCGGGGTGCACTTCAACGCCGGCTGGGGGCACATGACCTCTCTGCTTGCCGGCGACTTCAACGGCGACGGCAAGGGCGATCTCGTCGCTCGAGACTCCAACGGCCTGCTGTGGCGATTCCTCGGTGACGGCGTAAATCTCACGACGCCGACGCAGGTCGGCAACGGCTGGAACATCATGACCGTGATCACCGGCGGACTCGACTACACCGGCGACGGTATCGCAGACATCCTGGCCCGTCAGACCACGGGAGCGTTCTGGATCTACCCCGGCACAGCGACAGGATTCACGGGCCCGACCAACCTCAACAGCGGGTGGAACGCACTCCGCCTGCTGAGCTGAGCGCCTCATCTTCCGGATACATCGCTCCTACGTCACTCTCAGGTCTCTTGAAAGGCATTGCATGTTCTCTTTGAAAGTTCCCCGTCGGGGTCGTGGTGTGGCCGTGGGGGTGGCGGCGGCGTTGGTGTCGGCGTTGCTGGTGTCGGTTCCGGTGTCGGTGGCGGTGGCGGATGATGCTCCGGGGTATCTCGTGGAGTCGGGTGCGTATCCGGATGGGGCCGCGGTGGGCGCGGCGGCCGGGATCGTGTTGAAGGACGGCAATGGCGGGCTGCGGGTGGTGACGTGCGCGGCGGGGACCGGGCAGGTCGAGGTGGAGTTCGAGAAGTCGGGAAAGCGCGCGAAGGTGTGTTTCGAGACGGCGTTCCGTCCTGCGGTGTTGAATCTGGAGATCGCGGCGTCGTTCGGCGTGAAGGCCGGCGCGCAGTCGATGGATGTCACGTACTCGGTCGCGGGCGGCCCGGAGACGGAGATCCCGGTTCCGGCGAACGGGCGTCGCACGGTCGACCAGAATCAGACGGGTCAGTCGACGGTCGTGGTGATCGAGGTGAACGCGGTGTCGACGGATGTCCCGGCGACCACCACCACGCACCCGCGGACCGCGATCACGAAGGTCCGCACCGGTCTCGGTTCCTGTACGGGAACGCTCGTCGACCGGTCGTGGGTGCTGACCGCGGCGAGCTGCTTCGCTGCCGACCCGGCGACGTTGGTCGCGGGTGCTCCGGCCGATCCGGCGCGGGTGCTGTTCGGTCCGGACGTCGCGAATGACAAGGTCGCGAGCGGCACGGGCGAGCTCGGTGTGAAGATCGCCCGCCTGGAGCCGGCCGGCAACGGTCAGGACGCGGTCCTGGCGAAGCTGGAGACCCCGGTCGACGACATCGCACCCATGCCGATCGCGACATCGGCTCCGGTCGCGGGACAGGACGTCGCTTTCACCGGCTTCGGCCGCACGAACAACGTCTGGGTTCCGCTTGCCTCCCGCACGAACACCTACCCGGTGACGGCCGTCAACGCGGCGACCGTGACTGGTGCGGCATCCGGTGCGTCCCTCTGCCTCGGCGACGGCGGCGCCCCCGGCGTCCGTGACATCAACGGCACCAAGACGCTCCTCGCCTTGGCATCGCAGGCTTCGCAGGCCGGCTGCTACGGCTCCGGCATCCCCGCCGGCACTGGGTCGATCACGGCGACGCGCGGCGACGTCATCGCACCCTGGGTGGCCACGACCATCGAGAACGGACGCAAGCTCGCGGGAATCAGCGCAGCACAGGTGCTGGAGATCGAGAACATCGCTCAGGCTGGGTCCTGCGTGACCACGAAGGACCGGAACACCGGCGTGGGCAGCGTGATCGTCGGGGTGGGCTGCACCGAAGTCTGGCAGCAGCGTCGGTGGGAGCTCGTCGCGGTCACCCCGACAGTGTTCGCGCTGCGCAACTACGTGAACCGCGACAAGTGCATCGCCGCCGATGCGGCGGGGACCGGTGTCGTGCAGGCCGTGTGCGCCACGACCGACCCGAAGCAGCAGTGGACCTTCCGCGAGCAGCGCGCCGGTGCCGTGAGCATCGTCAATGCCGCCTCCGGCAAGGTGCTCTCCGCGCCGACCGCGACCACTGTCTCGTTGCGGGCAGACACCGGGGCGAATGCCGACCGATGGAAGTACCGGAACGTCACGAAGATGCGGTACGACGCCGCGACGATCGGCAGCTACGTCTCGCTGCGCACCGCCGTGGGTGGCAAGTCCGTGGTCGCGGGAGCCGCTTCGGCGCAGGTGACGGTGAACGACGTCGTCGCGACCTCGCCGCTGGCCACCCGCACGGCATCGACCTTCCGGGTGGTCGCAGGGCTGGCCGATGCCCAGTGCTATAGCTTCGAGTCGATCACGGTTCCCGGCCAATACCTTTACATGAACATGGGTGGCCTCGTCACGTTGACACCTCCTACGGTTCCGTACCGTGCGACGTGGTGCGCGGAGGATGCCGCGTTCGGGCAGGGCATCACCTTCTCGACGGCGACGGACTCGTGGCGGGTGATGCGCAGCCACGCGAACGGCCTCGTGTACGGCGGTGCGTCCTGGTACGCCGGGATCCCGATCGCCGACGACTCGCAGAACTTCGTCCCGGACACCGCGTGGACGATCGGTGAGGCCTGGGCGCCGCCGACACTGGCTCCCGCGCAGGTGCTCGAACTCGAGAGCGTCGCGCAGGGCGGCAAGTGCCTGACGGCGAAGGACCGCAGTGCTGTCGCGGGTGCGGTGATCGTCGCGGTGGGCTGCTCCGAGGTGTGGCAGGTGCGTCAGTGGGAGCTGGTCGAGTCGGGCGCAGGGGCATTCGCACTGCGCAACACCGTCACCCGGACGTTGTGCCTCGGGAGCGCGGACACGGCGGGCAGTGCGGTCGTGCAGGCGCCGTGCGACCTGACCGATGCCAAGCAGCGGTGGTCGTTCACCACTCTTCCCTCCGGTGTGGTCACCGTCCTGAACGCCGGGTCGGGCAAGGCTCTGGCGGCTCCGACGGCAGGCACCGTGGCGCTCGCTGCGCCCGTGGCCGCGTCGCCGCAGCAGCAGTGGCGTTACCGCAATGCGACCAAGATGCGGTACGACATCGCCCCTGTGGGGAGTCTCGTCTCGCTCCGCACCGCGGAGACCGGGAAGTCGCTATCCGCGACCGCGGGCGGTGCGCAGGCCACGATCCCGATGATCACCGAGGCATCAACGTCGAGCGCACGGAAGGACGCGACGTTCCGGGTGGTCCAGGGCCTCGCGAACCCGCAGTGCTACAGCTTCGAGTCGCTCTCGGCGCCGGGGCAGTACCTCTACATGAACATCGGGGGCAACGTCATCCTGAGCGCTCCCACCGTTCCGTACCGGGCGACGTGGTGCGCCGAGGATGCCGCATTCGGGAAGGGGTTCAGCTTCTCCGTCTCGGGTGACTCGTGGCGCGTGATGCGCAGCTACAAGAACGGCCTCGTCTACGGCGGAGCCTCGTGGTGGGCGGGTATCCCGAACGCCGACGACACGCAGAACTACATCCCCGATGTCGCATGGACGGTCGGCGCCCCCTGGGTGACCGCGCCGTAGTCGACTACCAGGACGACCGCTCCGGTCGCGATATTCCATCTTCAACGGCCGCCGAGGCTGTCATATCGCGACCGGAGCGGTCGAGGAACTTCGACCGGAGCGGTCGAGCGGCCGGAGGGTCGTCGAGGAACCCTTCGATAGGATGGGACGGCCCGAAGAGGGCCAGCTCATCGGCCGGTGCAAACCCGGCGAAAGCCAGGGGGTTACCCATGCCAGGAATCGTTATCGTCGGCGTGCAGTGGGGCGACGAAGGAAAGGGCAAGGCCACCGATCTGCTCGGTGAGCGCACCGACTGGGTGGTGAAGTTCAACGGCGGCAACAACGCCGGACACACCGTCGTCGTCGGCGACGAGAAGTACGCGCTGCACCTGCTGCCCTCCGGCATCCTGTCGCCCGGCGTCACTCCGGTGATCGGCAACGGCGTGGTCATCGACCTCGAGGTGCTGTTCTCCGAGCTGGAGGCGCTCGCCGCCCGTGGCATCGACGTCTCGCGGCTGAAGGTCAGCGCCAACGCGCACATCATCACGCAGTACCACCGCACGCTCGACAAGGTGACGGAGCGGTTCCTCGGCAAGCGCAACATCGGCACGACCGGCCGCGGCATCGGCCCGGCGTACGCCGACAAGATCAACCGTGTCGGCATCCGGGTCCAGGATCTGTTCGACGAGAACATCCTGCGCCAGAAGGTCGAGGGCGCTCTCGACCAGAAGAACCACCTGCTGGTGAAGGTCTTCAACCGCCGTGCGGTCACGTGCGACGAGATCGTGGAAGACCTGCTCTCCTACGCCGAGCGGCTGCGGCCGATGGTCGCCGACACGGGCTACCTGATCGCCGAGGCGCTCGACCGCGATGAGGTCGTGGTGTTCGAGGGTGGCCAGGCCACGATGCTCGACATCGACCACGGCACCTACCCGTTCGTGACCTCGTCTTCGGCGACAGCAGGAGGAGCGGCGACGGGCTCCGGCGTCGGTCCCGGTGCGCTCGACCGCATCGTCGGCATCGTCAAGGCCTACACGACCCGCGTGGGCTCGGGTCCGTTCCCGACCGAGCTGTTCGACGAGCAGGGCGAGTGGCTGCGCAAGCAGGGCTTCGAGTTCGGCACCACGACCGGCCGCCCGCGCCGGGTGGGCTGGTACGACGCCCCCATCACGCGCTACGCCACGCGCATCAACGGCATCACCGACCTCGTGCTCACGAAGCTCGACATCCTCACGGGCCTGGAGCAGATCCCCGTGTGCGTCGCCTACGACGTCGATGGCGAGCGATTCGACGAGGTGCCGGTCAACCAGACCGACTTCCACCACGCGAAGCCGATCCTGGAGTACTTCCCCGGCTGGAATGAGGACATCTCGGTCGCTCGGACCTTCGAGGACCTGCCGCAGACGGCGCAGGACTACGTGCTGGCGCTCGAGAAGATGAGCAACACGCGCATCTCGGTGATCGGTGTCGGCCCGGAGCGCGACCAGGTCATCGTCCGTCACGACCTGCTCGACTGATCCGCACCCGATGACGCGCTTCTGGCTCGGCGGCTACGGCCCCGCGATGGACGGTTCGGCCGAGGGCATCGGCCTGCTCGCGGGGGACGAGGGCCGCGAGGCATCCACCCTCGCCTACCGTGGCGCTGCGGTGGAGGTTCCTTCGCCGTCCTGGCTGGCGCAGCATCCGACCCTCGACATCGTCTACGCGGCACTGGAGGGTGACTCCGCGGTGCAGGCGTTCGTCCGTGCGGGTGAGGGTGTGCTGGCCCCGCTGGGTGCGCCCGCGCCGGTCGGCCAGTACGTGTGTCATGTGGCGGTCGCCCCGAACGGCTCGGCGCTGATCGCCAGCTGCTACGGCGACGGTCGTGTCGTGAGACTCGGGCTGGACGCGGAGGGGCGCATCGTCCCCGCGAAGGCGGATGCGGCGGCGGCACTCCGCGCGGCCCTGTTCGGGGACGACGCGGATCCCGATGCTCCTGCTCCCACCCCTCCCGGAGACGGCGTCGCGGCGGTGGACCCGTACGGCATGGGCGGCGACCGTGTCTCGCATGCGCACGCCGCGGTGTTCCTCCCCGACGGACGCGTCGCCACGACCGACCTCGGGTTCGACCTCGTGCGGTTCTGGCGGCAGAGCGGCAGCGGGCTGGTGCTCGACCACGAGGTGGTTCTGCCTGTCGGCACCGGACCGCGGCACATGGTGCTGCACCCCAGCGGGCACCTCCACGTGGTCACCGAGTACTCGTGCGAGGTGTTCACGCTCGCGCGCGCTGCCGACGGCACCTGGAGCGTCGTGTCGGTGGCGCTGACGAGCCCGATCGCCGAAGTGGGCACAGACTTCCCCGCCGAGCTCGCCCGCACTCGCGACGGGCAGTTCCTCTACACGGCCCTGCGTGGAAGCAACACGATCGCGGCGTTGCGGGTGCGCGGCGGAGGCGAGGCCTTGGAGTCGGTGGCACTCGCCGATTCGGGCGTCGACTGGCCGCGTCACCACCTCGTCCACGAGGGCAAGATGCTCGTCGCGGGGCAGCGCTCCGACACCATCACTCTGATCGACCTCGACGAGCGCACGGGCGCGCCCCTCGGCGTCCGCCACGAAGCGCAGGTCCCGACGCCGACGCACTTCCTTCCGGTGCGCTGAGGCATCACGAGATTCCTTCTTGACCTCAACCTCACTTGAGGTTCTACCGTCGTCATCATGACCTCGGAGACCGAGCAGGTGTCGACGCCGGATGCGGCCGCAGCCCGCATCATGAGCAGCCAATACGTGTGGATCACGATCGGCGCGTGCGCGCTCGTGTTCCTGGGGGCGTTCGAGTCCCTGGCGGTCACGACGGTGATGCCGACCGTGAGCGCCGACCTCGGCGGCGAACGGCTATACGCGCTGGCGTTCGCCGGTCCTCTCGCCACCGGAGTCATCGGCATGGTGATCGCGGGAAACTGGGCCGATCGTCGGGGGCCGGTCGCCCCGCTGTACACCGCGGTCGCGATGTTCATCGTGGGGCTCCTCATCGCCGGTCTCGCCCCGAGCATGGAGGTCCTCGTCGCCGGTCGGTTCGCGCAGGGTCTCGGCAGCGGCGGCCTGATGGTGGCACTGTACGTCGTCGTCGCCCGGGTCTACCCGCAGGAGCTGCACCCCGCGATCTTCGCCGGATTCGCGGCTGCGTGGGTCATCCCCTCGCTGATCGGACCAACGGTCGCGGGAGCCGTGACCGAGCTCTGGAGCTGGCACTGGGTCTTCCTCGGTGTGGTGATCCTGGTGCTCGTGGCGCTGCTGATGGTGATTCCAGCCCTTCGCGCTCTCTCGAGCGACGGCGATGCGACGACACCGTGGGCGTACGGCCGCCTCGGTTGGTCGATTCTGGCGGCGGCCGCGGTGCTGACGCTGAACCTGGTCGGCGACATCCCCGGTGTCGGCCCGGTGCTGGCGGTCGTCGCTGTGATCGTCGCCCTGATCGCGGTTCGCCCGCTGGTTCCCCGCGGAACCTTCCGCGCGCACCGGGGGCTGCCCTCGGTCATCCTCGTCCGCGGGCTCGCAGCTGCCGCGTTCTTCGGCGCGCAGATCTACCTGCCGTACCTGCTCACCGATCGCTATGACCTGTCGCCGACCCTCGCGGGGCTCGCCCTGACCGGAGGTGCGCTCTCGTGGTCGGTCGCGGCGACGGTCCAGGGGCGGATGGGCGTTCGCCTCTCGAGCGTGACGGCGGTGCGCATCGGCACGATCCTGGTCTTCGTCGGCATCGTGCTGACCGTCGCGATCACAGCCATCAGGGCGGACGCTGCACCGCTCGCCGTCGCCTGGATCGTGGCGGGTCTGGGGATGGGGCTCATGAGCCCACGTACCAGCGCGCTGACGCTCGCGATGTCGACACCGGAGAATCAAGGCTTCAACAGCGGCGCTATGACGGTCGCCGATTCGTTCGGCAGTGCCATGGCGCTCGCCATCACGGGGACGCTGTTCACGGCGTTGGCCACCGCGGACCCGTTCCTGGGAGTGTTCACCCTGGCTGCGGTGATCGCGATCGCGGCGGCGGTGCTCGCTCCACGGGTGAGCGCGGCCGTTGAACGGCGCGGGACACGGCCGGGGGGAGAAGCGTGAGCGGGGAAGCGGGCAGCGCGGAGGCGACGGAGCGGGGCACCATGCTCGCGATCGTGCAGCGCGACTTCGGAGAGGCCGGGGTGCTGAGAGCCGAGGAGGTGGCCGTGCCCATTCCCGCCGAGGGCGAGGTGCGGATCCGGGTCGCCGCGGCGGGTGTGCATGCCGTCGACACCGACATCCGTCGAGGCACCGCACCGGCGTCGATGCCGAAGCCGACACTTCCGATGACGCCGGGGCGCGAGGTCGCCGGGTTCGTCGACGCCGTAGGGTCCGGGGTCGACGCGGCCCTCCTCGGAACGCGCGTGGTCGCCCACCTCGGCTTCCGCAGCGGCGGATACGCCGAGTTCGCGCTCGCGTCCGCGCAGTCTCTGCACTCTGTCGACGCCGGAGCATCCTTCTCCCAAGCGGTCGCGACCATCGGTACCGGTCGAACGGCCCAGCTCGTCTGGGAATCCGCGAACATCCGCCCAGACGACGTCGTCCTCATCCCCGGTGCATCGGGCGGCCTGGGAAGTCAGCTCGTCCAGCTGGCGCTTTCGGTCGGGGCGACTGTCGTCGCCCTCTACGGCGGCGAGGTGAAGCGCCCTGTGGTGGAGCGGCTCGCGCACGGTGAGAGGTTCGCCGACGGCCTGCTGCTGCCGCTCGACGTGACGGTCGAGACGTGGCCGGAGCAGATGGCCGAACGTCTCGACGGCGCGCAGCCGTCGGTTCTGATCGATGGGGTCGGAGGTGCGACGGGCCGGACGGCACTCGAGACTCTCGCCAGCGGTGCCCGCGTCGTGATCATCGGATGGTCGAGTGGAGAGGCGCTCCGGCTCGACACCGACGACATCCTGCAGCGCTCCCTCACGGTCGCCGTCCCGCTCGGGCGGTCCATCGCCGACCTGCGTGCTCTCGAGTCCAGAGCGCTCGCCGCGCTGGCGGAAGGCCGCACGGCTCCGCCTGTGGACGAGTATCGCCTCGAGGATGCCGCCGCCGCCCACGAAGCCATCGAACGGCGCCGGCAGCGAGGGAAGGTCGTGCTGGTGCCGTCTCCGCGGTGACCTCACCGCGGAGGAGAGGCGAACGGAGCCGCACGGGCGCAGTTCACCTCGGGAAGCGTGAGCAGCAGCGCCGCGTTGTGACCCCCGAAGCCGAACGATGTCGACAGCACTGTGCGGACCGGATGTCGTCGCTCCTGGTCGCGCACGAAGTCCCAGCCCTCCGCGTCGGGGTCGGTCAGGTTGATCGTCGGAGGCAGCACCTGGTCGCGCAGGGTCATCGCAGCGATCACTGTCTCGACGACGCCGGCTGCGCCGAGCAGATGCCCGGTGGTGGACTTCGTCGCCGTGAGCGGAACCGACGGTGCCCTCGCTCCCAGCGCCTGCTCGAGTGCGATGAGCTCGGCCGCGTCGCCGAGCACCGTGCCCGTGCCGTGGGTGTTGACATGATCGACTGCGGATGCGGTCGCGCGGGCATCGGCGAGACAGGCGTTGATCGCCCTGGTCGCTCCCGCGGCGACCGGATCCGGTGCCGTGGCGTGGTGGGCGTCGCTGGTCGCACCGAACCCGGCGACCGTCGCGAGAGGGCGTGCGCCGCGTTCGCTGGCGAGGTCGGCAGCCTCGAGCAGAACCGCGGCGGCGCCCTGCGCCATGACGAAACCGCTCCGCGCACGGTCAAAGGGGCGGGAGGCCGATGAGAGGTCATCGCCGAATCCGGTGACGACCGAGCGCAGGTTCGCATGCGCCGCGAGATGCAGCGGACCGAGGCAGTCGTCCATCCCGACGACCAGCACCGCATCGGCGTATCCGTGACGGATGCGACGCAGGCCTTCGCCGATCGCGATGGCGCCGCTCGCGCATGCCGCTGTGATGGCGTGGGTCTGTCCGAGGAATCCGTATCGACGGCTGAGGATCCCGGCGACGGCATCCGCGGTTCCATAGACGGCGAGGCTCGGCGGCACCCGGCGCCGACCGGTCTCTCGCAACGTGCCGGCTGCCTCCGTCACCGCGTCCACCGGTCCTGATCCCGTGGCGACGAGCACCTGCGCGGCATCCGCGTTCCACGGCAGGTCACCTGCGCCCGCATCATCCATCGCCTCATCAGCGGCGGTGATCGCCCACTGCTGCATCGGAGTGAGGTGGCGGGCGAGTGACGTCGGCAGGTCGGCAGGCGCGGCGAACCCGCCGACCACTCCGCCGACCTGCACCGGCCCGGAACCTTCGAGCTCAGGCGGAAGCAGCGTGATGCCGCTTCGTCCGGCGCGGACTGACGCCCACATGCTCGGCGCGGTGAGACCACTCGGGGTGATGGCGCCGATCCCGGTGACGACGACAGACCTCTCGACGCTCACGATGGCCTCCGCCCGAGCGCCACGAGATCGGCGACCGCGGTGCGACGAATCTTGCCGCCGGAGGTTCGTGGGAACTCCGGTAGGCGGTGCCAGCGACGTGGCACGGATGCCGGAGGGAGCCGGTCCCTCGCCCACGTGCGCAATGTCGCTGCCGGTGGCGCATCGCCTTCGACGACCAGGATGATCCGCGTGCCGAGGCGGTCGTCACTCTCGGCGATCACGCAGATGTCGCCGAGGCCCGGCATCCCGTCGAATGCACGTTCCACTTCGTCGAGGGAGACGGTGTGCCCGCCGGTGGTGACGACATCTCCGCTTCTGCCGGCGAACGAGAAGTCCCGGCCCCGCAGTCGCCCCTGATCGTGCACGCTCGCCCAGCCGTCGGCATCCGTCAACGACGCGGAAGTCGTTCCCGGCAGGTAGCCGGTCGAGCACGAGGGGGAGCGCACCCAGAGCGTGCCGAGCTCGCCGGGTGCCAGATCATCGCCGTCGTCGTCGCGCACCCGGGCTTCCACCTGCGGGTAGAGCCGGATGCGTCCGTCGCCGGCGCGGTCGTCGCCGATGAAGCCGAGTTCGCCGGTGCCGAAGTAACTGAGCGTCCGGGTGCGGGGGAGTGCGTCGGACACTCTGGCTCGAGCCGACGCCGAGAGCGCGGCGCCTCCCGTGACGATCAGCTCGATGCCGTCGTACCTTCCCGGGTTGCGCCTCGCGGCGTCGGCGAGGGCGGCAGCTGCCGCCGGAACAGTGACCACTCGCGTGATGCGTTCGTCCCGCGCGCGGGGGGTGAGCCACAGGTCGTCGAGACGGTCGGTGACGTGCAGCTCGCCGCCGGAGGCGAGAACCTCGAACAGTGTGTAGAGAGTCAGGCTGTACGACATCGGGCCCGGTGCGAAGGTCGCGACGCGGTTGCTCGCACCCAGATACGTGCGCGAGACGTCGATGTTCGCGGTGTACTGCGCGCGGGTCTTGAGGAAGGGCTTCGGTCGTCCTGTCGTACCGGATGAGGTGAGCAGCAGGAACGGGGCATCGCCTGCTGGATCATCGGGGTCGGCATAGGCGAGTGATCCCGAGTTCTCGAGGTCAGCGAGCCCGAGGATCAGACCCGGCCAGCCGCTCGCATCCAGCGCGGTTCGCAGCGCAGCGACATCAGTGATCACCGCCACCGCGCCGGTGGATGTGATCAGCTGCGTCTGCAGTGACACCGGCCAGTGCGCATCCACGACGCTGAGGATGCGATCCCCCGCCTCCATCGCGACGACGGTGCGTGCGGTGTCGAAAGCACGCCTCAGACAGATGGCGACGACGGGCGGTGGTGTCGAAAGGCCGAGTGCATCCGCCCGCGCCGAGTGGGCTGGGAGCATGCGCTCGAGAGTCGCCGAAATCCGCCGCGACTCCGTGTGGAGCTCGCCATAGGTCACGCCGGCATCGTGGTCGACGATGGCCGGCCGAGCGGGGTCTTCGACGGCGACACGGCGCAGCATCGGGGAGAAGGACGTGATGGCTCCTGGGGCGGGTTTGCGTGGAGAGGATGGCGTCCCTATTGTAATGAACACCGTTCAGGTGAACGGTGTTCAGGAGGATTAATGACAACGTCGCGCGCCACAGACGCCAGCGCATCGCTCGGACGCATCGCGGTGTTCGCCGCCCTGATCATCGTGCTCGGCGCGGTGATCGTGCCTCTGCCCGCCGGGGTGCCCATCACCGCGCAGACCCTCGGTGTCATGCTCGCAGGGCTCGTGCTGGGTCCGCGCCTCGCGCCTCTCGCCATCCTCCTCGTGCTCGTGCTCGCCGCCGTCGGGCTGCCCGTGTTGGCGGGCGGTCGTGGAGGACTCGGAGTGTTCGTCGGCCCGAGCGCCGGGTACCTCATCGGTTGGATCGCCGGCGTCGTCGTGATCGGCCTGCTCATGCGCACGGGGCGCTTCACCTGGTGGCGCTCCGCGATCGCGGCACTGGTCGGCGGTGTGTTCGTCGTCTACGCGTTCGGCATCCCCGTGCAGGCTCTCGTGACCGGCGTGCCCCTCGGACCCACGGCGCTGTCGAGCCTCGCGTTCCTGCCCGGCGATCTGATCAAGGTGACCGCGGCCACGCTCGTCGTCGTCGCACTCCGGCGCGCCTACCCGCGGGCCTTCGCCGACGGTGTGCGGGTGCGGGAGCCTGCGAGGGTGGCGGCGTAGGCGTCACCGTCGCGTCGAGCACTGACTGCCGCCGATCTTGATGGCCTCGCGCTGACGACCTCGACGCCCTTCGAGCAGCCCGGTGCAGACCGGCGCAGCCCGGTGCAGCGGGGTCGCTCAGGCGTCTGACCCGCACGCTCCCCGCCGGTGGGGCAGCAGGCGTACCGGCGACGGCCAAGACCACCAGTACCTATTACGGCGATGTCAACAGCGCCCCGGCTGTGTGCGGCCTTCCGGCGGGGACCAAACAGTTCGGTCTCCTGAAGTCCACGACGGGACCGACTCCGGCCACGGGCACGCCGATCACCACGGAGTACGCGTATGACGCGTGGGGTCGCACGGTGGGGACGAAGACCAGCGGCGACACAGCGTGGTCGTGCACCGGGTACGACGGCCGTGGCAAGGTGATCTCCACGACGGTCGCCGGTCCTTCGGGCGTGGCGACGATCTCGAGCACGACAACGGAGTCGACACGAGTGACGAACGGTGGATACACCACCGTCACGAGCGGGGTAGCGGTCGCAGGGTCGCCGAACGGCTCGACCATCACGACCGTCTCCGACCTGCTCGGTCGGGTCGTGAGCTACACGGATGTGTGGGGCACGGTGACCACGCCCACGTACGACCCCGCTTCGGGGCGTGTGACGCAGATCTCGACGACTCCGGCCAGTGGTGCGGCGTCGGTGACGGCGTACACGTATGACGCCGACGGCAAGGTGAAGACGGTCACGGTCGATGGGCAGCAGCTCGCGTCGGTGACGTATGACGCTTTGCAGCGGTTGAAGCAGATCGCGTATCCGGATGGTTCGGCGTTGAACAGCGTGAGCCGTGATGCGGCGGAGCGGGTGATCGGCCAGGAGTGGCTGGTCGGCGGTCAGGTCGTGTCGGACGCCGTTGTGCGTTCGCAGTCGGGCCGTGTGGTGAAGCAGCAGTCGTCGACGGGGTCGACGTCGTATTCGTCGACGTACGGGTATGACACGGCGGGACGGCTGGTGTCGGCGGCCATTCCCGGGCACAAGCTCACGTATGGGTTCGGGTCGTCGGGTGGGTGCGGTCCGAATGCGGCGGCGGGCATGTCCGGCAACCGGACGGGTTCGACGGATGTGTGGACGGCGCCGGGTCAGGCGGCCGTGACCACCACGACGAAGTTCTGCTTCGACTGGGCGGACAGGCTACTGTCCTCGACAGTCACGGGGGCGGTCCCGGGTGCGACGACTGTCGCGGATGGTCTGTCGGCGTCGGAGGTCGTGTACGACGGGCGGGGGAACACGGTTCGTCTGGGTGACATGCAGTTCTCGTACGATGCCGCGAACCGACACATCGGGACGACGTATGACGACGGCACGACGGTGCGGATCGTGCGGGATGCGACCGGGCGTATGGCATCGCGGACGATCGATCCGGCGGGTGCGGAGCCGGCGGTGGCGACGAGCTACCTGTATGCGGCGGGTGGTGATGCGGCGTGGGGGCAGAGGTCTGGTGCGGGTTTGACGAGGAGTGTGGGCCTGCCGGGTGGGGTGTCGTGGACGAACCAGGCGGGGGAGGTGACGTGGTCGTTCCCCGGGTTGGGTGGGCACGGCTTGGTGACGCGCACCGGGGCGGCGACGAGCGGGTTGTTGTTGTGGGATCCGTTCGCTCAGCCGGTGGACCCGGTGACGTTCGCGATCGGGACGGTGGCGTCGGATGACACCGGCCAGGTGGCGGGGAACACCCTCTGGCATCAGGGGGCGTTGAAGCCCGCGGAATCGGCGGGTTCGGCTCTGGTGGTGGAGATGGGGGTGCGGTTGTATGTCCCCGCCCTCGGGCGGTTCCTGCAGGTCGACCCGATCGAGGGTGGAAGTCATAATGACTACGTCTGGCCCGTTGATCCCATCTCCATGAACGATCTCAGCGGTGAGGCAATCCCTATTTTGCTTGGGCATGCCGCTGTCGTAACGAGCCCCGCGTTCCTGATAGGCGCAGCGCTGCTCGTTGCTGGCACCATTGTCGCCACGAACCCCTGGGTGCAGGAGCAGTTCGGGTACTTTTCACGGCAGATGGCCACAGTCAACGTCGTGCTGACGATGGCGGTCCCCCTGGCGATCGGTGGGATCATGCAGATGGCACACCGTAAGCGCGACAACACGCGCAACAACGACCGTGTCGGTCATGGCTCGCGCAAGCAGGGCAAGGCGACCAACAAGCATGAGAACGCTCAAAGTCACGGAGGCAAGCCGAAACCCAACTTCAAGCCGAATCAGAACAAGAGAAACAACATGATCGTCTTTGGCGGTCGGAGAATTGAAATCGCTTAAGGAGGCGACGATGGAGCCGGATCGACGTGCGGCAGAAGATGCTTTCGCCGCGGGACAGTACTTGGATTTCTTGCGAGCCGTCAGAAGCGATAAAGGCGACTTCGATCAGACGGTCATGCGAGCATTGATTCCCTCAGTCGATCTTGAGGAAGTCGATTTCAGCGCGGGGACTACCCCGAACACTCTGTTCGAACTGGCGGCCGCTGTTTGGGACGTAGACGAACTTCTCGCGATCTCGATGTTCCGCGAAGCCGCGAGCGGCGGCTCGAGTGCAGCGCTCGCAGCGCTCGGCGAAGGTCTCAATTGGATCGGTGACCACGAAGAAGCCACGCTCTGGTTACGAAAGGCGATCTCTGCGAACGCCGGAGATGCCGCACGTCTGGCAGGGCTCCTGGGTGAGAGTCTATTAAGCGCGGGGGACTCGGTTGGGTTCAGTGAGGCTGAGCATCTGCTCAAGCGTGGCCTTGCGGAGTCCGAAGAGTTTGGGGTACCGCTGGCGAAGCTTCTCCTTGCTCAGCAAAAGGTGGCAGAAGCGCGCGAGCTCTTGGAGCGGTTGGTTCGCGCGGACGTGTACGGAGCAGCGCTTCTGCTTGGCAATCTCCTCGCCGAGGAGCCGGGGAACTTCGAGGCAGCTGAGGCCGCTTACAGGGCGGGTATAGCCAGCGGTGATGGCCACAGCGCTCACAATCTTGCGGTGATGATGCTCGAGAACGGTGAACCTGCTCGGGCGCGGGAGCTTCACGAGCTCGCGAAGCTGATGGGGGATTCTTCCCCCCTGGAGACCGCACGCGATTAGACGCCACTCAGCCTGCCAGTGGAGCGTCGGCGAGCAATCGTCGAGTACCGCATCCCGCATGGCGCGATGGTCCTTCTGCCAGTTGCCGGTGCGGGCTCGTCTGGAGGCGTGCGCGCTCAAGCCGAGTTCACCTGACGTTGATCGGGATGCGAAGGGCGGTCCTCCCAACAGGTCCGTTGGAAGTCGCCACAGAGAAGCAATGGGTGAAGTTGGAAAAGGTAGCGGGCTCGGCGGCAGGTGCTCGAGTGGGTAGTTTGCTCTGGGGTACCGCTGCGAGTGTGTTGACGGTCGCCGTGAGTTGGGGCACTTCGTCGTGGTGGATCGGCGCATGCGTGTGCTTCTTTGCGGCGGCCGCGTTCGTACGATCGCTATTCCTCGGGGTGTGGGTGGAGCCAGGCGTGGTTGTCGTGTGCACCTGGTTTCGCAGACGCCACTTCAGATCAGGAGAGATCGTGGCCGTCGACGAGCAGCTCTACTACGGAGCCGGAGGAGCGGGTGTGGGCTGGCTCCCGCTCGTGGGTTCGGTTCGGATGATCGAGCTCGAGCGCGTCGATGGCAGGCGAGTTCCGTTGCCGTCGACCATCGGTCGTCGAAACCATGTGTTGCGTCTGGCGTGGCGGATGCGTGAGGCGCTCGACCTCCCTCTGCGCTGAGATCAGCGCCATCTCGTCCGCCGACGCCACGCCGAAGGGAACAACTCACCCGTGACTCGGCGTTGCTCATGAGCGAGACTGGGCCACGTAACCGGCTCACGGAGAGGTGCGACGCATGAACGCTGCGGAGAAGACCGACGAGTACGACCTGATCGTGTTGGGCGGTGGTCCGGTGGGCGAGAACGTCGCCGACCGAGCCGTGCAGGGCGGGCTCACCGCGATCATCGTGGAGAGCGAGCTCGTCGGGGGTGAATGCTCTTACTGGGCGTGTATGCCGTCGAAGGCATTGTTGCGTTCGGCGCAGGCGCTCCGGGCCGCGCAGCACGTGGGCGGGTCTTCGCAGGCGGTGACCGGAAAGCTCGACGTGCGCGCCGTGTTCGACCGCCGCGACTCGTTCACCAGCAACTGGTCGGACGACGGCCAGGTGAAGTGGCTCGACTCCGCCGGCATCGACCTCGCTCGGGGCCACGGCCGCATCACGGGTGAGCGCGAAGTGACGGTGACGGATGCCGACGGCGCGGAGCGCGTGCTCACGGCGCGGCACGCTGTCGCCATCAGCACCGGATCGGATGCGGTCATCCCGCCCATCGACGGTCTCCGCGATGCCAGCCCGTGGACGAGTCGGGAGGCCACCAGCGCCGAAGAGCTGCCCGACAGCCTGGCGGTGATCGGCGGAGGGGTCGTGGCCGTCGAGATGGCGACCGCCTATGCCGCACTCGGCTCGCAGGTCACGGTGATCGCCCGCAGCGGTCTGCTCGGCGGGATGGAGCCCTTCGCGGGCGAACGTGTCGCCGCGGGCCTCAAGGAGCTCGGTGTCGACGTGCGCACCGGCACGGGCACCACATCCGTGCGCCGCGGCGCGGACGGCGTGACCATCACCCTCGACGGCGGCGAGGAGATCACCGCGACCGAGGTGCTGGCCGCGACGGGTCGCTCGCCCCGAAGCGGTGACATCGGCCTCGACGTCGTGGGCCTGGAACCCGGTCGCTGGATCGACGTCGACGACACGCTCCGCGTCGCCGGATCCGATTGGCTCTACGCGGTCGGCGACGTCAACGGCCGCGTGCTGCTCACCCACCAGGGCAAGTACCAGGCGCGCGCTGCCGGCGATGTGATCGTCGCCCGCGCCAAGGGCGAAGATGTCGACGACGCCCCGTGGGGTCGTCACGTCGCGACCGCCGACCAGGCCGCTGTCCCGCAGGTCACATTCTCGATACCCGAGGTCGGATCGGTGGGGCTCACCGAGGCTCAGGCGACGAAGGCCGGCATCGCGACGAAGGCCGTCGACTACGACCTGGGCTGGGTCGCCGGCGCGAGCCTCTACGAAGACGGATTCGAAGGCCAGGCGCGACTCGTGGTCGACACCGACCGCGACGTCGTGATCGGTGCGACGTTCGTCGGACCCGAGGTGGCGGAACTGGTGCACGCGGCGACCGTGGCGATCGTCGGCGAGGTGCCGATCGCCCGCCTCTGGCACGCGGTGCCGTCGTACCCCACGATCAGCGAGATCTGGCTACGACTGCTGGAGGGGTACGGTCGCGACTCCGCCTGATGGACGTCAGGGCTTGATCTCGCGATCAGGGGCAATCCGTTCGCGTGATCGCGTCGAACAGGATCCGGATTGTTTCTCATATTGACGAGCGCGGCGCAACCCTCACCCACGATGTCGCACCCGTCTTATACGCTCATACCCACATCCGAGGAGGCAGGACCATGAAGGCTGTACTCGCAGGAACCGTCATCGCCGAAGCTGACGAGAGCGATCTCGCCCGCATCGAGGGGAACTGGTACTTCCCACCGGCGTCCATCACGCCCGGCGTGCTCGTCGAGAGCCCCACGCCCTACACCTGTCCCTGGAAGGGGGCTGCTCAGTACTACTCGGTGCAGACCGACGGCGAGCTCCACACCGACTACGCGTGGTCGTATCCGAACCCCTACCCCTCCGCCTTCGATCGGGTGGGCAAGGACTTCTCCGGGTTCGTCGCCTTCGATCCGCGCGTCGAGGTCGGCCCGTAGGCATCTGAAGAGCCCCGTAGGCATCTGAAGAGCCCCGTAAGTATCAGAAGAGCACAGACTCGTCCGCTCGCACATCGATCGACCGACTGGAGACCAGCCCATGATCGAGTTCCGCAACGTCACCAAGCGGTTCCCCGGCGGCGCCCTCGCCGTCGACGACTTCAGCCTCGTGCTGCCCTCGCGCAAGACCACGGTGTTCGTCGGCTCGTCCGGCTGTGGCAAGACCACTCTGCTCCGCATGATCAACCGCATGGTCGAGCCGACTTCCGGTGAGGTCGAGATCGACGGCGAGAGCGTGCTCCAGGGCGATCCGGTGGCACTGCGCCGACGCATCGGCTACGTGATGCAGAACTCCGGCCTCATGCCGCACTTCACCGTGATCGACAACGTGGCCACCGTGCTGCGGTTGACCGGGGTGAAGAAGGGGCCGGCGCACAAGCGCGCACGGGAACTGCTCGACACGGTCGGCCTCGACCAGGCGCTCGCCGAGCGGTACCCGAGCCAGCTGTCGGGCGGCCAGCAGCAGCGCGTCGGCGTGGCCCGCGGCCTCGCGGCCGACCCGAACATCCTGCTCATGGACGAGCCCTTCGGCGCGGTCGACCCCATCGTGCGAGCCGACCTGCAGCAGGAGACCCTGCGGCTGCAGCGCGAGCTCGACAAGACGGTGGTGTTCGTCACGCACGACATCGACGAGGCGTTCCTGCTCGGCGACCAGGTCGTCATCCTCGACAAGGGCGCCCGCATCGTGCAGGTCGGCAGCCCCAGCGAGATCATCGAGAACCCGGCAGACGATTTCGTCTCGGCGTTCATCGGCGCCGAACGCGGACGCCGTGCTCTGCATCTCAAGCAGACGCCGCACGGCACCGTGGTGGTCGACGGCGAAGGCCGCACGCAGGGGTCGATCATCGATGTGCCTGATGCTGTGACCAACGCGCTCCTGAGCGAGGAGAGCGCGACGAAGGGCGCTCCGTGAACTGGATCGTCGACAATCTCGGCCTCATCCTCGAGCTGACCGCGATCCACCTGCAGCAGAGTGCGATCGCGATCGTGCTCGGCTTCGTGCTGTCGCTGCCTCTCGGGTGGGTCGCGTGGCGCTATCAGCTGGTCAAGGGGCCGGTGATCGTCCTCACCGGACTGCTCTACACGATCCCCTCCCTCGCGCTGCTGATCCTGCTCCCCTCGGTCGCCGGCTATCCCGCCCGCAGCCCCGTGAACCTCATCATCGGCCTCACGATCTACGCCGTCGCGATCCTCGTGCGGGCGGTGTCCGACGGCCTCGACTCGGTCGACCCCGCCATCCGCCAGTCGGCCACCGCGATGGGATACGGCGGCTTCCGCCGATTCTGGACCGTCGACTTCCCGCTCGCCGGTCCCGTCGTGCTCGCCGGTCTCCGCGTGGCAGCCGTGAGCACCATCTCCCTCGCCACGGTCGGCATCCTCGTCGGAGTGACCAACCTCGGCTACCTCTTCACCAACGGTCTGCAGCGACGCATCCTCGCCGAGGTCTTCGCCGGAGTGATCGCCGTCGTCGTGATCGCCCTCCTCATCGATCTGCTGCTCATGCTCCTGGGCCGCGCCCTCATGCCCTGGACCCGCGCCGCCAAGACGCCGTCCGCGGCGAAGCAGACCGCCGCACTGGGGGCCGCCGCATGAACGTCTTCACGGAAGCCTTCGCCTGGCTCTTCTCCCCCGACCGCTGGGTGGGCACCTACTCGCTGCCGGTCCTGTTCGGCCAGCACATGTACTACACGTTGATCTCGGTGCTGATCGCCGGCGTCATCGCGATACCGCTCGGGTGGCTCATCGGCCACACCGGCAAGGGCCGCGAGATCGCCGTCGCCGTGTCGGGTGCGGCGCGCGCCATCCCGTCGTTCGGCCTGATGGTGCTGCTCGTGCTGATCCTGGGTGTGCTGCGGGTGCCCGAGGCCGCGATCATCACGTTCGTGCTCCTCGCGATCCCCTCCCTCCTCGCCGGGGCCTACACCGGGCTCGAGGCCATCGACCGTCGCGTGCTCGACTCCGCGCGCTCGATGGGCATGACCGAGTGGCAGGTGTTCTGGAAGGTCGAGGTGCCCCTCGGGCTCCCGCTGCTGGTCGGTGGCATCCGCGCGGCCCTGCTGCAGGTGATCGCCACGGTCACCATCGCCGCGTACGTGAACCTCGGCGGCCTCGGTTGGCCGATCATCCAGGGCATTCCCCTCCGCAAGTTCGACCAGGTGCTCGGCGGCGCGATCCTCGTGGCCGTGCTCGCGCTGGTCGTCGACCTGATCTTCGCCCTCCTCCAGCACGCCGCCGTTCCCGCGGGCTTGCGCGCGCCGACCGCGAAGCGCCGCTCCCGTGCAGCCGCCGCCACACCGGCACCGGCCACCGCCTGACGCGTACGACCGCCTGACACGCACCACAGCCGAAACACGTTCCACAGCCTCACCCCCGTTGTCCCAGAGAAGAGGAAGTCCCATGTTCACAGCACGGAAGTCACGTCTCGCCCTCGCCGGTGGAGCCGCGCTCGCCGCGGTGCTCGTCCTCGGCGGTTGCGCGAACAGCAACCCGCTCGACGCCCCGAGCGAAGGATCGAGCTCCGGCGGCGACACCATCGTCATCGGCTCGCAGGCCTACTACTCGAACGAGATCATCGCCGAGATCTACGCCCAGGCGCTCGAGGGCGCGGGCTTCGACGTCGACCGCCAGTTCAGCATCGGCCAGCGCGACGCCTACATGCCGGACGTCGAGTCCGGTGCGATCGACCTGTTCCCGGAGTACACGGGCAACCTGCTCGAGTACCTCGACAAGGACGCGACCGCCACGAGCCCGGACGACGTGTACGCGGCCCTGAAGGACGCGCTGCCCGACGGCCTGACCGCTCTCGACTACGCCGAAGCCTCCGACCAGGACACCTACACGGTGCTCAAGAGCTTCGCCGAGGAGAACGGCCTCACCACGATCGGCGACCTCTCCAAGGTGACCACCCCGGTCACGATCGGCGCCGCACCGGAGTTCGAGCAGCGCCCCTACGGCCCCGCGAAGGCCAAGGAGGTGTACGGCGTCGACCTCGGATTCTCCGCGACCGGCCCGACCACGCTGGAGTCCCTGCTCGCCGGTGAGATCCAGGTGGCGGACATCTACTCGGCCGACCCGGCGTTCCAGACCGAGGACATCGTCGCGCTCGAAGACCCGGAGAACATCATCCTGGCCTCGAACGTCGTGCCGATCGCATCGAGCGACGTCGCCGACGAGATCTCCGACGTGATCAACGCGGTCAGCAAGAAGCTCACCGCGGAAGAGCTCGTCGCCCTCAACGTGCAGAGCACGGTGGACCAGAAGTCGGCGGAGGACATCGCCAAGAAGTGGCTGTCCGACAACGACCTCAGCTGAGCCGCACAGACAGAAGCGCCCGGACCCTCACAGGGTCCGGGCGCTTCGTCGTTCGCGCTGGGTCAGATCCGGGCGTCCTGTTTCGGGACGAGGACCTGTTTGATGATGATGAGGATCGACGCGGTCACCGGCACCGCCACCAGGGCACCGAGCAGACCGAGCAGGGTGCCTCCGGCCAGGGCACCGATCACGACCAGCGAACCGGGGACCGACACCGCCTTGTTCATCACACGCGGGGTGATCACGTACGCCTCGATCTGCATGTAGACGAGGTAGATCGCCGCGAAGACCAGGGCGGCGATCGGGTTGGTGAACAGCGCGAGGCAGGTGCCGAGGATCCAGAACAGCACGGAGCCGACCAGAGGGATCAGCGTGATGCAGAAGGCGATCGCCGCCATCAGCGGCGGGAACGGCAGTCCGAGGAACAGGTACAGGAAGAAGGCCAGCGTCGCGTTGCAGAACGCCAGGATCACCATCCCCATCACATAACCGCCCACCGAGTCGGTGATCTGGTCGGCGATGTCCCCGGCGCGAGCCCGGTCGCGGGCCGGAGCGAGACGCAGCATCCCCTGCTTCATGGTGGGGAGCGATGCGAGGAAGTACAGCGTGAGGACGAGCACGACGATGGCGCCGGAGATGCTGGTGGCGATCGAGGCACCGACGGCGAGGGCGCCGCCGCCGATCGTGGCCAGGTTGCCGAAGTCGGTCAGGAACGACTGCACCTGGGCGACGAGGTCCTGGAACTGATCGCCGAACTGCGCTTCCAGGGTCGCGTAGATGTCGCTGTGGGTGAAGTCCTTGATCATGCCGGGCACGGACTGCACGAAGCTCACTATCTGATCGATCACCACGGGGACGATCATCCAGATCACCAGGGCGAACACGACGATGAGCGCGAGGATCGTGATGACGACCGAGATGACGCGGGAGAGACCGCGGCGCTCCAGGAAACGCACGGCGGGGTCGAGTCCGAGTGCACCGAACAGCGCCAGTGCGATGTAGATCAGCACCGTGGACAGGTTCGACAGCGCGAGACCGATCACGATCGCGCCCAGGCCGCCGAGAGTCACCAGGAACCCGAACACGAACGGACGATCGATGCGCGTCCAGAAGGAGCGGCTCGGCGTCGTCGGCTCGATCACGACCGGACGAGGCGAGTCGGCCGCCGACGCGATCACCGCGGCGGCGGGGTCGGATGCGGAGTGCCGGCGGCGCCCGGGGGTCGGTGCGGCGGGAGCGGTGGCGGGTGCGTCCTCGTCGTGCGGCGCGGTTTCCGGCGACTCTTCGTTGCTCATGTGCTCACGATAGCGGTGGCCCGGATCGAAACCAGGTTGTCACGCGGCTCTAGAGTAGGGGGCATGACCGCCGCCGAAGACCCGAAGGCCGAACTGCTCCGTCTTCGTGCCACCATCGACAACATCGACGCCGCACTCATCTTCATGCTGGCGGAGCGCTTCCGCGCCACCCAGCAGGTCGGGCATCTGAAAGCGGAGCACGAGATGCCGGCGTCGGACCCGAACCGGGAGGAGCAGCAGGTCGCACGACTGCGTGCCCTCGCCGAGGAGGCGCACCTGGATCCGGAGTTCGCGGAGAAGTGGTTCAACTTCGTGGTCGCGGAGGTCATCCGCCACCACACCGAAGCGGCCGAGAGCCGCTGAGAAGGAGGTGCCGGACGGGCGACGGTGTGTGCAGCACTCGCCCGTCCGGAGCTTGAGGTTCATTGACCAACTAAGTTCAATGAATAAACTTAGGGAGAGACTACGGATCGCGCGGCGATCTGTCAACAGCTCGCAAGGAGCGAGCCTCGGGAACGGGAACACATGCTGAGCACGGATGACGGCCTCGACACCCAGGCGTCCGTTCGGCGTGCGAACCTGCGGCGGGCACTGCAGCTGGTCTTCCGGAACCCGGGAACGCAGACGCGCGCGGGCATCGCGCGCTCGACCGGTCTGACGGCCGCCACCGCGTCCTCACTGGTGGCCGAGCTCATCGAGAACCGGCTGATCGTGGAGGGGGAGCAGGCGGCGAGCACCGGCGGCAAGCGGGCGACCACCCTGAGCGTCGACGCGGATCACCACGTGATCCTGGTGCTGGTGATCCAGCCTCGTCATGCCGACATCGCCCTCGTCGCGCTCGACGGCACCGAGGTGGACGGCCGACGCGTGAACTACTCCGTGGAGAACCGCGACCGCACCCTCGACGATGCCGTCGCCACCGTGGCAGCGGAGTTCGGCGGTCGACTCCTCGCCGCCGGTGTGCAGCTGCCGGGCACCACCGACGGACGTGTGGTGCTCGAGAGCGTGCAGCTGAAGTGGCAGAACGTCCCCCTCGCGGAGCGGTTCGAGCGGGTGCTCGGTGCGCCGGTGCTACTGATCAACGACGTCGATGCTGAGGCCATCGCCGAAGCCGGCATGGAGGAGTCGCCGTCCGGCTACCGGCTCTTCATCCACCTCGGCGGCGGCGTCGGTGCGGCCGTCACCCTCGACGGCGAGCTGGCGCCGGGGCCGCGCGACCGTGCGGGGGAGATCGGGCACGTGCAGGTCGTGTTCGGCGAGGCGGCCCGTGCGTGCCGATGCGGTCAGCGCGGATGCCTCGAGTCGGCCGCCGCCCTGGGTGCGATGCTGGGCGAGGAGTTCTCCGACGCCATGGACGCTTCCGAGATCCGTGCGCTCGCCGCGCAGGCCGACGAGGAGCATCTCGACGAGGGCGCGCGGGCACTGGCCAGGGCGGTCAAGCTCATCAGCGCTCTGCTCGATCCGATCGAGGTGGTCATCGGGGGACCCGCGACCGAGCTCGGACCGCGCTTCCTCGACAGGGTGCGGGAAGAGACCGAGTACCCCGCTCGCGGGACCGCCCAGGTGCCGGTGCGCTACGCCGATCCTCGCGTGTCGCTCGCGGCCGGGGCGGCGCAGGCCGCCCTCACCTCGGCCTTGGGTGTGCGGTGGAACCCGGAGCAGCTGCGCGCCGCATCCACGTCGCGCAGCTAGGGCGTGTTGATCAAGAAGGTGCGGGGTGGCCAGCCGCCGCGAGTTGCGTGGGAGAATGGGCGTGTGGAGATCCAGGTGCTGCATATCGAGGATTGCCCGAATTGGCAGG
>NZ_SCOG01000006.1:0-201941 GCF_005502545.1 Microbacterium sp. Beta
GGACGCTGTTGGCCGCATCCCCAACTCGCTGAATGTCGGTCGTCGCCTGCTGCGTCTTGGCGTTCACGGCCACCTCGACATCCCCCGGGAGCTTGAAGATGGTGTTCCCTAGGGCGTCGACTTCACCGGTGGCGGTACCAGCCTCCTGCGCGAGCTTGTACAGGTATTCGGCCTGGGCTTGCGCCGCACGTGCACCCTGATCGAGTCCGTTCTGAATCGACGGGAGCACCGCGTCGAGCTCCTGCAGTCGCCCATGCGTGAGGCCGGAAGCAGCCCCATTCGCGGCGTACGCTTCCGTGAGGCGGTCGAGCTTGTCGCCACCGTCCACGAGAGCGTCGATCACGTCGACTTGATCCCAGCCGGAGGCGACGGTGAGGTCGAGAACCTGCTTGTACTTCTCCTGGTCGCTGGTCCAACTCTCAACCGCGGAGATCTTGTCGGCCGCGTCGAACGCCGCGCCGATCCCGTAGGCGAAGTCGAACGCCGACTGGAGCGCATCCTCCGACACCTCCTTGATCTTGTTGAACTGGTCGACCGCGACACCGAGGCCGGCCGCGACCGCGATTCCCGCGGCGGCGCCAGCTGGGCCGAATCCTGCGAAGGCGTTCGCGGCCACCTCTTGGGCGAGGTCGGCGATCGACTCGAAGGAGCCGTCGAAGCTGGCTGCGGTCTCTCGGGCGGATTGCTGCGCTTCTTCCTTGAAGTCTTTGACGCCCTCCTCGGCCCGTTCCATGCCTCGGCGTGCTTTGTCGCCGGCATCGTCGGCCTTGTCGCCGAGCTCCTTCGTCTCGCGCTGCGCCTTCTTCAGCGCGTCCTCGAGCTTGTCGACGCCCTTCTCGGCCTCGCCGGTGGCGCGCTCACCCTGGCGACCGGTGTCTTTGAAGTCGTCGCCGAGCTTGTCGACCGCGCGTCGGGCTTCATCGGCCGAGACACCCATCTGTTTGAGGGCATCGCGGATCTCGTCATCGCTCTTGCCTGCCTTGCGTGCGGCGTCAGCGAGCTTGTCGGCGAAGCTGGCGACCTGATCGCCGGCCTTGCCGCTCGCCGTACCTGCGCCCCCGACAGCCTCGTCGAGGCGGTCCATCGCGTCGGCAGCGTCTTCGGTCGGCTTGATGACGCCGGACTTGATCCGGTCTTCGAACTGGCGGGTGTCGGCTCCGATGCCGATCTCGTGGACCTTGGCCATCACTTCTTCCCGTCGAAAGCGTCGAGGAGTGCTCGATAGGCGGACTGGATCGCCACCGAGGCGATACGGGGGGTGGCTTCGCGTGCAGCGGGGTAGACGACGTTTCCGCCGCGCCGTGGAGCGCCGAACACGTTCCCGAGACGGCGCTTGTACGGCTTGCCCTTTCGCGAGCGTTGCGTGATCTGCTTGTCCGGGTTCGCGCCGAACTCGGCTCCGAACGCGACGACAGAGGCGGGGGTTCCGCTCGAGAGCTTGCCGACGCCGCCAGAGCGGAGGTAGATGTTCCGAGTCGCGACGCCGACCCGGGCCGTGTTCACGAGCGCCCGCTGTTGCAGGCGGGTCGCGGCACGGTCCCGGGTCTCCTCGGTCCAGATGGGTTCAGCGTTCGCTCGCGTGTGCGCGGTGACGTGCTTACGGGCCTCCGCGGGGACTGCCCGCAGAGCAATGAGCAGATCCCGCAGAGGCGAATCGATCAGAAGACTGATCCGCCCCGAGTGCACGTCAGCCTCCGGCCGGAGGGATGATCGTCGGCTGACCGACGACACCGAGAGCCTGAGACACGCTGTGTCGGCCGGTGTTGCCACCGAAGGGCACGTCCTCCCAACGGATGTTCCCGGAACGACCCTCTCCGCCGTCCTGCGGCGTGTAGGTGAAGGCGATGACCGTGCCGGCCATCTCGGGGGACTTCCGCGACAGGGAGCCGTCTGTGATGTGGTCCTGGTGGAACTCGATGTTGGCGACCCAGGTCGGCTTGCCCGTGATGACCTGCACGTCGCCGGAGATGTCCGGGACAGTCTCTCGCGGGGTCGTGGGGACGAGGCCGAAGGCGGTGACACCGAACTGGGTATCGCCATCGAGGATGATGGTGCCTGCCTGCCCGATGTAGGCCTTGTTCGTGATGTTCGGCATGACTACTGCTCCTTGGATTCGGTGAGAACGATGGTGTGGATGCGCCAGACCCATTGACCCGTGTCGAGTCGCTGCTTCTCGGCGGTGGACCAGTACATGTCGGACTGGGTGTCGATGACCTGGACGAGGGTGAGGGCGAGCTGGTCTACATCGTCCTCACCCTTCTCTTCGGCCGTCATCGGCGAACCGAGGACCAGATCGACGGCTGCTCCGACCTGCCCTGGGCCGAGTGCCTGCCCGTCCGGTGCGGAGTCGAAACGGGTGAACTCGAAGGTCATGAGCGGCGAACGGTACTCGGTGGGCGGTTGCTTGAGGTTCTCCTCGATCGCCCACGTCGTCGGCAGTGACGGGGCGAGGCGCTCTTTCAGCGCTGCCCGTACGCCGGCGATGTCAGAGAACACGAGCGGCTCCTGACTGTGGTCGGATGACCTTCTGGATCTCCTTCGACAGCGGTCGCGGTACGAAGGAGTAGCCGTCAGGGCCAGCCTGGTTGCCGACGATGCGCCCGGCGTTGAACAGGTTCTTGGCCTGCTGCAACTGGGCGAAGACGTACCGAGCGGGGATTCCTGGCACGACTTCGCCCAGCGCGGCCACGACGAGCGAGATCGTGGCCGCGGGGTATCCGAGGACGGTGAGCAGGCGGGTCACCTGCTCGGCGGGCGTCTCGGCCGGGGCATACGCCAGAACGTCGCCGCGAGCGACCTCGAGGAGCATCTCGCAGAGCTCCTCGTCGATGGAGGCCGCGTCGGACCAGGCATCCTCGAGACGATCCCGAGAAGCCTCGTCCGACGCGGTGTACCACTCCATGGTCAGGCGGCCTTGGTCCCGATGAGGACGGTCGCCTCGGGGCGGACGACGAACGTCTCCAGGAATCCGACCGTGGCGCGGTCGACACCGAACTTCGCGACGTTCAGTGCGTCGATCTGGATCGGCGTGGTGCCGAGCTCGCGGAACTCGATCGCGTTCTTCGAGCCGGCCATGACCTGCGGGTCGGTCGTCTTGGTGCCGATGAACGCCGACTGCGGAGCCTTCCGGACGACGACCTTGCCATCCACGTTCGCCTCACCCGTGCCCACACCGACTGCGAGTGAGACGAACTCGGGCAGCAGATCCTTCGGCGTGAAGATGAGCTGCTGCCACAGGACCGGGTTGACGACAGCCCAGGCCGGGTCGTCGTCCGCATCCGTGATGGCCTCGATGGCCTGGATGAGCTGGACCACTCCCGGGTAGTACTGCGAGTTGGCCGGGGTGCCAGCGGGAAGGGAGCCGGGGGCGACAAGACGCGAGAGCGCGGCACCCTCGTCACGGGATGCGACGTGGAACATGGTGGCGAGCGCCTCCAGGTCGGTGACCTTGGCATAGGAGTTCGCCACGCCCTTCCAGAACGACTCCAGCACCTCAGCACCGCCAGAGAGGTACGACCACTCCGCGGCGACGTCGGCCGCATAGCCGAAACGATCGCGCGTGCTGCTGCGCTTCGACGTGGTGGCGGAACCAGTCGGCAGCTCAGTCTTCTCGCCGTTGGTCTTCTGAACCAGGTTCTCGGTGCCGTCGAGGCGGAAGCCTGCGCGGCCACCGATCTCGATGGGACCGAAGGTGTGGTTGTTGAGCGGGAGGTACTTGCGCACGTACTCCTTGCCCTGCCAGAGCTTTCCCACCCATGCGGGCTGAATGACGCCCTCGGCGGGGAGTGCGCCGGCGCCGGTCGTCTTGATGTCAGCGAGTTCGAACAGTGCGGTCTCGTTGTCCTCGACCTGGACGCCGGCCTTCACGGCGGCCATGGTCGAGAAGACGGCGTGGAGATCCACCTCCTGGACAGCGGGTTCGACGACGGGCGTCACGAGCGGAGCGGGGGTCTGGCCCGCGGCAGATGCAGTCATGGTCTCTTCCTTCTTCGGGGTGTCCTCATCCACGGGCGCGGAGTCGGTGATCTTGGTGACGGTGGTCTCACGCTTCGACGTCTCCACGCGACGCCAGCGCACGCCCTCGTCGTCGGTGAACTCGGTCGTGTACTCCGAGCTCGTCGACGACTCCGGGGCGCTGTACTCGTCGGACGAGGGCACCTCCTCGGCGAACTCGGCCGAGACACCGGGAGCGAGGGAGAAGAGGGCGGCGGACTCGAATGCACCCTCGGTGCAGACCGCGGCTCCGGTGAGGCGGGAGCGGACTGCCTTGGCGCCGGCGCGCATGAGTGATCCCAGCTCGGCGGACAGCTTCCGCTTCGTCGGGTTCGCCAGGTAGGCGTCACCCTCGTCGGTGTTGAAGATCGAGAACTCCGCGACCACACCCGCGTCCGTGACCTCGAGCGACGTCGCGCGGCCGATGGGGTTGAAGCGGTCGTGCTCGTCGTTGAGGGTGACGGCGCTGGGGTCGCGGGGGAGTGTGACCGATGCGGCGGAGAACATCACCGGCTCGGTCTTGGAGAGACTGGGCCGGCTGAGTTCTCCGAAGGGGAGCAGTAGCCCCTTGACGGTGCGTGTGTCGGCGACGCGGGAGAAGAGTCCCGCTTCCTGAGTGGTCATTCGGTTACCTCCGTGGAGGTGGCGTTGTCGCCCGCCTCCGGGTCGATGGACAGCGGGGCGGGTACTGCGAAGGCGGAGGCGTCGGCGCGGACCTCTGCACCTTCACCCACGACGACATCAGCGGACAGCGCGGCGGCGATCGCGGTCGCGTACTCGGAGGAGCCGAACGTCCACAGCTCGGACGCCTCGCCGTTCACGTTCTGGTACTGGACGTTGCCGGCGCCGCCGCCTTCCTTCGTGGCGCCCACGAAGTTGAGAGGAACGCCGGTATGCATGGCCAGATCGATGCGCACGGAGTTCTTGGCCTCTTCGAAGAGGTCAAGGGTGCCGGTGGTCCCGCGCTCCTTCACCTCGATGTATGACGGCGTGACGGAGATGGAGGACTTATTGCGGCCCTCCTTGTAGTTCGCGATGAGGGTCTGCTGCTCTTCGCGCTCCATGTTGTCGTACGCGGTGTCGGTGACGTGCAGCTCGGTAGCGGCAGGCGGGCTGTCCAGGCGCGCTTGGCGTGCGATCTCGATCTTGCGGGCCTGCCGAATGGAGTCGATGCCGTCGACCATGACACCAGAGCTACCGAGGGGGACGACGACCGGCCGCATCCGGAACTCCGCGGGTACCTGCTCGTCGATCACGATTCCCTGAGTCTTCTGATCAACGGACCAGAGGTGGCGGGGCACAGTGATCCAGTCGTAGACCAGACCCTCCGTGTCGAGGCGGCACCCGAGGACACCGAAGCCCTCGAAGTACAGCTCTTCGACGAGCTTCTTCACGGCGAGCCATCGGCTCATCCCGGGATAGTCACACGAGCTGACCCAGTACGGCTGATACTCGGCGCGAGCCACAGGGGTGCCTGCGGTGTACTTCTCGAACCGCAGCTTCGTCACGAGTGCCTGGTGTGCTGCGAGTGCGCGACGAACCTCCGGGACTCGTCGGGCAACCGTTCGGTCCACCATCTCGCCGGGGAGCTGACCGAAGTAGTCGGACACGATGGCCTGAGCCAGGTGATCACCCGAGTAGGGAGACGCGAGCATCGGGGCTGCGGACTGAGTCAGTCGCACGCCACCAGTGAGAAACGAGAAGACACCCAAGGCTGATCCGATCTAGGAACCTGGGTCCATCTTATCATTCTGATCAGACAAAGCCGCTTTAGCTGGGCGAAATGATCAGTCAAAGACGATGGCGTTTGCCAGATCGCCGCGCTCGCGTTCGTCGGAGAGCTTGTACGCGGCGAGCGCGATCGCTTCCAGGCCGGAGATATCGAGTTCCTCCTGACCCTTTGGCCGGCCGAGGGACCATCCGGAGCCGTAGTTCCACCCGCGCTTCACCGCGACCTCTGCGGCAGACGTGAGCTCGGGCTGGTCGTAGTGGCGGAGCTTGCCTTCGTTGAGCAGCTTCGTCAGGTTGATCGCGGCTCGAGCGATGTCAGCGGACAGCACTGGTCGTTCGGCAGGGGCGCGGCGGGACTCACGAAGCTGACGCACCTCGACCTCCGTGGCGGCGCTCTTGGAGTCGTAGACGATGTCCCGCTTGTGCTTCTTCCCGAGCTCCAGGAGCCTCTGGGCGAATCCGTTGGTGCCGGTCTGCCAGTGCAGGAGTCCGACGTGAACAGTCTCATTCGGCCCATACCAGGCGGCGCCGACAGAGCCATACGTTCCGTCCGGGTGCACGAACGGCACCATGCAGAACCGAGGCGGGGGAGTGGTCCCCGCTTCGGCGAGAGGGAGCGCCGCTGCCTGCCATTTCGGCTGCGACAGCAGCGCCGTGTTCGAGCCCTCCAACGCGAAGACGGACAGGATCTCGGCGGGGAACTTCTTCCGCATCGCCGGGGTGTCGAAGTCCTCCTTGATGACCTCAAGCGGCGTCGTCCAACCGATGCCCGGATGCACCCGCAAGACATGCTCGCGCACACGCGCCTTCGGGTGCTCCTCGGACGGCTCCCAGTCCTCGAGCTCGTCGGGATCGACATCATCAGGGAGGCCGTGGCTCAGGACCGCCGCTGTCGCGTCCGTGAGCGCATCCCACAGGAGCTGCCCCGAACGGAAGGCGCCCGCGGTCCCAGACAACACGAACTGAGCCTGATGGCGCGTGTGGAGCGTCGGGCGGATCGCGGCGGTCAGGTCTTCGCCAAGCTCAAGCTCAGCCTCACCCGCCTCGTCCACCCACGCAACATCGAACGCGTTCGACCGGAAGCCATCACCCGAAGGGGCGTACACGTCGAAGCTGGACCCGTTGCGGAACAGCAGCCCCTCCGATCCCTTCGACAGGCTGATCTTCACGAACTCCTCGCGCGCCTTCACGTCCGGGTAGAGCCGCTGCAGGGGAGCGGCCACGTCCTTCTTGAACCGCTCGCCCGCCTTCGCTCCTGTCGTCGCCAGCGTCCAGCCCACGAGATAGTCGTCGCGGAGTGCACACCGACCGATCAGCGTCGCTTGAACCGCCGTGGTCTTCGTCGTGCGGCGGGGCTCCAAGATGCCGTTGACTTTGAGGCCGGCTGCGAGCGTGTCCGTGATCGCGAGCTGAATCGGTGTCGGCCCCACGATCTCACCGGCGAAGTTCCGTCGCTGATCGAGTCGAAGCAGACGAGCACCCTCCAGGAACTCTCGGCGGGAGTCCTCAGTGGTGACGAAGCCCGTCGAGTGCAGCGGCTCCGGAATGAGCGAGCGCCGCTCGAGCCACGTCGCCTCATTCTGCAAGTCAGTGAGCGTCGGATGGATCATGGTCGTTACCTATTCGAAATCTCGGGGGGAGGGGCACGTGGTGAGCCGTAGGCGGGGGTTGCTCTGATCTGCTCTAAAAAAGGCTCACAGCGCGATGACGACGGGTTCGCCGTGCTGGTCGTAGTACCAGTACAGCCAGGCCTCGCCGTCACGGTTCGAGTGCATCCACCTGACAGCGAGGCGGTGAGGATTCGTGCACGCGTACTGTCCGCCTGCGTAGGGCACCGTCTCGTTGCATGTCATGGTCACTCCTCTCATGCCCAGGGGATGGGCTTGAACGTGGTCTTGGTGCTGCGCTTGGCGTTGGTGATGGCGGCGCCCATGCGTCCACCGTGTGCACGGTTGCCGACGCACTGGCCTACCTTGGTGCGGTGCTCGGGTGCAGCGTTGTCGATACCTTCGCCGCCGTTGGGGTCGAGGTGTCCGACATCGAACACGACCTTGCCTTCCGCGTTGATGGGCAGTGGGCCGCCGCATCGCCAGCACGCGACCTGCTCACCGCGTGCATGAGCTGCACGTACCTGTGCCCGGATCGTGCGGGTGGTGCGGGACCACTCGGGGCTGGTGTGCTTCGTGCTCATCCGCTCACCGCTGCGGTCACGAGCGCGGGGCTGCACCCTCGTTCGCAGTAGACGTCGGTGATCAGCGTGTGCCCGCATAGGCCGACCGGCCGCGTGGGCCTCTCTGCGGCTAGGCGTCGCATCCGGAAGACGTCGGCACCCTTCCGGATGTGGACGGGCATGAGGTATCCCTCGGAGGTGCGGAAGTGCTCGTTCACTGCGTTCACGGCGTCTTCGTAGTCGATGTCGTCGAGGAGCGGCTCCCAGCCCTGGATGGTGAGTTCGTCGACCTGCTGGTTACTGACGACCTGGATGCGTGCGAGGAGCACGGTGAGCTCTGCGGTGTTCATGCGGTGATCCCCTTCGGGTTGAGTGTGGTGACGTTTCCGAACGTCTGGCGGCGCTGTGCGACGTTCAGGCCGGCTTGCAGGGTCGCCTGCGCCCTTTCGGTCGGGGTGGGCTTGCCGGAGCGCTCACGGCTGTCCTCGAGCTCGTCGTTCCACGAGTCGGCGTTGAGCCAGCTAGCGGGATGCGGGATGTACTTCATCTCGGGCCGACCGGGATTGTCTCGGTAGGCGAGAGCTGCGTCGATGATCTGCTCGGGTGCGGCTCGCTTGATCGCTTTGAGCCATGCGCGGAAGGCGTACGGCTTCTTGACCTTGCGTGGCCATGCGGACCAGAACCGACCGAAGTCGGCCTCGTAGGTATCTATGACCTCTGGCTGATCATGTATGACTAGTTCTTTAGAACTTGCCTTGACACTGTGTCCCCTGAGATCGGATGGCATGTCCCCTGAGATCGGATCGGGTGTCACCTGATCCTCTGTCAGGTGATCCTGTGTCCCCTGACACTGTGTCCCCTGAGATTCGTCCCACGAGGTGTTGATCGTCATCATGTCGGTGTCGCGGTAGCCGTCCTTGCGGCGACGTTCTTCGCGAAGGATGATGCCCTTGGCCTCGAGCGACTTGAACGCGCGGGAGACCGTACGGACATCTCGTCCCGTCATCGATGCGATCACCGAGCGGCCCACGAACGTCGAGCGCGAGTTGTCGTCCGCACGGTGCGCGAGCGCCTGCAGGACTTCCTTCTCGGCGCCCACCAGTGACAGTCCGTAGGCCCACTCGGTGGTCTTGAATCCCACTACTTCTTCTCCTCGCGGAATCGGATGTGCCGTTCGCCGGAGTCGTCGGTCAGGACGGCGACGAGGGTGGCGAGCTTGTTGAAGGTGGCACGGTCCATCCAGAGGCGTGCAGGCTGGCCGTCTTCGTGGTAGTTGATGACGGCCGCGCGCTCCTGTCCGGTGACGTTGCGCGACGCGGCGTTCGCTGTCGGATCCTTCATCGATCCACCCCCTCGACGACGAGGGCATCGATCTTGGCGCTCACCTCGTCGGCTGCGGCCTGGGTGGCGTCGAGCTTTCGGTGCAATGCCTCGAGGCGCTTGAGGTGTGCGCGGATCTCGCGCTTCCGCTGTGCCTGCGCGAGCGGCACCCATTCAGGGGTGCACTCGAGGACGATGACATTCCCGCCCCAGTGGTTAATGAGGGCTGCGCGCTCCATGGCGGCGGAGCGGGAACGGTAGATCCGCTTGGTCGAGGGCCAGAAGAACGGCTTGTACTCGCCCCACTTCTCGTCGCAGAACTCGGCCCAGCCCTCGGGGTCGGCGCGCTGTACGTCTTCGAGCTCGCTTTCAAGGTCGTACGGCTCATCGTTCGTGTCGTCGTAAATCCATGCGACGGTGTACAGGCGGTTGGTGGTCATGCTGCACGCTCCTTGGCGTTGGTGGCTTCCCAGTAGGCCTGGTGGCGGTCCTCGATCGTGTTGGCGTCGAGTCCACACAGCCAGAGGAAGGCGGAGATGATGTCGCCCTCGTGTACGACTTCGTTCATCGGTGAGGTGAGGGTGACGCGGGTGTCGTGGATCGACGCGCGCATGTGCTCACGGCGGGCGAGGTTGCGTATGCGGGATGCCGCTCGGGCGACCTGGTCTCCGCTTGCCGGCCGAGTCTTCGCGGCACTGATGATGATCGCGGATTCATCGTCGGCGAGAACGCAGACGTAGGTACCTCTGTGAATCCACAGGTAGTACGGATTCGCGTACGGTCCCCACCTCTGGTCAGGTTCTTGCCCGACGTAGATCGGCGTGTACCGCACGTCTCGCTTCCATTCGTTGCGGCCGGAGGTGTCGCTGAGCACCTCGCGCATGTCGACGAGGTGCTTACAGGCGAGCTTCGGACCTCCTGCGGGCTGGGAGACTATGTGGGCATCGATCCCATCGGCTCGCCATCCGTCGCGCTCTTCGACGAGGAGTCGGCGCCGTTCGAGCTCGAGGTTCTCCTGTTCCTGAGTGATCGCTTCGAAACGCTCGCGGATGTTTGCGAGAGCTGACGTGGGCGATAGTGTGGTGTTCATCAAGTGGTTCCTTCGGGAATCGGAGACCTCGACGCCCTGGCCGGCATCGGGGTCTTTTTCTTTGCGGGTGGTCATCTCAGGACGCCTCGATCCAGGCGAGGACGTCTTCGCGCCGGTAGCGGACGGCTGAGCCTCCGCCGAGCCGGACGCTCTTCGGTCCTTTGCCTTCTCCCGCCCAGCGGGCAAGCGTCGGCACGGACGTCTGCGTGAACTCGGCGACCTGTCGGCGGGTGGCGAGCTCGGGCAGTTCTCCGAACGCTGTGCGATCCATCTCTCACTCCTTTGTCACGAAAGCTTCTTGCGCCTAAACGATATCAGAACATTGTGACGAGTGGGAACAACTATCAGTTCCTTTCGTTACACTCGGGTCTGTGCAACCGCTGAATATGGATGAGAAGTTCGCCGCCGCCTTCAAGCTGGCTCGGCAGGCGTCAGGCTTGTCGCAGGCTGACGTGGCCAAGCGCATGGCTGACTTTGGCTTCGAGATGAGCCAGCCCGTCATCGGGAAGATTGAGCGCGGCGATCGCAAGGTTTCGATCGGGGAGGGCGAGGCGCTCAGTAGCATTCTTGGAGTGTCGACGAGGACGCTACTCGAAGGTCCGACGACCTGGCGTCTGGAGCGCGGGACCGCGTTCGTTCTCGAGCGGGCAGCGATCCTCATGGAGGACATCGAGCGATTCGAGTCCGCTCAGCAAGCTCTCGCTCAGTCTCTCGGCGATGCCTACCTTGCGCACGCAAGTCACCCTCTATCGCGCTTCGCGCGCAGTGAGGCCGAGCGGGTTCTTGGGATCACACCGGCCGACCTTCTCGACCAGCATGAGAAGGATGCGCAGACCCGAATGGCGGCTCACCGATTTCGCGACTCTTTGACCGATGCGGAATCCGATGAGGAGATTCCGGAGCAGGATCGCCTGCATCCCGACTCCCCGCTCTCCCGCTTGCTGGACGAGCGTGGAGACAAGATGGTCTCGACGATGGATGCCAAGGGTTTCTTTGAGGCTTACGAGGCGATGCGGGTCAACGAGCGGCTAGAGGGAGAACGGGATGTCACGGCCCCGGACTCCGCTGAGTAGCTTTGGGACGATTTCGACTGTTGAGGTCGGCGCCGGAAAGTGGCGTGCCCGGACTCGGTACCGATTCGACGATGGGAAGTTGCGTCAGGTGGAGCGGTTCGCGCCGTCGAAGGCGAAGGCTGAGGAGGCGCTGAAGAAGGCGCTGACGACCATCCAGGCGAGTACGACATCAGAGGTGAAGCGTGAGACGCGGATCCGCGACCTTGGTGAGCGGTTCCTGGTGTCGAAGGCTGATCGGGCGCCGCGCACGGTTGAGACCTACGCGCACAGCGTGCGGAAGGTGATCGTCCCGCGCATCGGTGATCTCGCGGTGACCGAAGCCACCGCTGATCGGCTGCAGCGCACTCTCGACGCGATCGCCGCCGAGAATGGCCCTGGCGAGGCGAAGAAGGCGCGCGCTGTCCTGTCGGGAATGATGGGGCTCGCGGCCCGATCTGACGCGGTGAAGGTCAATCCGGTGCGCGAGCTCGCGCCGATCCAGGCCAAAGCGGTCGGTGCTATCGCGGTTCCCCTCGATGAGCTGCCGGATCTACTCGAGCGTGTCATGTCCGATGACCTGGCGGCGGCGACAGGCCTCGCTGACTTGATCGCCTTCATTGCCGGTACTGGCGTCCGCATCACCGAAGCGATTGGTATGAATGTCGCCGATGTCTCAGGCTCGGTGGCGACGGTGCGCAAGTCCAAGACGAAGGCCGGCGAAAGGCGAATCACGATCCCGTCGACGCTGGCCGAGATGCTCGAGCGAACCTCCGGGTCTCGAGACCCGGAGGTTCCGCTCTTCCCGACGCCCCTCGGGAAGCGTCGCGATCGTCGCAACACTTCGGGCGAGTGGCAAGCGGCACGCGAGCGATTGGGGCTGCCTGACTACACCTTCCATTCGTTCAGGAAGACCGTGGCGACGGCGCTCGATCAGGCGGGTCTCTCGGCACGCGACATTGCCGAGTACCTTGGTCACACGAACCCCTCGCTGACGATGAACACTTACATGAGCAAGACCGTTGGCGGTCGCCGAGCGGCGGACGCTCTAGACTCAGTGATGCACATTCGAACTCATTGAATGCGCGGGGTTTGTGCGGGGTCGGCTACCACCGAACTCGGACAGGCTCAGCAAGATCCGCGGGATTCCGCGGCTCGCCGACTTGGCGCAATTGGTAGCGCACCGTACTTGTAATACGGGGGTTACGGGTTCGAGTCCCGTAGTCGGCTCCACACACGAAGGCCCGCATCCCCTCGGAAACACGGGGGATGCGGGCCTTTGTCGTCGCACTGATCGTGACCCGGCGCGTGGACGAGAGCCCGCCCTTGACAGCAGGATGGGCGCATGACTCTAGACGACTACCCGGTCCGGGCTTCGATCGGCGTGAAGGATATCAAGCGGTCCGCTTCCTTCTACGAAGGCATACTGCGGCTCGTGCCCGCAAGCATCGGCCCGAGCGCCGACATCGAAGGGGGCGCCCGTTTCTACGCGTGCGGGCAGGGCACCATGCTCCACGTCTTCGAGACCCCGACGGCGGGGTCGACGCACTCGACGGTCGCCACTTGGCACGTCGACGACCTCGATGCGATCGTCACAGAGTTGACGGCAGCCGGCGCTGTACTCGTCCGCTATGACGGTTTCGACCAAGACGAACGAGGGATCGGCCCCCGTGCCGGCGGTGGTCGCATCGCTTGGGTGGAAGATCCTGACGGAAACACCCTCGCGTTCGAGACAGATGACTAGGAACGCGTCACCCGTGTCCTCCGCATTCCGGGTCGGAGTTCAGCTGCAGAAGCCGGTTGCGGGAAGCGTGTCCGTGACGGTGATGCCGCGAACGAACGGCTCGGCTTCGGAGACCTCGAAGACCATCCACCGAGGACTCGTACCGACGACGTAGCCGGAGGTCCCCGGCGTCGCGTCGAATGCCCCGTCCGGTTCCGCGGTGGTGAGCTCGTCCAACGTCGATCCCAGGCCGATGCCGCTCTTCGTGAGAGGTGAGGCCGCCACGGGGCCGGACAGGGGGACATCGCCCGGCACGCGAATGGTGATGCCGCTCACGCCGCTCTCTCCGGGGTGACTGATGATCCCGAAGCTGGCCTGTGCGCCCTCCGCCGTCTCGTAGTACTCCAGGTCTTCGCAGTGGTCGGTCAGGGCGAACGTGGGGCTCAGCGCATCGACGATCGACTCCGAACCGAGCTCTGCGCGGCCGATCCCCTGGTCGGTGATGAGCCAGGTCGACGTGTCCGCCGCGTCGAAGCTCGGCGTCGATGACGGGGTCGGGCTCGGGGGAGCGGTCGGAGTGGTCGAGGCTGTCGCAGACGGGGTCGGATCCGCGCTCGGAGCCGAGCATGCGGCGAGGGTGATGGACAGGGCCGCGGCTGCGGCGAGGCTGACGAGCCGAACGGAGTTGCGCATAGGTCGAGCATAGGAGTGCGACAGGGATCGCCCGGGGACCGAGCGCTTCCCGCGAGGGCGTCGTCGGTCGCACGGCCGGCATCGGAACGGAACGCGGGCGTCCTAGGCTGGTCTGATGCTCAAAGGACTGATCCGCCCCGTCGAAGCCCACAGCGTGACCCTCAAGGGCGAAGACCTCGTCGAGGTCCGCGCGCAGCTCACGGCTCAGGCTCCCGAAGGGTGGGACCTGGTGTCGGCCATGGCGACGATGGAGAAGGCCGGGTCGATGCGCTCTGTCGAGGGCAAGTTCCTTCGCCGCGACGGGATTCGCGAGATCGAGGCCGACGACATGGCCGCGCTCGAGGGTCAGGTGCCGGAGGGATGGCAGTTGCTCTCCGTGTGGAAGACGGACTGACCTCTCCCTGCGTGTCCGGCGCGGGCGAGTTCAGCTCGCTTCGTCGATCGGCGGCGCCTCGACGACCTCTTCGATCAGGCTGATCCCGCCTGTCGAGCTCGCCGACTGCATGAGGTCCTGAATCCACTTCGGGTTCAACTGCGGCGCCTCCGGTTCGTCGAAGGTGAAACGGAGCGGAATCGACGGGTGCAGCCAGATCGTCGAGCGCCCGGGGGAGTCGCTGTCAGGGTGACGCCACGACAGGGTGAAGCTCTCGTTGCGCCGCAGTTTCGTCGCGATGACCACCTTCAGATGTGCGAGCGCCCGATCCTCGATGTGGATCGCATCGCCGTTGCCGTACTGGATCGTTCCCATGGGGGAAACCCTATCCGCCGACACCTCCCACCCGCTTCTGCCCCCAGCGGCACGCGGAGGCGAGACCATTCCGGAGTATCGCACTAGACGGTGATATGTTACTGACAGTTGAGTTTCCTGGCGGTCCTGCGGATGCGCCAGGTCGAAGACGGCGCAGGTGGCCGACTCCCCGCCGCGGCCACCTGCGCTTGCCTCCTGAAGGCGGGATCCCTGGAGCGCTCATGCCGGAAGCGACGACGCCGGAAGGGCGGCACGATGTCACGGAGAAGCTTGCGCGCGCCGCGTACGAGCGCGAGAAGCGGCTGCTGCAGATCGAGCTCCTGAAACTGCAGGCGCACATCAAGCGCTCATCCGAACGTGCGCTCGTCCTCTTCGAAGGCCGCGACGCCGCGGGGAAAGGAGGCGCGATCAAGCGATTCATGGAGCATCTGAATCCTCGCGGTGCGCGTGTGGTCGCCCTCGACAGACCCAGCGACATCGAGCGCACGCAGTGGTACTTCCAGCGCTACGTCGCGCACCTGCCGTCGGGTGGCGAGATCGTCCTGATGGATCGTTCCTGGTACAACCGCGCGGGGGTCGAACGGGTCATGGGGTACTGCTCGTCTGCCGAGTACGAGGAGTTCCTCCAGACGGCACCGCAGTTCGAGCGCATGCTCGTGGGTTCGGGCATACGGCTCATCAAACTGTGGTTCTCGGTCAGTGAGCACGAGCAGCGTCGACGCTTCGCCCGGCGGGCCGAAGACACTGTCAGGCAGTGGAAGCTGAGCCCGACCGACGTCGCGAGCATCGACCGGTGGGATGACTACACGGCGGCGAAAGAGGCGATGTTCCGCCAGACCGACACCGCGGCACTTCCGTGGCTCGTCATCAGGTCGGACGACAAGAGACGAGCGCGACTGGAAGCGATGCGGTGTGTCCTCACCCGCTTCGACTATCCCGGCAAGGATCCTCTCATCGCTCACGCGCCGGATCCGCTGCTCGTCGCCCGTCCGTCGCAGCTCTACGGTGACGACGAGACGCCGACGCCGTGACCGGCACCCCGACGCAACACGGCGTCATCCGGGAATGCGGGCGATGGGATCGACTGTTGTGATCGTCATGACTCGCATCGGAACAAGTGACCTCGACGTCCTCCCCCTCTCGCTCGGCGGCAACGTGTTCGGTTGGACAGCCGACCGCGACACCTCGTTCGCCGTGCTGGATGCCTTCGTGGACGGCGGCGGCGACTTCATCGACACCGCCGATTCGTACAGCGCCTGGGTTCCGGGAAACGAGGGCGGCGAGAGCGAGACGATCGTCGGCGAGTGGCTCGCGTCTCGGAAGCCCGCAGGGGTGGTCGTCGCCACGAAGGTGAGTCAGCATCCGGACTTCCGCGGTCTGGCCGCCTCGAACGTCCGTCGGGCCGCCGAGGCATCGCTGCGGCGTCTGGGCGTCGATGAGATCGACCTGTACTACGCCCACTTCGATGACACGTCGGTTCCGCTGGAGGAGACCGTCGCAGCCTTCGGACAGCTCGTCGACGACGGTCTCGTGCGTCACGTGGCGGTGTCGAACTACTCCGCCGATCGCATCCGTGAGTGGATCGAGATCGCGCGGCGCACGGGTGTGGCGCTCCCCGTCGCCGTGCAGCCGCATTACAACCTCGTGCACCGCAACGAGGTCGAGGACTCGATCATCCCGGTCGCCGAGGAGTTCGAACTCGGACTCGTGCCCTACTACTCCTTGGCGAGTGGCTTCCTCACGGGCAAGTACCGGTCGACAGAGACCGTGGGCCAGGATTCGCCGCGCGCGCAGGGAGCGGCGAAGTACGCGACCGAGGCGGGACTGCGGATCATCGACGCCCTTGAGGAGATCGGGGATGCGCACGATGCCTCCATCGCCGCGACCTCCCTCGCCTGGCTTCGCGCGCAGCCGACGGTGGTCGCCCCGATCGCGAGTGCGCGCAGCGTGGAGCAGGTTCCCGATCTTCTCGCCGGGGCGCGCCTCGAACTGTCGAGCGAAGAGGTGCAGCGGCTCAATCAGGTCTCGGAGTGGACGCCGACGAACGCGTGATCGGCGGGCTCTCGTCGCCGACGAGACCGAGCCGGTGCGCCAGGATCACCGCGTGGATCCTGTCTCGGGCACCGAGCTTCGCGAGGACCCGACCGACGTGCGTCTTCACCGTGGACTCGCCGACGTAGAGGGTCTGAGCGATCTCTGCGTTGGTGAGACCGCGGCCCATCGCGACGAAGACGTCGCGCTCGCGCTCGGTGAGGGACTCGAGAGCGGAGCTCTCGGCGGGTGCAGGAGCCGCGGCGGCGCCGAGCTGCGGCGTCACATGTTCCAGCAGCGTTCTCGTGATGCGAGGAGACAGCGCGGCATCGCCACGATGCACGGCGCGTACGGCGGAGATCATCTCGTGTCGCTGCGCGTCCTTCAGCAGGAATCCGCTCGCCCCCGCCCGGATCGCCCCGAACGCGTACTCGTCCAGATCGAACGTCGTCAGCACGAGCACCTTGGTCTGCGGACGGTCCCGGATGATCGCCTCCGTTGCGGCGATCCCGTCGAGTTCCGGCATCCGGATGTCCATCAGCACCAGGTCGGGCGCGAGCACGGCGCTCTGTGTGATGGCCGCCCTGCCGTCTCCGGCCTCGCCGACCACGACGATGTCGTCCTCCGATTCGAGGACCATCCGGAACCCGACTCGGATGAGCTGCTGGTCATCCACCAGCAGCACCCTGATCCTCTGCGTCATCCCTCTTCCTCTCTCGTCTGCGCCCGTGCGACGGACGCGCCCCCCGATGCGGGCAGGACCGCCCGCAGGACCCATCGTCCTCCACCTGCCGGCGCCGACTGCACCGTGCCGTGCACGTGGGCGGCGCGCTCCGACAGGCCACGGATGCCGAACCCGTCCGACCCGATCGCGCCGGAGACGCCGTCGTTCACGATCTCGATCGTCACGGCGTCGCTCGTGTACTCCAGGCGCACACTGATGCTCTCGGCCGTCGGCGCGTGACGCATGGCGTTGGTCACGCCCTCCTGGACGATCCTGCCGATCGCGTGCGCGACAGCGGGGGAGACCTCCGTCTGACCGACCACGGTGAGCGTCGCCGGATAGCCTGCGCGCTGAGCGGCTTCCACGGTGTCCCGTGCGGGCACGGGCTGCATAGGGGCCAAGGGCAGCGGCGATTCATCGTCGCGCAGCACCCCGAGCATCGCGCGCATCTCGGTGAGTGCGCCTCTGGCGGTGTCCGCGACGTGCGCCGCGGCCTTCTGGGCCTGTTCGCGGTCGGGGGTGGCCGCCGCTCCCTCGGACAGCGCGACGATGACGGTGAGCGAGTGGGAGACGATGTCGTGCATCTCGCGTGCGATGCGTGCTCTCTCCGATGCGGCCGCGAGCTGCGCCTGCTGGTCGCGCTCGATCAGCAGCTGGCGCGAACGGTCGATGATGGCGAGGAGATAGCGTTTGCGGCCACCCACGTTCACGCCGACCAGGGTGCCGATGAGGCCGAGCGCCGCGTAGCCGAGGGCGGTGTCGATCCCGACCTGGAGCACGGTGGCCCCGCTCAGCATGAGCACCGTGGTGAGCACGAGGAACCAGGCAGCGCCGATCCCGTAGCAGATCCACGCCAGGCGGGCCGAGCTGTAGACCGCGATGCCGTAGCAGGCCACGAGCAGGAGCACGATGCCGCCCGACATGCCGGTGAAGAGCCCGACGGTTCCCAGGATCACGGCGGCGATGAAGGGACCCAGCGGCGCTCGACGGCGCCAGAGCAGGGTGCTGCATCCGATCACGACCATGACCAGGGTGGCGATGTTGACAGTGACGTACGTGGCCTCGGGCAGCGTGCTGCGCGGATAGGGCGCGGCCGGAGTGAGCGTCAGGAACAGGCAGATCAGCGCGATCAGGATGTCGGCGAAGAGCGGGTGACGAGCCCAGAACCGCCGGAAGAGACCCGGGGCACGCGGAAGCCGCAGCTCCTCGTCCTCGCGGATCGAGTCGCTGCGGCTTCGCGTTCTGCTCACAGGCCGACTTTACGCGTCGCGCGTGCGCAGCACGCCCCACGCGACCAGGGCGCCACCGGCGACCCAGCAGCCCAGCGTCAGGAACGCGACGGGGGCGTCGAGAGCAGCCGTCTCACCGGGCATGATCGCGGACTGTGCGGCTGCCACCGGGAGGTACGCCGACGCTTCGGTGACCCATGCCCAGGCGTCGCCGGCGAAGGAGAAGAAGCTCGCGACGATCGGCAGGACGAACAGCACACCGACAGTCGCTGCGATCGCTCCGGCGCCCGAGCGCAGGATGAAGCCGAACGAGACCCCGATCAGCGCGAAGACGGCCATCGCGAGCGAGGCGACGACGATCGGCAGCAGCGATGCGGACGGGTCCGACCACTCGATGCCCTGATCGCGCGGCGCGACGATGAGCGTGACCGCGAGCGCCGCGACGGCGAAGATCACCAGCGACGAGATGAACATGAATGCGGCCAGTACCGTCGACTTCGCCGCCAGCACCGAGCCGCGGACCGGGTTCGCCGTGAGCGTCGAGCGGATCATGCCCGTCGAGTACTCACCGGTCACGGAGATCGCACCGATGATGCCGGCGAGCAGCATGGTGAACTGGATCGGCATGATGACGGCCTGGATCGGTTCGAAGTCCGGCATGTCGAGGGCTTGGGCGATGAGCACGGCGATCGCGACGGTCAGGGCTGCAGCGATCCCGATGGACCACCAGGTCGAGCGCAGTGTGGCGAGCTTGATCCACTCGCCGCGCAGTGCACGCCCGAACGTCAGCTTCCGACCGGTGTCGACGCGCGGCCGCGTGGGTGCGGGGGCTTGTGTCGAGGTCATGAGATCTCCTTGGTGCGGTACTCGACGGAGTCGCCGGTGAGCGCGAGGTAGGCGTCTTCCAGCGAACCGGTGGTCGGGGTGAGCTCGTGCAGCGGAATGCCGCGGTCGGCGGCGAGGTCGCCGATCCGCGCAGCGGGCAGGCCCACGATGTCGAGGAGGTCGGGAGCGGAGCTCGCGATCTCCACGTCGGGTCCGCCGACGGCCGCAGCCAGGTCGGCCGGTCGCGGGGTGCGCACCCGCACCGTGTTCCTCGTCCATGACCGGACGAGATCTGCGAGCGGTGCATCGGCGAGCACGCGCCCACGTCCCATCACGATGACGTGATCCGCGGTCTGTGCCATCTCGCTCATCAGGTGGCTCGAGAGGAGCACGGTGCGCCCTTCCCCTGCGGCATGACGGACGAACTGACGCACCCAGCGAACACCTTCGGGGTCGAGGCCGTTGACCGGCTCGTCGAGGATCAGCGTGTGCGGATCGCCGAGCAGCGCCGAAGCGATGCCCAGCCGCTGGCCCATGCCGAGCGAGAACCCTCCCGCACGTTTGCGGGCCACGGACCCGATGCCGGCGAGGTCGATGACCTCGTCGACGCGCGAGGAGGGGATGCCGTGGGTCGCTGCCATCGCGCGGAGGTGGTTGCGGGCCGTGCGGCCGGTGTGCACCGCCTTGGCGTCCAGAAGCACCCCCACCTCCGTCAGCGGGGCGCGGAGCTTGCGGTACTCGCGACCTGCGACGGCGGCGCGCCCCGACGTGGGACGGTCGAGGCCGACGATCATCCGCATGGTGGTCGACTTCCCCGCACCGTTCGGGCCCAGGAAGCCGGTGACGCTGCCCGGCTGGACGGTGAACGACACGTCGTCGACGGCGGTCTTGTCTCCGAACCTCTTGGTGAGGCCTTCTGCTGTGATCATGAGGACAACGTTACGGAGCGAGGTCGGGAGTGCGCGTCCCCCTCAGGTACACATCCGGTGCCGAGGCGTCCGACCGACGGCGGATGTATCGGTGTGTCAGCGGCGCGGACGAGCCTGAACCCGCGCGGCCATCTCGTCGGACGCGATGATCGCCTCGTCGATGATCTCCCGCGAAACCGGAGCCGTCAGCCAGTCGTGGCTCAGCGACGCCGGGATGAGCAGCGGCATCCGATCGTGGAGATCGACGAGGTGCGCAGGCGCGGGGCGCATGACGATCGAGTAGCACGTGTACCACTGGTCGTCTGCGGTGCGGCCGCGTTGCGTCACGGCGGCCATGCCGAACAGGGTGCCGTCGTCGACGATGAACTCGTTCCACTGCCGGGACGGCTTCTGCATCTCGTACCAGCTCGTTGCCGGGACGATCCCCCGCGACTTCGCGCCGCCCGGGCGCTCCTGCAGGCGCTCGGAGCGGGTGTTGATCGACGGGAACTTCGCCGGCTCGCCGTTCACGAGGAAACCCCACCATGCGGGTTCCAGCGTCGGCGCTGTGTCGGGCTGCACGATCAGCGGATTGAGGTTGCGCAGGTTCTTGCCGGTAGGACGGACGGTCTCACCCGCGTTCTCCTGCGCCCAGACGCGCAGGCCCTCGAGCACCGCGTCGTCTGCCGCGGCGAGGAGCTCTGCATCGGTGAATCGGGGATCGAGACCGTAGCTCGCGCACATGCCGTCAGCGTAGCGCGGGGCGCCGACATCCGGGTGGGAGGGAGCGCGCAGCATCTCGGGTAGGGTCGACGGGTGCCAGAGCCTCGTCGAATCCCCGCCCCGGTGGCACTCGGAGGGGCGGTCGCGATCGGGGTCATGACGGCGATCCAGGCGCGGATCAACGGCGTGCTCGGGGTGCGCGTGGACGACGGCATCGTCGCCGGCTTCCTCTCCTTCTCCGTCGGCCTGCTGGCACTCGCGATCGTGATCGCCTGCCTCCCCTCGGCTCGACGGGGAGTGGCGCGTCTCTGGAGCGGCGTCCGACAGCGCACGATCCCCTTCTGGATGCTCCTCGGAGGCGCCTGCGGTGCACTCACCGTCTCCACCCAGGGGCTCACGGCCGGAGTCCTCGGCGTCTCGCTGTTCACGGTCGGCGTGGTGGCGGGACAGACCGTGCACGGTCTGGTGCTCGATCGCATCGGATTCGGACCGGCCGGCGTCGTCGCGGTCACGCCGGGACGTGTCCTGGGAGGTGCGCTCGCGCTCGCCGCGGTCGGCATCTCGCTGTCCGGGGACGTGCTGGCGTCAGCGCCGCTGTGGATGCTGCTCCTGCCGTTCGCAGCCGGGGTGGGCATCGCGTGGCAGGCAGCGACCAACGGACGTCTGGCCCAGCGCGCGCGCTCACCTCTGGCCGCGACCCTGATGAGCTTCGTCGCCGGAACCGTGGTCCTCGCGCTGGCGTCCGGCGTGAGCATCGCGTTCCGTGGGGCACCCGCCGCCCTCCCCGCCGAGCCGTGGCTGTACCTCGGAGGCTTCCTCGGCGCCGCCTACATCCTCCTCGGCACGTTCATCGTGGCGCAGACGGGGGTGCTGCTGATGGGCCTGGGGTCGGTGCTCGGCCAGCTGACCACGTCGGTGGTGATCGACCTGGTGTGGCCGCCCGCAGCAGGGCCGGCGCTCTGGCAGGTGCTCGCGATGGTCGTGGTCGCCGTCGCGTCTGTCGTGGTCGCGGTGCCGTGGCCTCGCCGCCGCTGAACTACTTCTTCTTCGCCTTCTTGGGTGACGGCTTCGGCATGCGCGTGACGAGCTTGCGGGCGTCGACGGTCTTGCGTCGTCCCCGTTTCTTGTGTTCGGGCTTGCCGCCGACGTAGAGCCAACCCAGGAGCTCCTCGTTCTTCCCGAGCCCGTGGGCCTTGGCGACGGCCTTGGCTCGCGTGTAGTGGCCCGTGCGCCAGATGACGCCCCACCCTGCCTCGTCGAGGAGAAGGCTCAACGTGTGGGCGACCCCGGAGGCGACGGCCTCCTGCTCCCACCGGGGTACCTTCTCGCTCTTCTGGTAGCTCGCGACGACGGCGATGAGCAGCGGGGCGCGCAGCGGCTTCGACGAGGGAGAGGAGTCGCCCTGTGCCTTCGCGATCGCCGCGCCGAGCACCTCCCGATCCGCGCCTCGCAGCTCGATCAACCGCCAAGGGCGCAGCGACGAGTGATCGGCCACGCGACCGGCGGCCGCGACCAGCGTGAGCACCTCGTCGCGGGTGGGCGCGGTGTCTTCGACCTTCGACCAGGACTGCCGTGCGCGGACGGCGTCGAGAGCGCTCACGACGCGTCGGGCGTGAAGTTCAGCGCGATGGAGTTCATGCAGTAGCGGTCGCCGGTCGGCGTCCCGAATCCGTCGGGGAAGACGTGACCGAGGTGCGACCCGCAGTTGGCGCAGCGCACCTCCGTGCGCACCATCCCGAGGCTGTCGTCCTCGATGAGCTCGACCGCGTCAGGACGGATCGACTCGTAGAAGCTCGGCCAACCGCACCCGGAGTCGAACTTCGTTCCGCTCTTGAAGAGCTCGGCGTTGCAGGCACCACAGGTGTAGAGGCCGGCGCGTTCCTCGTCGAGAAGCTCGCCCGTCCAGGCCCGTTCGGTCGCGGCCTGACGCAGCACCGCGTACTGCTCCTCACCGAGCTCCTCGCGCCATTCGTCTTCGGTCTTGTCCACGCTGTACGACATGTGTCCTCCTGAGTCGCTTCCATTCTCTCCCGGGAGACGAGGTCTCGGGTGCTCAGCGTCAGAATGGGACGATGACCGACGCCGTGCAGGACCGCTACGCACGATTCGCCCGCGACGAGGCGCCCGGACGCAGCGCCCTCTACGCCGAATGGGCCGCCGGTGTGGCGGACGACGACGAGCTCAAGGGCATCCTCCAGCGGATCCCGGAGAATCGTCGGCAGCCGCCCCTCGTGTTCGCCGTGACGCGCATGCTCGGCTCCGGACTCGTCGGGTACCCGCAGTGGAGGGACTTCGTGCTCCGCAACGCCGACGCGGTGGTCGCCGAGTGCGCGAACCGCAGCCTCCAGACCAATGAGCCCCTCCGCCTCGCGGCGCTGCTGCCCGTGCTGTCGGAGATAGCCGGACCGATCGCGCTGCTCGAGGTCGGAGCGTCGGCGGGGTTGTGCCTGTACCCGGACCGCTACTCGTATCGCTTCATCGCGGCGGATGGATCGGTCAGGAGCGCCCTCGATCCTCTTGACGGACCCTCGACCGTCGTGCTGGAGAGCCGGGTCTCGGGCGCGCTGCCTCCGCTGCGGATGCCGGACGTGGTCTGGCGGGCGGGCGTCGACCTCGCGCCCCTCGACGCGGCGGATGAACGGGATCGGCGCTGGCTGCGTGGGCTCGTGTGGCCGGGAGAGGAGGGGCGGGAGGAGCGCATCGATGCCGCGCTCGAAATCGCGGCATCGGATCCGCCGCTGATCGTCGCCGGCGATGCCCTCGAGGAGATCGATGCGCTCGCCGCGGCGGCGCCGGGCGGGGCGACCCTGGTCGTCACCACGCCGGGTGTGCTGGTCCATATCCCGAGAGCCCGGAGGGAGGCGCTGGTCGCGCGCATCTCCGCTCTGGACGCCCGGTGGGTCACGATCGATCCGCCCGGTGCCCTCGATGTCTGGGAGCCGCCGGTCGAAGGCGACGACCGGCCGGGATTCGTGGTGGCGCTCGACGGACAGGTGCGCGCGGCCGCAGATCCGCTCGGGGGCTGGTGGGAGTGGCGAACGGCTTCGCTGTCTGATGCGTCCTAACCTGGACTCATGCTCGGAGATCTCACGGAGCGCGACCGCACGATCCTCGCCCTGGAGGTCGCTTGGCCACGCCATGGATCGGCCAAGGAAGAGGTCATCCGAGCTCAGCTCGGGATGAGCGCCGCCCGCTACTACCAGCTCCTCGGACGCCTGATCGAGTCGGAGGCCGCCCTGGAGTACGACCCCATGCTGGTGCGGAGATTGCGCCGGATCAGGGATTCACGCGCCAGGCAGAGGTCGGCTCGGATACCGGGCTTCGTCGGCTGAAGCGACTCGAGGAAGGCTCTCGGAACGAGCAGTGCCGCGCCGGAGAACGGATTGCCAGGAAGGTGCCGCTAGCATCGAGGGGTGTCCAAGCCCTCCCGCGATCGCTTCGATGACGTTCCCCGTTCCACCGGACGGGTGGGAGCGCATCGCGCCGAAGCTCCGGGGATGAACGGCTGGGTCGTGCTGCTGTGGTCCTTCGTCGCCGCTCTGGTGCTCATCATCGCCGGCATCTTCGGATCGCTCGTGGTCATGGGACGCATCTCGCTCTTCCCCGAGGCCGCTCCCAGCGCCGTTCCCACCCCGGTGGAGACGGGCGTGGTGGACACCTCCATCTCCGTGATGATCCTCAACGGCACGCCGGAGGAAGGGCTCGACACCCAGATGCGCGACCTGCTCATCAACAACGGATGGGCGTCGGAGAACGTCTTCGCCGGTGACAGCTCCAGCCAGGACTTCGCCACCACGACCGTGTTCTACGTCAACGACGAGGACGAACTCGCGGCGATCGGACTGGCGAACGTGCTCGGTGGAGCGGCCGTGCAGCAGAGCGACTACTACTCGGGTCAGACCGAGGAGGGCAACAAGCAGTTCACAGTGGTCATCGGCCTCGATCGATCGAGCTCAGCCGGCGAGACGCCCACCCCCTGACCTCGGCCCGTGCCGTACCTCCGGCGGCTTGCACTCGAAGGTGTCGAGTGCCAGAATGGCGTTAGCACTCTCTCACTCTGAGTGCTAAACCCAACGTCTACGTCCAGGAGGGACGAAAAAACTCATGGCAAAGATCATTGCTTTCGATGAGGAGGCCCGCCGCGGCCTCGAGCGCGGCCTGAACATCCTCGCCGACGCGGTCAAGGTCACCCTCGGCCCGCGCGGCCGCAACGTCGTTCTCGAGAAGAAGTGGGGCGCCCCCACCATCACGAACGACGGCGTCTCCATCGCCAAGGAGATCGAGCTGGACGACCCGTACGAGAAGATCGGTGCGGAGCTCGTCAAGGAGGTCGCCAAGAAGACCGACGACGTCGCGGGTGACGGCACCACGACCGCCACGGTCCTCGCTCAGGCGCTGGTCCGCGAGGGTCTGCGCAACGTCGCAGCCGGCGCCGACCCCATCTCGCTCAAGCGCGGCATCGAGAAGGCCGTCGCTGCGATCACCGAGGAGCTGCTCGCCAGCGCCAAGGAGATCGACTCGAAGGAGCAGATCGCCGCCACGGCTTCGATCTCCGCCGCTGACCCCGCCATCGGCGAACTGATCGCCGAGGCGATCGACAAGGTCGGCAAGGAGGGCGTCGTCACCGTCGAGGAGTCGCAGACGTTCGGTACCGAGCTCGAGCTCACCGAGGGCATGCGCTTCGACAAGGGCTACCTGAACCCCTACTTCGTCACGGACCCGGAGCGCCAGGAAGCGGTCTTCGAGGACCCGTACATCCTCATCGCGAACCAGAAGGTCTCCAACATCAAGGACCTGCTGCCGATCGTCGACAAGGTGATCCAGGACGGCAAGGAGCTCGTCATCATCGCCGAGGACGTCGAGGGCGAGGCTCTCGCGACGCTCGTGCTGAACAAGCTCAAGGGCATCTTCAAGTCGGTCGCCGTCAAGGCTCCGGGCTTCGGCGACCGCCGCAAGGCGCAGCTGCAGGACATCGCGATCCTCACGGGTGGCCAGGTCATCACCGAAGAGGTGGGCCTCAAGCTCGAGAACGCCACGCTCGACCTGCTGGGTCGTGCGCGCAAGGTCATCGTCACCAAGGACGAGACCACGATCGTCGAGGGTGCGGGCGAGGCCGACCAGATCGAGGGTCGCGTCACGCAGATCCGTCGCGAGATCGAGAACACCGACAGCGACTACGACCGTGAGAAGCTCCAGGAGCGCCTGGCGAAGCTCGCCGGTGGCGTGGCGGTCATCAAGGCCGGTGCCGCGACCGAGGTCGAGCTCAAGGAGCGCAAGCACCGCATCGAGGACGCCGTCCGCAACGCGAAGGCAGCCGTCGAGGAGGGCATCGTCCCCGGTGGTGGCGTCGCGCTCATCCAGTCGGGCACCAAGGCCCTCGACGCCCTCTCGCTCTCGGGCGACGAGGCGACGGGCGCGAACATCGTCCGCGTCGCGATCGAGGCTCCGCTGAAGCAGATCGCCATGAACGCCGGGCTCGAGCCGGGCGTCGTCGCGAACAAGGTGTCCGAGCTCCCCGCGGGCCAGGGCCTCAACGCAGCCACGGGCGAGTACGTCGACATGTTCGGCGCCGGCATCATCGACCCGGCCAAGGTGACCCGCTCCGCGCTGCAGAACGCAGCGTCGATCGCGGCTCTGTTCCTCACCACCGAGGCCGTCGTCGCTGACAAGCCGGAGAAGACTCCTGCTCCGATGGGCGACCCGTCGGGTGGCATGGACTTCTGATCCTGCACTCATGACAGAACGCCCCCGGCTTCGGCCGGGGGCGTTCTGCGTTCACGGCGCGTGTCAGCGGAAGAGGCTGGCGGAGTACTGATCGGCGTCCGCGTACTGGGTGGCGACGGAGCCGAGCGAGGTGCCGATCGATTCGAGGACCTGTTCCACGTGGATCTGTGCGCCCTGCCACTGCTCAGCGCAGTTCTGAAAGGCGTTGGACGCGGTGCCGGACCAGGTCGACTGCAGCTGCCGGAGCTGAGACATCAGGGTCGCAGACTCGCTCTGGAGGCGCTCGATGGTGGCGCGCGTCGCACTGTGAGCGGCGTGGACGGCTTCGGTGTCGACGGTGAAGACAGACATGGGAACTCCTTCTCGTAGGGGTTCCGAGGCTAGGCGGGGCTCGGCCTGATGAAGACGCACCAGGGGGCCGGGCACCGCGTCCTGTGCGCAACCGGGGGAAGCGACCCTCCGTGCAGTGACGTCAGGGGAGGTCGATGCGATCGAGTGGCTGTGTGTCCTCCAGGAGGTGCGCAGGCGTTGCTCGTGCCGGCGCGAGCGGAAGCGTCACGGTGAACGTCGCGCCGCCGCCCGGGGTCTCCGACACGTCGACACCACCGTGAAGCGCCTTCAGGATGGACGCGACGATCGCGAGTCCGAGGCCGGAGCCGCCGGTCTCCCGCGCGCGTGAGGTGTCGGCTCGCCAGAAGCGCTCGAAGATCTGCTCCCGGATCTGCGGCGGGATGCCTTCGCCGTGGTCGACGATCGCGATGCTCGCTGTGCCCGCGGCACGGTCGGAGTCTACGACGATCTCGATGGGGCCGTCCTCAGGGGAGAACCGACGCGCGTTGCCCAACAGGTTCGTCACCACCTGGCGCACCTTGTTCTCTTCGCCGAGCACGATCGGGGGAGTGCGCACAGGGAGGTCCGGAACCTCGGTGAAGTCGATCACCGGAGCCTTCTCCTGCTGACGGGACCGGCGGCGAAGGCGGGAGAGCGTGGCGCGGGAAAGCCCGCGGGGGGTCGGCTGCTCGGGAGGTTGAAGGGGCGGGATCTCATGCAGGGGGATCACGGTCTTGCTGTCGGCCGTCCGGTCGATCACCGTGACGGTCCGACCGGGGGCAGCGGCACGGAGGTCGAGCGCTGCATCCCGCGCGATCGGGCGGAGATCGAGCGGCACGATCTCGGGCTCGCGCTCCTCATCCAGCCGCGCGAGCGCAAGCAGGTCTTCCACCAGGACGCCCATCCTGATGGCCTCCTTCTCGATGCGCTCCATGGCCCGAGCGGTGTCCTCCTCGCCCTTGATTGCACCCATCCGGTAGAGCTCCGCGTAGCCCCGCACGCTCACCAGCGGGGTGCGCAGCTCATGGCTCGCATCACCGATGAATCGCCGCATGTGCTGCACGGTGCGGTCCCGTTGCGCGAGTGAGGCGTCGACACGGTCGAGCATCGTGTTGATGGCGGTGTTGAGGCGACCGACCTCCGTCGTCGGTTCGAGGTCGGTCAGCCGCTGACGGAAGTCGCCGGCGGCGATCGACATGGCCGTGGCCTCGACCTGACCCAGACGGCGGAACGTGAGCGTGACGAGCCCGCGGGTGAGGAGCGCGGCGATCAGGATGGTGATCAGGGCGATCGTGATGTAGATGCCGAAGTACTGACTGATGATGCGATCGGCGGGCGCGAGGGGGAGGGCCACCAGCTGGATGCGCAGGACCCCGCCCTCCGAAGGGACGACGGCGACCGCGGCGTGGAACAGCTCCCCGTCGGCTCCGGTCATCTCGAGCGGGATCTGATCCGTGTTGGCCGTCGCCTTGGCGAGCGAGTACTCGGACGGGAAGAGGGGAGCCTGGCCCGAGGTGCCGCGAGCGGTCGCACGCAGTTCGCCCGTCGCATCGTAGATCGCGAAGGAGAAGTCGCGCGGCTGCTCGTCGCGCGGGCTGTACGTGGTGACGCCGTCGACCGTCACCGAGTCGAAGTAGCGCTCGACCAGATCGCTCGACACCAGAGCGGGCAGCTGCGCGTCGATGTTCGCGACCAGGGCGTTGCGCAGGATCGGCACGGTGCCGATGCCGGCGATGAGCAGTCCGAGCGCGAGCACCGCGACGGTGACGCCGGTGACCTTCGCGCGAAGACTGATGCGCCGCCACCAGCTGGTGACCGCATCGGGCTTGTGCGCCATGCGGTCCTCCTCGGTGCGGCGACACCACCGTGCGACGGTGGCGGTGATGGTGCGGTGGTCGTCAGACCGTCTTGCCGACCTTCAGCATGTATCCGAAGCCGCGCTTGGTCTGGATGAGCGACTCCTCGGTGTGCGGATCGATCTTGCGGCGCAGGTACGAGATGTAGCTCTCCACGATGCCGGCGTCGCCGTTGAAGTCGTACTCCCACACGTGGTCGAGGATCTGCGCCTTCGACAGCACGCGGTTCGGGTTGAGCATCAGGTAGCGGAGCAGCTTGAACTCGGTCGGGCTCAACTCGATCGGCTCCTTGCCGACGTGGACGTCGTGCGTGTCCTGGTCCATGGACAGCTCGCCGGCGCGGATGATCGACTCCTCGTCGGCCTGCATCGTGCGGCGGAGGATAGCCTGTGCCCTGGCCACGATCTCGTCGAGGCTGAAGGGCTTCGTGACGTAGTCGTCCCCGCCCGCGTTGAGACCCTCGATCTTGTCGTCGGTGCCGTCCTTGGCGGTCAGGAACAGGATCGGCGCGGTGAACCCGGCGCCACGGAGACGCTTCGTCACGCTGAAGCCGTTCATGTCGGGCAGCATGACGTCCAGGATGATCAGGTCCGGCTCCTCTTCGAGGACGGCCGAGATCGTCGCGGCGCCGTTGGCGACCGTCTTCACCTGGAATCCGGCGAAGCTGAGACCCGTGGAGAGCAGGTCACGGATGTTGGGTTCGTCGTCGACGACCAGGATGCGCGGAGCAGTCATGTCCCCATTATGGTGACTCCGGCCATGTGGATGCTGACTATTGTGCGGAACGGCGTCGACTCGCGCGTTCGCGCCGGCCTTCGTGAGCCGTGTATCGGCATCGGGGAACGGGATCGTCCCGCGGTCGGATGCGTCGCATAGCCGGACCCGGGAGGATCGAGGTATGAGCTCTCGCGAGGACGACGTCGCCGCCCCGGAAACTCCCGCCGCACGGGCCGATCGCCCCGACGGGGAGGAACTCGCATACCATCGGCTGGCACACCTGCGGCCACGGTATCGCTGGTGGCGCATGCTGCTCACGGGGCTCGTCGGCATCGCTCTCTACGTCGTGATCCTGCTGATCGTGATCGTGCCTCTCGCGATCATGTCGATGTTCATCCCCGGGTGGCGCGTCGAATCAGAGGTGCTCCTCAGCACCACGCAGTTCTTCGATCTCGATCGGCCCTGGCTGCTCGTCGCGCTGGTTCTTCCCCTGATCCTGATGATCCCGGCGCTGCTGCTGGCATCACGCCTCATCGAAGGGCGCGGGGTGGGACTGCTGTCCTCCGTGACCGGGCGCCTTCGCATGGCATGGCTCGGGAAGAGCCTGCTGCTGGCCCTGGCGGTGTTCCTCGTCTATTTCGCCGTCGTGTTGGGCTGGTCGGCGCTGAGCGGCGACGCGGTGACCGCCGACTTCTCCCACCCCGGGCTGTGGACGATGGTGCTGCTGGTCCTGCTGCTGATCCCGTTGCAGGCTGCCGCGGAAGAGTATGTCTTCCGCGGGTACCTGATGCAGTTGGTCGGTGGCTGGCTACGCCATCCTGCCTTCGCCATCCTCCTGCCCGTGCCGATCTTCGTCCTCGGTCATGGGTACGACGTGTGGGGTGCGGCCAGCGTCGGGATGTTCGCGATCGTCGCCGCATGGCTGACCTGGCGAACGGGGGGCCTCGAGGCGGCGATCTCGCTGCACATCGTGAACAACGTGCTCATCTTCCTGCTCGGCTCCGTCACGCTCGTCGATGCCAATGCGACCTCGGGAACGGCTGTCGATCTGTTCGCCTCGGCACTCGCGATGGTGATCTACGCCGTGCTCGCCGACCGATGGGCTGCGCGACTCGGGGTCGCGCGGACAGCGTGGCGCACGACTCCGGTACGCGCGTCAGAGACCCATCAACCGTCGGGGACCCACCAGCTGGGTGCGGTGCTTCACGGACGCGCCGCACGCGGGTGACGGGGGAGCGTCAGGCGGCGATCGCGTCGGAGTCCATGATCGTGTAGCTGTACCCCTGCTCGGCGAGGAAGCGCTGACGGTTCTGGGCGTAGTCCTGGTCGATCGTGTCGCGGGCCACGAGGGTGTAGAAACTCGCGGTGTGCCCCGACTGCTTCGGACGCAGCAGACGGCCCAGACGCTGGGCCTCCTCCTGACGCGATCCGAACGATCCGGACACCTGGATGGCGACCGAGGCCTCTGGCAGGTCGATCGAGAAGTTCGCGACCTTGGAGACCACAAGCAGCGAGATGTCACCCTCCCGGAACGCGCGGTACAGCTCTTCGCGCTCATCGACCGGGGTCGCACCCGTGATCTGCGGGGCGTTCAACGCCTCGGACAGCGATTCGAGCTGGTCGAGGTACTGCCCGATCACGAGGATGCGCTCACCCTCGTGCTTGGCGATGAGCTCGCGCACGGCTGCAACCTTCGCCGGCGCGGAGGCCGCCAGGCGATAGCGCTCGTCGTCGGTCGCGGCGGCGTACTCCAGACGGTCGCTCGGCGGCAGGTCGACCCGCACCTCGTAGCAGGCGGCGGGCGAGATGAAGCCCTGCGCCTCGATCTGCTTCCAGGGGGCGTCGAAGCGCTTCGGCCCGATCAGGCTGAACACATCGCCTTCGCGACCGTCCTCACGCACCAGGGTGGCGGTGAGGCCGATGCGACGACGCGCCTGCAGGTCGGCGGTGAGCTTGAACACGGGGGCAGGAAGGAGGTGGACCTCGTCGTACACGATGAGGCCCCAGTCGAGGGCGTCGAGCAGTGCGAGGTGCGCGTACTCGCCCTTCCGCTTCGCCGTGAGGATCTGATAGGTGGCGATCGTGACGGGCTTGACCTCCTTGGCCTGCCCGGAGTACTCGCCGATCTCCTCGGGGGTGAGGCTGGTGCGCTTGAGCAGCTCGTCGCGCCACTGCCGTGCCGAGACGGTGTTCGTCACGAGGATGAGGGTCGTCGTCTTGGTCGCTGCCATCGCTCCGGCACCGACGATCGTCTTGCCGGCGCCGCAGGGGAGCACGACCACGCCCGAGCCGTCCTTCGAGAACGCGTCGACGGCATCCTGCTGGTAGGGGCGGATGTGCCAGCCGTCCTCGGCGAGGTCGATCTCGTGGGGAGTTCCCGGGGTGTAGCCCGCCAGGTCTTCCGCCGGCCAGCCGATCTTCAGCAGCTCCTGCTTGATCTGGCCGCGTGCCCATGCGTCGATGACGAAGGTCTCGGGGGTCGGGTGCCCGATGAGAAGGGGCTGGATGCGCTTGTTGTTCGCGACCTGTGCCAGCACGGCGGGATCGGAGGAGCGCAGGATCAGGGTGCCCTCGTCGTCGCGCTCGATCACCAGCCGGCCGTAGCGGTTCACCGTCTCCCGCAGGTCGACCGCGACGGACGGCGGGACCGGGAAGCGGGACCAGCGATCGAGCGTCTCGAGCATGTCCTCTGCGGTGTGCCCTGCGGCGCGGGCGTTCCACAGGCCGAGCCGCGTGATGCGATAGGTGTGGATGTGCTCGGGAGCGCGTTCCAGCTCGGCGAAGATCGCCAGTTCGTGGCGGGCGCTCTCGGCATCGGCGTGGGCGACTTCGAGCAGCACGGTGCGATCGCTCTGGACGATCAAGGGGCCATCAGACATAGCTGACCAGTTTAGCGGTCGCCCGATGCGCAGGGCCTCATGGGGCGACGATCGTCGCTGTGAGGATGCTCGAAACCGGCAGCGTGCGTTCGACGTCCGCTGCGCGGTCTCGTCCACGGAGTCTGCCTCCACCGAGGCCCGTCGCCTCCAGGAGCAGGTCCCTGGTCGACCCGTCCGGCATCCCGACGGTGACCTTGAGGACGGACTTCGCCCGCACCGCAGCTTCGAGTTCGCGATCGAGCCATGCCGCATCGGCGTCAGGCCCCTGGTGTGAGCGCAGGCGCGCGATCAGAGGAGCCAGTCCGGAGGAGTCGTCGGTCGACGCCGGAGCCGGCGGCGCTGGGTGTCGTTCTCTGACCAGGAGAGCGCCGTCGGAGCCGACGAGCGTCGCCGGGTATCGCGCATCGGTGAGCGCCCAGTACACGGTGTCGCGACCGACGCGGGTCGTCAACGAGTCGACGTGCGCAGTGAGACCGAGCGGGCGCAGCGTCTGATCGACGGTCATCGCCTGGAGGAGATGGCTGTCGGCGCTCTCGATGCGCGTGCGGCCTGTCTCGTCGTCGGTCGAGACGCGGACCAGGCCGTGTCGCTGGGCGGTCTGGGTGAGGAGGTAGCTGAGGGGTTGCGGGATGCCCGTGAGCGAGACGGAGGAGAGGAAATCGAGGATCGACTGCTCCGTCTCGCCGACGACGAAGGCGTGCGCCACGGATTCGGCGGTGAAGCGGTAGGACGATGCCTGCGCGGCGGACTCGCGGACGGCGATGGTGCGCAAGCGCACGTCGAGCGCGGGCTCCAGCGGGCCGGGTGCGATCGCCGTCAGATCGTTCTGCAGGAAGATGCGATCGACCTCGGCGGGCAGCAGGGCCACGAGTGCGCCGGCATCTGCGGGACCACCGCTTCGCAGGCTCACCGCCCACTCCGGTTCGGTCCCATCCTCCGCGATCAGTCCGAGAAGCGCCGCCGCGTCCTGCATACCCCGAGAACGATCGGGCCACGCGGGGTCCCACGGATGGGCGAGAGGCCACAGCTGAGGGGGGATCCAGCCACCGGTCTGGGAACGGACGCCGCGGGGGAGAGCTTCGCGGAACGCCGTCGCGAGGACGGTCCAGCGATCCGCCGCGGACGAGCGCAGCCAGCTCTCGGCGGAGAGACTCGACCGCAGCCGCCGGTCGGTCGACACGGCGAGGCCCGCCTGGAGGGCGATCGCCGCGAGGGCGTCGACGATCTCCGCGGGCACTCCGGCCTCGGCGAGCTGGCGCTTCTCGCCGGCGCTCACACCGCCGCCGGTCAGGAGGGCGAAGGGATTCTCCCGCGCGATCAGCAGCACGTCCGCGAGCACGGCCACCGTCGTGAAGGCGCGCTCGGCGGCATGGGCTGCCGCGGCTGCAGATGCAGGAGCGACGGTGGGGACCGGGGTCGTCGGAGGAGCTGAGCGGCCCGCGAGGGCGGCCGTGACCGGCGGATACGGCGACCCATCGGGCCGCAGCAGGGCGAGTGCTGTCAGCGCCTCTCGTTCGGGCCCGGCGTCCCCTCCGGACGCCGCCGTGAGGAGCGCGGTCGCCTCGGTCGCGGTCAGCGACGGGAGGACGCGGGAGATCGAAGCGGGGTCCAGGAGCGCTTCCGCGGCATCGAAGAAGTCCTGCCACGGGGCGTCAGAGCGCACCCCACGCGCCGCGAGGAGTCTGCAGAGCTCATCGTCGCTCGCCGCAGCCAGCCAATCCGCCAGCGGTCGCGCGTGAGTGCTCATGGCCGATGCCTCATGAACGCGAAGACGCGCGGCCCTTCCGGATGAAGCTCATCGTGAGGAGCGCGATGATCATGAGGAAAGCGACGGGCAGGCCCCAGTAGGGGATCGCCGCGACGATCGGCCAGAGGCCCTCGCCGAACGCGGTCTGATCCATCCCGAGCGCGGTCCCGATGATGATCGCGAAGAAACAGACCACCGATGCTGCCGCGATTCCGAGCGCGGTGAACGCCAGGATGCGATCCAGCCGCCGGATGGGAACCTCCGGTTCGGAATTCTTCGTGCTCATCCGCACCAGCCTACTCGCACCGCGGCCTTCGGCTTCGCGCGCGTCGTGACCGGTAGGCTGGGGGCACGCGCATGAGCGCGCCCACTGTTCTGCACGACGATCTCAGCGAGGTTCTCCCATGCCCACCGGCAAGGTCAGGTTCTACGACGAAGACAAGGGTTTCGGCTTCATCGCCAGCGATGACGGCCAGGATGTCTTCCTGCACGCCTCCGCGATGCCGGCCGGCACCGCGGTGAAGGCCGGTGCGCGCGTGGAGTTCGGCGTGGCCGACGGCAAGCGCGGGCTGCAGGCACTGTCGGTGCGCGTGCTCGAGGCGCCTCCGAGCCTCTCCAAGGCCAAGCGCAAGCCGGCCGACGACATGGCGATCATCGTCGAGGACCTCGTGAAGCTCCTCGACGGCATCGGCGGAGACCTCCGCCGCGGTCGCTACCCCTCCTCCGGTCAGGGCCGCAAGATCGCGGCCGTCCTGCGTAAGGTCGCTGATGACCTCGAAGCCTGACGCCGACGCGCGTCTCTTGGACGCCCACGATCTCGCGCTCGCCGCGCTGGCCGAGATCACCCCGGCGTCCACCGTCGGCCCCGCCGCCGGATATCTCGCGGAGGAGGACGGGTCGGTCTCGTTGCGCTTCGAGAACCGGCTCGCCGGCTACCCGGGGTGGTACTGGACGGTGACCGTCGCCCGCGTCGAGGATGAGGAGCCGACGGTGCTCGAGGTCGAGCTCCTTCCCGGCGATGGCGCCCTGCTGGCTCCGGAGTGGGTTCCGTGGGCCGAGCGCCTGGCCGAGTACCGCGCGCACCAGGTCGAGCTCGCTGAAGCGGCCGCGGCTGCCGGCGACGACGTGGTGACGGACGACGGCGGACTCGAGGACGACGAAGACGGCGGGCTCGACGACGACGACCTCGACGACGATGATGACGACGTCGAGGTGGACATCCTCCACGCCGGCGACGTGGACGGTGTGGACATCGACGAACTCGACGAGGGCGCTGTCGACGACGAGTCCGTCGCGTCGGAAGAGGATGAGTCCGAGGACGACGACGCCGACGCCCTCGATGAGGACGCCGGCGAGGTCGACGAGGAGGAGTGACTCCGGGCGCTCAGCCGCCCAGGTTCTCCAGCACGTATTCGATCGACCGGGTCAGCTGACGCACGTCGTCCGGTTCGATCGAGACGAAGGTCGCCACCCGCAGCTGGTTGCGCCCGAGCTTGCGGTACGGCTCCGTGTCGACGATGCCGTTCGCCCGTAGTGCCTTCGCGATCGCTGCCGCGTCGATGCTGTCGTCGAAGTCGATCGTCGCGACCACGGGGGAGCGGTGCGCCGCGTCCGCCACGAACGGCGTGGCGATGGACGAGGCTTCGGCCCAGTCGTAGAGGACGGCAGACGACTCGGACGTGCGCGCCGCCGCCCATGTGAGGCCACCGTTGTCGAGGATCCAGCGAAGCTGGCTGTCGAGCAGGTGCAGGGTGGTGAGCGCCGGGGTGTTCAGCGTCTGGTTCAGCCGCGAGTTGTCGACCGCGTTCTTCAGGCTGAGGAACTCGGGGATGTAACGACCCGAGGCGGCGATGCGCTCGATGCGCTCCACGGCAGCGGGCGAGACGGCGGCGAACCACAGACCGCCGTCGGAGCCCAGGTTCTTCTGCGGCGCGAAGTAATAGACGTCGGCCTGAGCGGCGTCGAAGTCGATACCGCCGGCGGCGCTCGTCGCGTCGATGACGGTCAGCGCGCCTTCAGCGGCGATGCGTCGGATCGGGGCCGCGACGCCGGTCGAGGTCTCGTTGTGCGGCCAGGCGTAGACGTCGACACCCTCCACGGCCTCTGCAACGGTCAGTGAACCGGGCTCGGCCTTGCGCACATCGGGGGCTTCGAGCCAGGGAGCGCCGGCGGCGGCGGCGAACTTCCCGCCGAACTCGCCGAAGACGAGGTTCTGGCTGCGCTTCTCGATCAGTCCGAAGGCCGCCGCGTCCCAGAAAGCGGTCGAGCCGCCGTTGCCCAGGACGATCTCGTATCCCTCCGGCAGGCGGAACAGAGCCGCGAGCTGCTCGCGGACGCTGCCCACGAGGTTCTTCACGGGTGCCTGACGGTGGGATGTGCCCAGGATCGAGGCTCCCGACGAGAGCAGCGCCTCGAGCTGCGCAGGGCGCACCTTGGAGGGACCGCAGCCGAAGCGGCCGTCGACGGGCAGGAGGTCACGCGGAATCTCGATCGCCATGCGTCGATTCTAGGGGGCGCTCGGCGTGCCGCAGGACTGCTCGCGAGTCCGATGTCGCCGCGGGAATGTAGGCTTGCCTAAGAACCTCGGAGGGCCCGCACATGACCGATCTGATCGACACCACGGAGATGTATCTCCGCACCATCCTCGAACTCGAGGAGGAGAACATCGTTCCGCTGCGCGCGCGCATCTCCGAGCGTCTCGGCCACTCCGGCCCGACGGTCTCGCAGACGGTCGGGCGCATGGAGCGAGACGGTCTCGTGATCGTCTCGGAAGATCGCACACTCGAGCTCACCGACGCCGGTCGGCGCAAGGCGGTCGACGTGATGCGCAAGCACCGTCTCGCCGAGCGCCTGCTCTCCGACGTGATCGGACTCGACTGGGCCTTCGTGCACGAAGAGGCGTGCCGCTGGGAGCACGTCATGAGCGAGCAGGTCGAGCGTCGCCTCGTCGAGCTGCTCGGACATCCGACGGAGTCGCCGTACGGCAACCCCATCCCCGGACTCGATCAGCTCGGCGATCTGCCGGCGCGCACCTTCGACGAAGGCGTCATCGGACTCGTCCAGCGCCTGAACGCCGCCGGCGAGCCCGTCGAAGGCACGGTGCGTCGTCTCGCCGAGCCGGCTCAGGTCGACCCTGAGCTGCTCGAGCAGCTGCGCGATGCCGGAGTCGTTCCCGGAGCGCACGGTGACTTCCGCTTCAGCGAGGGCTACGTCCTCATCCAGATGGACGGCAAGGACGATGGACTCGAGCTTCCCGTCGAGCTGGCCTCGCACATCTTCCTGGTCGGCGAACCGGCCTGATCCCGCGAGAATTCGCGGGTGCGATCGGCGTGGAAGGAGAGCGGCGTCGCCCTCTCCGAGAATTGCCAGTTTCCCAGGGTGACATGATCGTTATCTTCCGGTAACCTCGGTCAGGTCGCCAGCGAAGAAGCCCGCTGGAGATGAACCCGCTGAAGATCGCCTTCCAGGCTCGTCGTCTTCACGGCAAGAACGCACAAAGTACCCGAGCTACATTCGTGCCACGAGAGCAGAGTGCCGACGAGCCAGCGCTGACCCGAACGGCGTGAGGGCCCAGGAGGACCAAGTTTTGGCCGCAGACATCGAATCGCCCGCGAAGAAGACATCTGAAGAAGCAGTACCCGCCCGCCGCACCGGCGCGCGAATGAGTGCTCGAAAGGCCGTCAAGCCTCTTCGATCCATCGCCATCTTCGGGGCGGTCGGTGCGCTGGTCGCCGGCATCGCTCTTCCCGCGTTCGCCTCGTCGAAGCCGAGCGAGGCAGCGCCCACGACTCTCCAGCAGCTCGCCGCCGTCGATGCGCAGTCGCTCGTCGTCGCCTCGCAGGCGACTGCTGCTCCGCTCGCGCGCGGCACGTTCAGCGCGACCACGCCCGAGGAGATCGAGAAGAAGAAGGCAGAAGAGGCCGCTGCCGCCCGTGCAGCCGCTGCTGCCGCGACCGCCTCCGCGGCCGGCACCTCCTCCTCGCGCTTCAACACCGCGGGTTACGCTCTCACCTCGCCCGGTTCGGGCGAGGTGCGCTATCCGCTCCCCATGGGCTCCTGGAACGTCAGCCGCACGGTCGGCGGTGGCCACAACGGTGCGGACATGCTCGCTCCGGCCGGAACGCCGATCTACGCCGCTGCTGCCGGAGTGGTCCGCGCATCGGCCGAGAGCATCGGCGGCTACGGTGTGGCGGTCATGCTCGACAGCGTGGTCGGTGGGCAGCGTCTGCAGACCACCTATGGTCACATGCTCTACGGCTCGCGTCAGGTTCAGGTCGGGCAGTCGGTGTCGGCAGGACAGCTGATCGGCTACGTCGGCAGCACCGGTCGCTCCACCGCGAACCACCTCCACTTCGAGGTCTGGATCAACGGCGGGCTCGTCGAGCCCATGTCGTGGCTGTCGGTCAACGCCGGCTGATTTCCAGACACGCTCCACTCCATTCATCTCCCGTTTCGCCCTGTACCCAGGGAGATGGGTTAGCCTGATCCCGTTGTCGTACAGGTGGGAGAGGCTGATGGAGCGAATACCGAGCATCCGAACCATGGATGCCCTCGGTCGTCACGTCCTTCTGCTTAGCCCGCAGGGATGCCACGGCGTTGCCGTGCGCGAAAGGCGCTGTCTCTAGACGGCGCCTTTTTTCGTCCTCGCGATCGATCTGCCTCCTGCGCGACCTCGTGTGAGTCGAGAGTGCCGGGAAGCCGTCCCGGCGGATCGAGAGGATGACGAATGCGCACACTGGTCCTGAATGCCGGATACGAGCCGCTGGCGATCGTGTCGTTCAAACGCGCCCTGGTGCTCGTGATGAACGACAAAGCCACCGTGATCGAACGCGTCGAGGAAGACCCCGTCTGGGGCTCGCACGGCGTCTACGACCGCCCTGCGGTCATCATCCTGGCGCGCTACGTGCGCGTCCCCACCAGCAGACGCGTGCCCGTCACCCGGCGCGGCGTGCTCCGTCGTGACGATCACCGGTGCGGCTACTGCGGGAAGTCGGCCTCCACGATCGACCACATCCTGCCCCGTTCTCGCGGAGGAGCTGATTCCTGGGAGAACCTCGTCGCGTGCTGCTTGCGGTGCAACAACGTGAAGAGCGATCGTACGCCTCAGGAGATGCGCTGGCAGTTGCGCTTCACCCCTCGACCCCCGCACGGCACCGCCTGGACGGTGCGCGGGACGGAACGCAGCGACCCGCGGTGGGAGCCGTATCTCGCGCTGGCGGCGTGACGAGGGCGGCACGACATGCAGAAGGGGAGCCGTCGCCAGGACGGCTCCCCTTCTGCATGTCGTGCCCGCGACAGGATTCGAACCTGCGACCTGCCCTTTAGGAGAGGGCTGCTCTATCCCCTGAGCTACGAGGGCGTGCATCCAGTCTAAGCGACCGGATGCACGCCGCTGCGTCTCCGTCGTCCCCGCTGTGGGTCAGTCTTCTCCGCGACGCCACAGCTTCGACGGCCACCAGATCGCCTTGCCGATGTCGTAGGTCAGTGCAGGGACCAGCAGGGAGCGCACCACGAACGTGTCGAGGAGCACGCCGAAGGCGACGATGAAGGCGAGCTGCACCAGGAACAGGATCGGGATCACCGACAGCGCGGCGAAGGTGGCCGCGAGCACGAGGCCGGCCGAAGTGATCACCCCACCCGTGATCGAGAGCCCTCGCAGGATGCCCTCCCGCGTTCCGTGCGCCTTCGACTCCTCACGGACTCTGGTCATCAGGAAGATGTTGTAGTCGATGCCGAGCGCCACCAGGAAGACGAATCCGAACAGCGGGACGGCAGGGTCGGCGCCCGGGAACTGGAAGATCCCGTTGAAGACGAGCGCCGAGACTCCCATCGCCGTGCCGAAGGACAGCACCGTGGTGAGGATCAGCAGCACCGGCGCGAGGATCGAGCGCAGCAGCAGCATCAGGATCAGCATGATCACGACGAGGATGACGGGAATGATGAGGTTCCTGTCGTGGATCGATGCGTCGTTGGTGTCGATCGAGGTCGCCGTGACACCGCCGACCAGCGCATCCATGGCATCGAGGTCTTCGCGAAGCTCTCGCACGGTCGAGGCCGCCGCCTCGGAATCCGCCGCATCGGTCAGGGTGCCCTGAAGCAGGACATCGCCCTTCACGGTGGTCGGTTCCGGGGCGGGCGTGCCGGGAGGGCCGACGGCCGTGATGCCGTCTTCCGTCACGGGTGCCGAACCACTCGGGGAATCGGCCGCGGTGACCGTGACGCCATCGACGCCGTCGTTGGCGAGGAGCACATCGGCCGCGTCCTGCAGCTGACCCTCCTTCACGACGACGTACACGGGGCTTCCGGATCCGCCGGGGAAGTGCTCACCCAGGGCCACCTGGCCGTCGCGCGCTTCGGACGCGCCGAGCACCAGATCCGACTGCGGTACGCCGTCGGCGTCGAGCTGCGTGATTCCCGCCGCCCCCGCGAGCAGCACGATCGTCGTCACGATCCAGATGACCCGAGGGCGGCGCTTGATGAGGCCGGCGAGCCGCGCCCACAGGCCCGTGGTGCGCATGCCGTGCTCAGCGGCCACGACCTCGGGCTCGAAGCGTGGGCGCCGCGGCCAGAACACGGCGCGACCGAAGAGCAGCAGCAGCGACGGGAGCAGCGTCAGCGCCGAGAGCATCGCGAACACGATGCCGATCGCCGCGACCGGTCCCAGAGTGCTGTTGGATTTGAGGTCGCTGAGCAGCAGGCACAGCAGGCCGGCGATCACGGTGCCGCCTGAGGCGACGATCGGCTCCACCGAGCCCTTCCACGCCGCCATCACCGCGGCGCCCTTGTCCTGAGCGACGCGCAGTTCCTCCCGGAAGCGAGCGACGAACAGCAGGGCGTAGTCGGTGGCGGCGCCGATCACGAGGATGAACAGGATCCCCTGGGTCTGGCCGCTGAGGAGCAGCACCTCGAACTTCGCAAGCCACCAGACGACCAACAGCGCGACGCAGAGCGCGAAGAGGCTGGTGGACAACACGACGAGAGGAAGCAGGAACGACCGGTAGACCAGCACCAGGATCACGAGAACGGCAAGGAGCGCGACACCGAGCAGGAGCCCGTCGATACCGGCGAAACCGGCCACCAGGTCGGCGCTGAAACCGGCGGGTCCCGTGATGTAGACGGTGACCCCCTCCGGCACGGCGGCGCGCAGCTCGTCGCCCAGGGCCGTCGTCACATCCGCGAGCTCGGCGTCGGAGTCGATCGGGATGAACGCCTGCACCGCGCGTCCGTCGTCGGATGGGAGCGCGGGGGAGACGTCGCCGCCGACGCCCTCGACCGTCGGCGCATCCGCGACGGCGGCGGAGATGGCATCGAGCTCGGCAGAGGTCAGCTCGTCGTCGGCGGTGAACACGGCGATGGCCGGGATCGAGTCGCTGTCGCTGAATTCGCCGAGAAGCTTCTGCACCTGCGTCGCATCCGCCGATTCCGGGAGATACGTCGTCTGCTCGTTGGACGACACCTCGTCGACCTTGCCGAACAGCGGTCCGCCCAGCGACGCGCCCACCAGCCACACGAGGATCAGGGCGACGGGGAGGAAGACGCGCACCCAGGAGTGCCGTCGAGTGCGCTCTCTCGGCGGCGGGGTCTGCGCGGTGTCGGGGCGGGACATCGGGGCTCCTTTCGGGGGTGCTTCGGAACGGGCGGTCAGGAGATCCAGGCGAGGATGAGGATCATCGTCGCGAGGAAGCCGGCGAAGTAGTTGAGGGCGATGAAGCGTCGCCAGGCGCGGTTCGTGGAGGCGGAAGTCTCGTCCGTCACGTTCCACCACGGTGCTGCATTCACCACATAGGGCAACGCGAGGACGGCGGCGAGCGGACCGGGCCACGGAGTCCACAGCATGGCCGTGCCTGCGATCACCCACAGCGCGAGCGACAGGCGTACGGTCGCCCGTGCACCGATGACCGTGGCGATCGAAGAGATGCCGCCCGCCCGGTCGGGGCCGATGTCCTGCACGGCGCCGAAGGCATGGGCGGCCATCCCCCAGAGGAAGAACGCGCCGAGCGTGATGACGGTTCCCGTCGTCGCCGACGCTCCGGCCAGGGCGAGGCCGACGATCGCGGGACTGACGAAATGTGTGCTGGAGGTGACGGAATCGAGGAACGGGCGCTCCTTGAATCGGAGGAACGGCGCGGAGTATGCGATGACCGCGAAGACGCTCACCGCAAGCCAGGCCGTCGAGGCCGGGTTCCCGACGATCACGAGGTAGACGAGGAAGGGGATGTTCGTCGCCGCAGCCGCCCACAGGGTCGCTCGATGGATGCGGGGTGCGAGCAGTGCTCCCTCGATGCCTCCCTTGCGCGGGTTCGCCAGATCGGAGGCGTAGTCGAACACGTCGTTGATCCCGTACATCGCGAGGTTGTAGGGGATGAGGAAGTACAGGGTGCCGAGCACGAGGGTGAGGTCGATGTCGCGCGTGCTCAGGAGGTAGGCGGCCGCGAAGGGGAAAGCCGTGTTGATCCAGCTGATCGGACGCGACGACAGCACGATCTGGGCGATGTCCCGTGCGATGCCGTTCGACGGCGCGGTGGCTCCGCTCAACGTCGTTCCTCCTCATCTGTCGGTGTCCGCCCGCGGGACCGCCGAAGGGCGCGCATCGCGGTCCACGCGGCCGGAAGGAGCAGAGCACCTGCGAGCGGGTAGGCGAAGTCCTCGATCGGCGCGAGCCCGACGTGCACTCCGAGCAGCGGATCCTGGGCGTAGTGGAACAGCCCGCTCGCGATCATCACGGTGTCGAACGCGGCGGTGAGGAGGAAGAGCACCAGGATGGTCAGGAGCACGGATGCGGGGCGTGGTCCGCGACCGCGGGACGCGAGCACGAGCGCCGCGCCGGCAACTGCGGAACCGGCGACGAACCAGGCGGAGAGCTGGAGGTAGGTCATCATCGCTCCCTCTGTGCCCTTGTGCGTGCACGGAGTCGGGCGAGCACACGCGTCGTCCCGGTGTAGATGATCATGGTGCAGACGACGAGGAACAGCAGGAAGACGGGTTCCTCGATGGGCAGCTCGGGAGCGAGCACCAGGCCCGTCGCGATCGCTCCGTCGCCGCGGAAGAAGATCCCGTTCGCGATCCCGGCCACGTCCCACACGAGGAAGAACACGAGGCCGAGGGCCGTCACGACGGCAGCGGAGACCGCGTCGCGCCAGAAGAAGAGCCGGAACCGCCAGTCCAGCAGCAGCATGCAGCCCAGCGACACCAGGAGGGCCGCCAGATACACCGCACCCATCAGGACGCCTCCGTCCCGACGGGGGAGTGTGCGGGAACGGGGAGCGGCCCCGGCGAGTGGTCGCCCCTGATGCGTTTGAGGACGACCTCCGCGCTGATCAGACACATCGGAACCCCCACGCCCGGTGCCGTCGTGGCGCCGGCGTAGAACAGACCCTGCACGCGCTTGGATGCGTTCTGGGCGCGGAACATCGCACTCTGCGAGAGGATGTGGGCCGGGCCCAGCATCCCGCCGCGCCAGGAGTGATAGTCGTCACGGAAGTCCGCGGGCCCTGTCGTCTGCCGCACGACGATCCGCTCCCGCAGGTCGGGGATGCCCGCCCAGGTCGCCACCTGATCGATCGCCGCGTCGGCCGCACGCTCGACCGCAGGGGATCCGTGTCCGTCGGCCCCACCGTTGCCGAGATCGACGTCGGCGGGCACCGGGATCAGGACGAACAGGTTCTCATGGTCGGCGGGAGCGACGTCGGGGTCGGTCGCGCTCGGCCGGCAGACGTAGATCGATGCCGGGTCCGGCACCGTCGGGGTGGAGCCGAAGATCGCGTCGAAGTTCGCGTCCCAATCGTCGGTGAAGAACAGCGAATGGTGGGGGAGCTCGGGCAGCCCGCCGCGTACGCCCAGCATCACGAGGATCCCGCCGGGTCCGCTGGTGCGTCGCGCCCACCACGATTCCGGATAGGTCTGCAGCGTGGCAGGGAGCAGGGCGGTCTCGGTATGGTGCAGATCGGCTGCTGAGACCACCACGTCGGCGCTCTCGACGTGGGAGGCACCGGACTCGTCGAGCCAGCCGACGCCGGTCACGTGCGTGCTGTCGGCACCGTCCTGCGTGCGGATCCCGGTCACCTGCGCCTCGGTCACGATCCGTGCTCCCGCATCGCGTGCGAGTGCCTCGATCCGTTCGATCACGCGCCAGAATCCGCCCTGCGGGTAGCTGACGCCCTGATCGAGGTCGAGCGCACTCATGAGGTGGTACATCGCCGGAGCGCTTCGGGGATCGGTTCCGAGGAACACCGCGGGGTAGCCCAGGATCTGGCGCACGACAGGGTGGTCGAAGCGCCGCGCAGCGTAGGACTGCAGGCGTGTTCCGAGCAGGGCGCCCAGTCGGGGCAGAGCGCGGACCACCTCCGGCGCGAGAAGCGACCGCATGCGCGTGAACGGGTTGTAGAGGAAGTACTTCCGGGCCATCGCTCCGGCATCCTGTGCGGAGTCGAGGTACGCGTCGAGCGCTGCCGTTGAACCGGGTTCGAGCGCTTCGAACAGCCGTGTGACCTCTTCCCGTCCTGCGGGCACGGTCACCGGTGTCGGGGAGGCATCCACCGCTCCGGGCGCTCGGAACACACGGTAGCCCGGATCGAGCCTGACCAGGTCGAGCTGCTCGGCGGTCGTGGTGCCCATCATCTCGAAGAAGTGGTCGAAGACCTCCGGCATCAGGTACCACGATGGGCCGGAGTCGAAACGGAACCCGTCGCGTTCGATCGTCCCTGCTCGGCCACCGACACGATCGTTCTTCTCGAGCACGACGACGTCGTGTCCGTCCCGTGCGAGCAGTCCTGCCGTGGCGAGACCGGCAACGCCGGCGCCGATGACGACCACCCGGCTCATCGGTCGCGCTCCAGCGCTGTGACGAGCACGGATCGAGCGGCGAGGACGGCCTTGATCGGATCGGGAACGCGGACCCGGCGCCGGTAGAGGACGTCGACGGGAGTCGTCGACACCCGCCGAGTGAGCGCGGCGAACAACGCCAGGGCACTGCGAACCGCGGCGCGCGCGTCCTTGGGCAGCAGCGGGATCGCGGCGCGCGCGTCGGCCAGCTGCCCGAACACGGTCTCGACCCACGCGTCGCGATCAGCGTCGGTGAGACGCGCGCTCCCGCCGAGGTAACCGCGGTGCAGGCGGTCGGTGTCGTCTGCGAGGTCGCGCAGGAAGTTCACGTTCTGGAACGCGGCGCCGAGCTGCCGTGCCCCGTGCCGGAGGATCTCCCGTTCCTCCGGTGTGCGCTCGGCGTCTCGGAGGAACACCTGCAGACACATGAGCCCGACGACCTCAGCGGAGCCGTAGACGTAGGCCGCATGGGCGTCGATGTCATACGCGGCGAAACCGGAGTCCGCGTCGATGTCCGCACGCATCGAGTCGAAGAACGGCTGGGTCAGGTCATCGCCGATCGCGCACTCCCGCGCCGTGCGAGCAAACGCATGCAGGATCAGGTCGCTACTGTAGCCGCTGCGCATCGACCGATGGGTCTCCGCGATGTACGAATCGAGGGCGGCTGATTGTGCCGTGACGTCAAGGCCGGCCTCCGCAGCCACGCCGTCGACGATCTCGTCGGCGATGCGGACCATCGCGTAGATGTTGCGCACGTGCTGCCGATGGCGTTTCCCGAGCAGGCGGCTGGCGAGTCCGAACGACGTCGAGTACGTGCGGATGACATCGGTCGTGGCGATCTCCGCCGTGCGGTTGAAACGTCGGAGTGCGGTCTCATCGCGGTGGCCGGATGGGGTGGTGCTCATCGGCGGCGACTCCCGACTCGGGAAGCGAGGCTCCGAATGGCCTCTGCCGCCGTTGTGGGGACCAGGCCCGCGGATTCCGCGTCCAGAAGCGCGGCATCGGCGGCATCGAGATGCTCCTGCACCAAACCCTCGACGAAGGCCTCGGAGCCGCATGCGCGCAGTCGGTCGCGAGCAGCCGCGGCGTCCGCCGGGCTGAGGTCGGTCCGTCCGAAGTGCAGCTCGATCCCGTCCCATTCGCTCGTCATGCGCGCGTACGCGATGATCGCCGTCTCCTTGCCCTCTCTCAGATCGGAGAAGGGGTCCTTGCCGTGCTCCTCGGGGTCGCCGAACACCGACAGCAGGTCGTCCTGCAGCTGATAGGCGAGTCCGAGGTTCCATCCGATCGCCGTGAGGTGCTCCTCGGCAGCGGTCGACGAACCCGCGAGCACCGCAGCGGCGCGCAGCGGCAGGACGAAGGAGTAGGTCGAGGTCTTGTACGCGCTCGTGGAGAGGATCGTCCGCAGATCGGGAGCGATGATGCCGTCGCTGAGTGCGACGTCGGTGTGCTCCCCCGCCACGGTCTCGAAGATCGTCTCTTCGAGCAGGCCGAGCAGGCGCTCGCGAGACTCTGCGGCGACCTCGGCGCGCGCGAAGCCCAGCACCGCCGACGACAGGAGCAGATCCCCGAGGAGGATCGCGCTCGAGCGCGCCCAGTGCAGGGAGGTCTCGGTCGGTCCTGCGGGGCGGGATGCCGCGAGCGCTCCGATCAGATTGGGTCTTCTGCGCCGCGTGAGGTCACCGTCGATCACGTCGTCGTGGAGGAGGAAGGCGTAGTGGAGAAGCTCGACGTGGGCGGCCACCTCGATCGCGGACTGCGTCTCGGCGATCGTCAGCGGCGTGGGTGCCAGCGCATGCGTGAGATCGAGGAGCAGGCGGGGACGGATCAGCTTTCCCCCGAGAGCGTGTTCCTCGGCGGCCCGCCACAGTGCGACGAACTCGCTCCCGTAACGCTCGGCCGCTGTGCTCCTCTCGGAGAACCGGTGGCGAAGTGCCTCCTCGATCCGGGTGCTCAGCGATTCCTCGGTGGTCGTCGCGCTCATCGGTCACACCTCGCCGCGTTGACGTAACAGGGGCAGCTGCTCGACCAACCACGGACTGAAGGCGAAGGGCGCATGCGCCACGGCCTCGATCAGCGGATCCACGTCGACCCACGTCCACTCGGACACCTCATCGGGATTCGCCGTGGGGTCGGCGTCGAGGACGGCGACGTGCACTGGACAGATCTCGTTCTCGACGATCCCGCTCGCATCGACGGCGCGGTACCGGTAGTCGGGGAGCGCGGTGCGGATGTCCGACACCTGGATGCCGAGTTCCCCGCGACCGTGGCGAAGCACCGCATCGACCATGGCCTCATCCGGTCGCGGGTGGCCGCAGAAGCTGTTGGTCCAGACACCCGGCCACGTCTTCTTCGTGAGTGCCCGGCGTGTGATCAGCAGGCGACCGTCACGGTCGAAGACGTAGCAGGAGAAGGCCAGGTGCAGGGGGGTGTCGCTGGTGTGGACTTCGCTCTTGGGAAGCGTTCCGACAGCCGTCCCGTCTTCGGCGAGGAGGGTCACGTCATCCACGGCATCTCCTTGGCCTCGAGCGTTCCCGATTTAGCTAACTTGGTGAGTAGTCAACTTAGCATGAAAATGTTGGTGTGTAACATGATCGCATGGACTCGGAGCCCGGCACCACCCCGAACGCGGGCGCGCAGGAGTCGTCCCCCGCACCGGGAGCAGGGGTGAGTCCGACGGGCGAGGCGCCGGACGGGCTCATCCACACCGCGATCTACGACGTCGAGGCCAGCGACCCCCGCAGTGTCCTGATCGACCGCACAGGCGTGCCGCCCGAGGAGCTGAAGCAGATCGCGCAGGTCATGGAGTCGTTGGCAGGGCTGCGCGAAGCGGAGCAGACCCTCTCGCAGGCCTCGCGCCGGTACATGCGCCTGAACGAGACCGACATGCGCGCGTTGCACTATCTGATCGTGTGCGCGAATCGAAACCTCGTGGCCACTCCGGGGGGCATCGCCCACCACCTCGGCGTCTCCACCGCGGCGACCACGAAGCTTCTCGACCGCCTCGAGCAGGGAGGGCATATCGCCCGCGCTCCGCACCCGACCGACCGCAGGGCGTTGCAGATATCCATCACCCCGGAGACTCGGCATGCGGCGATGGAGACGGTGGGTCGGCAGCAGGCGAAGCGGTTCTATTCCGCCGCTCGCCTGACGCAGGCCGAAAGGGAAGTCGTGATCCGCTTCCTCACGGATATGACCGAGGAGATCACGCTTCGGGACGAGCCCTGGCTGCAGGAGGGCGCGTAATAATTACCCCGTAGGGGGTGAAGAACGTCTGGAATGACGTCAGTGCGCGGCGTTGTACGCGTCGACGACCTGCGCAGGAATGCGTCCACGCTCGGAGATCTTGTGGCCATTGTCATTCGCCCATGCGCGGATCGCCGCGACCTCGGGGTTCCGCGCTGGACGCTTGCGTGCGGACGACGTGCGTGAGGCGTTCGAGGACGATCCCGCCTTGCGTCCGGCCGCCACGTAGGGCTCCAGCGCCTTGCGCAATTCATCGGCGTGCGCGGTGTTCAGGTCGATCTCATAAGCGGTGCCGTTGAGCGAGAAATGCACAGTCTCGCCTTCGCCGACCTCCAGAACGCTGCCATCGATGTCGTCGACCAGCTGGTGCACAATTCGTCTCGCCATGGGGGCGACTTTACTCCCCTGAGAGAAATGCGACAACTCGAAATGCTCGATCGCATTCATCTCGCAAAGGCCGTGCGATTATTCCATTCCCTTTGATCAGGGAAGAAGTCCGATTCGCCGGGCTCTCGCGACAGCGGCGTGGCGCGTCGACGCATCCAATTTGGACATCGCCGTCCCCAGATATGCCTTGATGGTGCCTTCTCGCAGACCGAGTTGCGACGCGATCTCCGCGTTGGTCGAACCGAGCGCGGCGCATGCGAGCACGTCGGTCTCGCGCGGAGAGAGGTGGATCGCGGGGATCGGCCCCGTGGCCGGCGCCGCACCGTCTCCGGCGAGGGTCAGCAGGCGCCGCTCGACGTGCGCGATCCTGGTGCGGAGATCTTCGTCCTCGACGGAGGCCGCGATGCTGCGGAGTTCCGCGAAGCTCTGCCGCAGTTCCTCGCGTTGCGCCGGGGCGACCACGTCTTCATTGAGGGCGGTCTCCTGGAGTCGCCGTTGCACCTCGTCGCGGATGCGCAGTTCATCGGCGACGGATCGGGCGACCTGCATGGCGGGGGCGGTGGTCACCCCGCCGACTCGCTCCTCGTCCCACCCGCCGGCGTAGAGCACCCCGCGGGAGCGTCCCTGGACGACGATGGGAAGAGCGAGGAGCGTACGCAGACCTTCTCCCAGCACGAAGACGTCGTAGTCGTGGGTGATCTGCTGGGACGACCCGTAGTCACTCGTCATGCGGGGGCGGAGCTCCATCATCGCGCGACCGCCGAGGCCGCGTTCCGGACGCACACGAAGACCGTCCAGCGAACGCGTGCGAGCGCCGACGATGCTGGTGACGCTCACCACGCCTTCTTCGATGAGGCCGCCGAAAGCGACAGGGAAGCGTGTGCGCCGTGCAAGCTCCCGCACCGCGTTCGCGACGAGATCCGCCTCGGATTCGCGGGCGACGGGTGAGTTCACGACTACCTACTTTCGGGGGTGACGACGCAATGCCCCGTTTCGTAGCGTCGACCCTACCATTCGCACGAGGTGGCTCGTGCGAGCACCGGACATGTGGCAAGGAGGCCCCATGAGCGACCAGACGAACACGGATTCGAACGGTGAGATCGACTACACAGCGGTCGAACGATCCCCGAGATTCCTGACCTTGAAACGCACGCAGAGATCGTTCATCTTCGCGATGGCGGCCTTCTTCCTCCTCTGGTACTTCGTCTACGTCCTCCTGGCCGCCTTCGCTCCGGATTTCATGGGACAGCGGGTGTGGGGTGACATCACGATCGGCCTCCTCTTCGGCCTCGGCCAGTTCGTCACCACCTTCGCGATCACGATGGCCTACGTCTCCTTCGCGAATCGCAAGCTCGATCCGCTCGCGGCGCAGATCCGCGAGGAACTCGAGGAAGCGCAGGGCGCGGCATGAGCGGCGTGCGCGCGGCGGCACCCGCTGCCCTCGAGATCAATCCGGTCTTCAACATCTCGATCTTCCTGGCGTTCGTGGCGGTGACGCTGTTCATCGTGATCAGAGCGAGTCGCAACAACAAGACCGCGGCCGACTACTACGCCGCCGGCCGCTCGTTCACCGGTCCGCAGAACGGGTTCGCTATCGCGGGCGACTACCTGTCCGCCGCATCATTCCTCGGGATCTGCGGTGCGATCGCGATCAACGGGTACGACGGATTCCTCTACTCCATCGGCTTCCTCGTGGCGTGGCTCGTGGCCCTGCTCCTGGTCGCCGAGCTGATGCGGAACACCGGCAAGTTCACCATGGCGGACGTGCTCTCGTTCCGTCTGCAGCAGCGGCCTGTGCGGATGGCGGCCGCCATCACGACGCTCGCCGTGTGCTTCTTCTACCTGCTGGCGCAGATGGCGGGTGCCGGCGGTCTGGTGTCCCTGCTGCTCGGCATCGACGGTCGGGTCGGTCAGTCGGTCGTGATCGCGGTCGTCGGCATCCTCATGATCGTCTACGTGCTGATCGGCGGCATGAAGGGAACGACCTGGGTGCAGATCGTCAAGGCCTTCCTCCTCATCGGCGGTGCCCTCGGGATGACCGTGTGGGTGCTCGCGATCAACGGGTTCAGTCTGAACACGCTGCTCGAGGCCGCGGTGGCGAACTCGGACAAGGGTGACGCGATCCTGGCGCCCGGTCTGCAGTACGGAGCAAATCCGTGGGACTTCCTCTCTCTCGGTCTGGCGCTCGTGCTGGGCACTGCGGGATTGCCGCACGTCCTGATGCGCTTCTACACGGTTCCGACCGCCAAGGAGGCCCGTCGCTCGGTCGTCTGGGCCATCTGGCTCATCGGCGGGTTCTACCTGCTCACGCTCGTGCTCGGGTACGGTGCCGGCGCCCTGGTCGGAGCGGACGTGATAGCCGCGGCCCCGGGGGGTGTGAACTCCGCGGCCCCGCTGCTGGCTCTCCAACTCGGCGGACCGGTGCTGCTCGGCTTCATCTCGGCTGTGGCATTCGCGACGATCCTCGCGGTCGTCGCGGGACTCACTATCACCGCTGCCGCGTCGTTCGCGCACGACATCTACGCGAACGTCATCCAGAAGGGGCGCAAGGACTCGGAGGGCAAGCCGATCGAAGCCGACCCCAACGGAGAGGTGCGCGTCGCCCGACGTACGGTCATCGTGATCGGTATCCTGGCGATCGTCGGCGGGATCGGCGCGCAGGGGCAGAACATCGCGTTCCTGGTGGCGCTGGCTTTCGCCGTGGCCGCGTCGGCGAATCTGCCCACCATCCTGTACTCGCTGTTCTGGCGCAGATTCACCACTCGCGGGGCCGTGTGGAGCATGTACGGCGGGCTCGGGTCGGCGATTGTCCTCATCGTCCTCTCGCCGGTGTTCTCGGGAACCCCGACATCGATGATCCCGGGGATCGATATCGCCGTGTGGCCGCTGAACAACCCGGGCATCGTCTCGATCCCGTTGGGCTTCCTGCTCGGCTGGCTGGGCACGATCACCAGCAGCCGCAAGGAGTCTCCCCGGTTGGCCGCGGAGATGGAGGTGCGATCGCTCACCGGATTCGGCGCGGAGAAGGCCACGGAGCACTGAGCCTGAGCCCGAAGTCGTGGACCCGGCGGCCTACTCGCCGGGTCCACGACACCGCCTGCCGACGGCTCAGCTCGTCTCGAGGTCGAGCAGGAACTTCTTGCGCTCAGGGTGCGCGCCGTATTGGCCCGCGCTGCCGTCCGACCGCACGACGCGGTGCACCGGGACGATGATCGAGAACGGTGTGACGCGACACGCTGTGCCGACGGCGCGCGCGGCGCCGGGGTGTCCGGCGAGGACCGCGACCTCTCCGTAGCTCATCGTCTCGCCCCACTCGATGTCGCAGATCGTCCGCAGAGCGGTCAAAGCGAACCCGTCGACGAGTCGCCAGTCGAGGCGGATGTGCTCGTCGAAGCGCACCTGCTCGCCGTCGAAGTAGTCGGCGAGCAGATGGGCGAGCTCGTCGGCGGCACCGGGGTCGGGCTCCGGCACGGATCTCAGCTGGCGCGACACGCCTTCGAGCAGCCAGGGCACGCGCGGGTCTTCGGATTCGGAGAGATCGAACCGCACGATGCCCTCGTCGGAGAACACCGCGAGAGCATCGCCGAAGGGGGTCGGCGCGAAGTCGTAGCGGAAGGTCATGCCCCCATCCTGACCCCTGGACGGGACACCGCACGCCGCTGTTGCCGCTCCGGGTGGAGAACCTCGTCGGCGCGGACGCCGGGCAGGAGAAGTGGACGGTGCATCGCATCGCGGAAATTCGGCGGAAACCCGCCCGGGATACCCCGCGTCGGCATGTCGCGCGCCTAGGGTGTCATTGTGTGGCGACGTGAAGGAAAGTCTGCGGACGACACAGCGGTGGATCCTGCTGTGTCGATCAGCGACCTGCACGGGTCCACTGCCGGCATCGACATCGCGCACGCAGCGGAGTCGGAGCGCACGCGTCTGAGAGCGGAGGCCGCGGATCTCGGCGGCCCCTCGCCACTGGTGAGCTTCCGCGACAGCCCCGAGTCGGGTATCGACATCTCCAAGGCGCACCCCGGCAGCCTGCCGCAGTTCATCACCGGCAAGTCGACGCTCCTCTCGAACCTCTTCCGCGATGAGGTCGGTCTGCGCACAGCGAGACTCGCCGCGGAGCGCATCACAGCAAAGAACACCGAGCTGCGCACCGTCCGCGGCATCGAGGCCGTGCACCTCGCCGTCGGCGTCGCCCGGTGGCGCATCGGGGGAGCGGGGTTCGCCGCACCTGTGCTGTTGCGTCCGCTGGCGATCCGCCGCCACCACTCCGACTTCGAGCTGAAGCTGCAGGGCACCTTCGAGGTGAATCCCGAACTCGTGCGGATCGCCCGCGATCACTTCGGTCTCACGATCGACGCGACAGCTCTCGCAGCCCTCGCCTACGACGGCGGGATCTTCAAGCCGCAGCCGGTGATCGACAGCCTGCGCGCGATCACGCGATCGATCGACACCTTCTCGGTCGAGCCGCGCCTGGTCGTCTCGACGTTCGCCGACGTGTCCGGGGTGATGTCCCGCGACGGCGGCAGTCTCGACCATCAGGTGCTGAACGCCCTCGCCGGACACGTGGGCGACCGCGAGCGCGTGACCGCCCCACGGGCGATCCCGCACCACATCGGGCCGGACGACCGCGCTCCTGCGTCCGACAATCTCCTCCTCGACGCCGACGCCGAGCAGGAAGCTGTGCTCGCGCGCATCGCCGCGGGGCACTCCCTGACCGTCGCGACGCTTCCGGGGACCGGCGGCACGCAGACGGTGATCAACGCGCTCGGCGAACTCGTGCGCGGAGGCAAGCGCGTCCTCGTCGTGTCCGCGCGTCGCTCGACCCTCGACGGCGTCCGCCATCGTCTCGCCGGGATCGGACTGGACAGCCTCGCGGTCTCGCCGGCGAACGTGCGGCGCGATCTGGTCAGGGCCATCGGGCGCAACGAGAAGGCCACGGCGCCGAAGGTCGGCGAAGTCGACGATGCTCTCGTGCGTCTGCGGACCGTCCTGCGCGACTACCGTCAGGCGCTCAGCGCGCCGATCGCCGGGTTGGGCGCCTCGGTCCTCGACGCCACCCGCCAGCTGACGCGCTTGGCGTCGCTCCCTGTTCCACCGTCGACCACCGCGCGTCTCGGACCCGATGCGCTTCGTCGCCTCGCCGCCGACCGCAGCGAGGCTGCCGAGGCCCTCGCACAGGCCGCCCGTCTCGGCGAATTCCGCTTCGGCCCGAACGACTCGCCCTGGTACGGGGTCACCTTCTCCAGCACCGAAGCCGCACGAGCGGCGCACGAGCTCGCCGGGCGACTGCACTCGCAGAGCGTGCCCACCCTGCTCGAGCGCGGCTACGAGCTGATCGCGCAGACGCACATGCGTCCGTTCGCGACCATCGACGAGCTCGGCGAGTACCTGCGGCTTCTGCAGGGGATCCGCGATTCGCTCGACCGATTCAGCCCCACGGTCTTCGAACGTCCTCTGGGTGAGCTCATCCAGGCGCACGGTTCGCGCCGCGACGCTCCCGGCCTGTCCGGGGCGAACCGGCGCAGGCTCCGTCGGCTCGCCAAGGAGTATGTCCGCCCGGGAGTGCATGTCACCGAGATGCATGAGGCTCTCCTGCGGATCCAGGCGCAGCGCACCCAATGGCAGCGCTTCGTCGACGCCGGCGTCGCGCCGGAGATCCCGCTCGGTCTCGCCGACGTCCACGCGGCCTGGCAGCGTGTGGAAGCCGAGCTCGCCGAACTCGACACCGCCCTCGGACGCCGTGAGCCGTTGGCATCGCTGCCCGTGGCCCGGCTCGTTCGCACCCTCGCCGGCCTCGCTGCCAAATCCGACGTCTTCGAGAACCTGGTCGAGCGCGCCCAGCTGCGTGACCGACTCGCCCTCCTCGGGTTGGAGCCGCTTCTCACCGAGCTCTCCGTCCGCCACGTCTCGGAGTCCCAGGTGGGGGAGGAGCTCGAGTTCGCCTGGTGGCAGTCCCTCCTCGAGCGCGCCCTGCAGGACAACCGCGCCCTCCTCGGAGCGAACACCGCGGTCGTCGATCGGCTCGAGCGCGATTTCCGCCTGGTCGATGAGGCGCATGCCGCCATGGCCGGACCGCTGCTCGCATGGCAGCTGGCCAATCAGTGGCGCATCGCGATCGTCGACGAGCCCCAGCAGTCGCAGCACCTGCGTCAGGCGCTGACGCAATCCGCGACGACCACCGCGCAGGTGGTCAGCGCTGCGCCCACCCTCGTCGACGTGCTCGCGCCGGCCTGGATCTCCTCGCCGTACCTGGTGCCCGAGATCCCCGACTCGGTCGAGTTCGACACCGTGATCCTCGTCGATGCCGCAGCGATCAACCTCGCAGAAGCGGCCCCGGCGATCCGTCGTGCGCGCCAGATCGTCGCGTTCGGCGATCCGGTCACGCAGCGCCCCACCCCGTTCCGCATCGCGGTCGATCCGGAGGAGTCGTGGGAGCCCGAGGTGCCCTTCGACGACGTCTCGGCCTTCGAGCGCCTGTCCGAGCTCCTGCCCGTGATGACCCTCACCCGCAGCTACCGGGCGGGTGGCGAGGACCTCGCGGAGCTCATCAACGATGCCTTCTACGGGGGCGAGATCGTCTCCCTTCCCTGGGCGGGCTCGTACCTCGGTCGTGGCAGTCTGACTGTCGACTACGTCGAGGGCGGTACGGGAACGCCCGATCCGATCTCGGGTGCGGTCGAGAGCCCGGATGCCGAGGTCGCCAGGGTCGTGACCCTCGTGGTCGAGCACGCGGTGCATCGCCCGTCGGAATCCCTCATGGTGGTCACCGCGAGCGCCCGCCACGCCGAGCGCGTGCGCGCCGCCGTCACTTCGGCGTTCGCCGGGCGATCCGATGTCGCCGACTTCGTCGGCCGAGACACGGTCGAACCGTTCGCGGTGCTGACGCTCGAGGAGTCGGTCGCGGAGAGCCGCGATCGTGTGATCTTCTCGCTCGGCTTCGGTCTCACCAAGCACGGCCGCGTCCTGAGCGACTTCGGCGACCTCTCCACACCGGACGGCGAGCGACTGCTCACGGTCGGGATGACGAGAGCGCGCCGTTCGATGGTCCTCGTCTCGTCGATCCGTCCCTCCTCGTTCGACGATGGGCGCCTGGAGCACGGGGCTGCGACCTTGATGTCGATCCTCGGCGGCCTGGCCGCCCGGAGCCGGGATGCGCGGCTGGAGGATCTCGCCGACCCGCTGACCCTGGCGCTTGCCCGCGAACTGCGGCGCCTCGGCGCGTCGGTGGACGTCGACTACCGCGGACTGCTCCCGCTGGTCGCGCAGCACGGCGGCAAGGCCGTCGTGATCGAGTCGGATCCCGAGACGCGAGGCGAGTCCCTGCGCGAGACCCTGCGTCTGCGCCCGCACGTGCTGCGTCGCCTGGGCTGGCACTACGTGCGCGTGCACGCGTTCGACCTCTACAGCGACCCCGTGACCGTGGCGACCCGGATCGCCGCGGTGCTCGGCATCTCGGATTCCGCCCCGCGCGCGGAGAACGATACGCAGCCGATCGACACGCTCGACACCCAGAATGACTGAGCACCCGGGGCCCGCGGACCCGCGCCAGCACGTGGAACGCATCGCCGGATCTCGTCGTGCGCGTCTCACTCCGGTGCCGGGGAGCGACCCGGAACCGGAATCGGGGCCAGCGGAGACGCCGTCGGCGCGGAACCGGCCGAAGGGTGCCAAGGGGCCGAACGACGATCAGCTGCTCCAGGACGTCCCGCCGCACTACTGACTGTGCGGCTCCTACCTCAGCCGGGAACGGAGAGACGCACGGTCCCTCCGAAGAGGGACCGTGCGTCTCGAGGGGTTCCAGCCGGTCAGGCCCCGCGCTGTGCCTTGAGCAGATCGCGGATCTCGACGAGCAGCTCGGACTCGGTCGCCGCGGCCGGCTCCTCCTCCGGCTCCTCCGCGGGCGTGCCCTTGCGGGCCTCGACATGAGCTTTGAACGTGTTCATCGGCAGCACGAACACGAAGTACACGACGACGGCGACGGCGAGGAAGCTGATGATCGCCGAGATCAGGTCGCCGATCGGGAAGGTCACCGTCTCGCCGTAGATGTTCGGAACCTGGATCCCGAACTGTCCGGCCGCGTCCGCCTTGAGGAAGAGCGCGATGAGCGGGTTGATGATGCTGTTGACGACGGCCGTGACGATCGCGGTGAACGCCGTGCCGATGACGACCGCGACGGCCAGATCGATGACGTTGCCCCGGAGCAGGAAGTCCTTGAAACCTTTGAGCATGGGATCCCCCAACAGATCGATACCTCAGGAAGAGGCCGGAGTCGACGCAGCCGCCGGTTTGGCGCTCGTCGTCGATTCCGTCTTCGATGATGCCGAACCATCCTTCGATCCACCGGATTTGGCGCGCGAGTCCGTGCGATAGAAACCGGAGCCGTTGAAGGTCACACCGATCGAGCCGTACTGCTTGCGCAGCGCGCCACCGCACTCGGGGCACACGGTGAGAGCGTCGTCGGCGAAGCTCTGCACGGCGTCGAAGGTGTGACCGCACGCGGTGCAGGCATAGGCGTAGGTGGGCATGGGGGTCCTTGAGATCAGCGTCGCCGCGGCGACAGGGTGAGGGTCTGCGACGGGGTCACGACGCCGTTCACCGGCTGGTCGTGGACCTCTCGCGGAAGTTCGTCGAGTACCTCGGAATCATAGATGACCGCGTAGACGGGAGGGCACTTCTCCATCGAGCCGATCGTCTTGTCGAAGTACCCGCGCCCCCAGCCCATGCGCATGCCGGAACGGTCGACCGCCGCGGCAGGGACGATCATCAGGTCGACGTCGTTCACGGCGATAGGGCCCAGCACCTCGCCCGTGGGCTCCGGCAGGCCGAAGAGGCCCTCGGCGACCTCGTCATCGTCCGTGGCGACAGCCCAGTCCAGCAGTCCGTCGGCGCGGGTGACGGGGAGGAGCACGCGGATGCCGCGGCGCACGGCCCTGGTCACGAAGTCACGGGTGCCCGGCTCCGTCGTGGTGGAGAGGAAGCAGGAGATGGATCGGGCGCCCAGTTCGTCGACGAGGGCATCGAGGCGTTCGCCGATGGCGGTGGCCGCCGTCTCGCGTTGTGTGTCGGAGAGGAGCTGGCGTCGTTCGCGGAGCTCGGCGCGGAGTGCGCGCTTGGCGTGTTCGACGTCGTTCGACATGGCTCCGAGTCTACGTCGACGCTCACCACTAGGCTGAGAGGATGGGCAACCACAAGATCAAAGCAGTCATCCCCGCCGCCGGACTGGGGACACGATTCCTGCCCGCCACGAAGGCGATGCCGAAGGAGATGCTCCCGGTCGTCGACAAGCCGGCCATCCAGTACGTCGTCGAAGAGGCGGCTGACGCCGGGATCGACGACATCCTCGTCATCATCGGGCGCAACAAGAACGCGATCTCCAACCACTTCGACTCGGTCCCCGAGCTCGAGGTGAAGCTCATGGAGAAGGGCGACACCGGTCGCCTCGAGCGCGTGATGAAGTCGAGCGACCTCGCCGACATCCACTTCGTCCGTCAGGGTGAGCCGAAGGGTCTGGGTCATGCAGTGCTGCGTGCGCGCACCCATGTCGGCGACAGTTCTTTCGCCGTGCTGCTCGGTGACGACCTGATCGACGAGCGCGATCCGCTGCTCACCGAGATGATCGCCGAGCACGAGCGCACCGGCGCCGCGGTGATCGCGCTGATGGAGGTCGATCCCGCGAACATCCACATGTACGGCGCCGCTGCGGTCGAACCCCTCGAAGGGTCGGATGCGGTTCGGGTCACCGGTCTCGTCGAGAAGCCGGCACAGGAGGACGCCCCCTCGAACCTCGCGGTCATCGGACGCTACGTCCTCCCGGCCTCGGTCTTCGAGATCCTCGAGCACACCGAGCCGGGCAAGGGGGGCGAGATCCAGCTCACGGACGCACTGCAGGTGATGGCGGCCGACCCTGACGGCCCCGGCGTCGTCGGCGTCGTCTTCGGTGGTCGCCGCTACGACACGGGCGACCGCGTCGACTACATCAAGGCGATCGTCCAGCTCGCGGCAGACCGCGACGACCTCGGTTCGGAGCTGCGCCCCTGGCTCAAGGAGTTCGCGGAACGCCTCTAGGCGGCTTCGCGGGCGTCGGTGCGGCATGGATCTGGCGACGGGGATGCGACACGGCCCGATAGAGCTGCGGCTCGTCCGAACGAAGGATGCGCGGCCTCTGCAGCATGAGCTGCTCGCCAACAGGTCATGGCTTCAGCCGTGGGAGGCGACCGTCCCGTACGGATCGGTGTCCTTCGATATGAGGCTCAGCATCCGTCGCCTGCTCCAGCAGTACCGTGACGGCTCCGGCTACCCCTTCGTCATGGAGTACGACGGCGAGATCGCGGGGCAGCTCAACGTATGGGGAGTCTCTCGGGGCTCGCTGTGCTCTGCCACGATCGGGTACTGGGTGAGCGAGCGATTCGCCGGTCGCGGGATCACCCCGACCGCGGTCGCGATGGCCACCGATGCGTGCTTCACCGAGTACGGCCTGCACCGCATGGAGATCTGCATCCGTCCGGAGAACGCCGCGAGCCTGCGCATCGTCCAGAAGCTCGGGTTCCGGTACGAGGGATTGCGGCGGCGCTACATCCACATCGACGGGGACTGGCGCGACCACTACGCATTCGCCCTGACCACGGAAGACGTGCCGCAGGGTGTGCTGGCGCGGTGGCTCAGCGGCCAGGTGCCTCCCGACGCCGCGACGGTGCCGCCGGCCGACCGCATATCGTCCTGAAACACCCGTCCGGACAGCGGATCCGGACGAACACGCCGCGACACGCGCCCGTCTGTACGGCGCTGCCCGCCCCCAGCCCTTAGCGTTGTCGGTATGGACGGGCCGGTGCTGAGCGGAGGAGTGATCGTGCTCGTCGCCGTGCTCTTGTGGATGCTCTATCTTCTGCCGTCGTGGCGAGGCCGGTTCCAGTACAACGCCGCCGAACGCAACGCCGTGCGACTGAACCAGGCGCTGCGCGTGCTCGCCGAGACGAGCGAGACGCCGGGGGAGGTCCGCGTCGAGCTGAACGCCCGCACCGCGCTCGCTCAGCAGAAGCTGGCGAAGAGGGTGCAGTCGGAGCGGGAGGCCGCCGCGCTCGAGGCTCTGCGGCAGGAACTCGCGGCCACCAGGGCCGACCCCGTGATCCGTCGGGCGCGCGCGCGTAGACGTGTGCGTATCCTCGCGACCAGCAGCCTGCTGGCCGGGCTCATCGTCGCCGGGCTGGGCGTGTGGCAGCTGCTGGCTGCCGGCGGATCTGCTCTGATCTGGGTCGGTGGTGCGGTGGTCGTCGTCGCCGGTGTCGCTCTGCAGCGCATGGCCGCGGTCGCGAACCGTGCCGCGCGCGCCGCCCACGTCGTGGCCACCCCTGTTGCTCCGCGTGTGGCCCCCGAGCTTCACGACCAGGGCCGAGCGACGTGGACGCCGCGTCCGCTGCCCGAGCCGATGGCATCCGTGGCGGGGTCCCGTGCGCAGGCCGCACAGGCTCAGCTCGAAGCCCAGGAGGCGCGCCGCAAGGCCGCGCGAGTCGCCGCACTGCGCGAGCGGGCGGAGCAGATGGCACCGGAGCCGCCGGTGGCCCTGCCGGCCGCGTCGTCGCCGTACGCGCGGATGGGGTTCGTCGACGACGCCGAGATCGAGGCCCACGTGCGCGAACTGCTCTCGCGTCGGGCCGCAGGATGACGGTCTGCGACGCGAGCGGCCCTCTCGTCGTGATAGCGTAGAACCTGTTCACGGGCCTATGGCGCAGTTGGTAGCGCGCCTCGTTCGCATCGAGGAGGTCAGGGGTTCGAATCCCCTTAGGTCCACCGTGAAGATGGCCGATGGGACATGAGAGATCATGTCCCATCGGCCGTTCTGGTTCCTCGGCCGCTCGTGCTGGAGGTCGAGACCGGGTCGTTGAGTGAGCGCCCTCGCCGCACGGGGGTTGGGGCTGGTCAGCCCCGGCTCGCCTCGAGCAGTAGCCGGAGCCGCTCCTCGGGGCTGCCGACGATCGTGACCACGTGCGGGACGGAGCCTGCGCGCTCGAGGTCATCGACGAGTCCCACCAGCGCTTCGTCCATCGCGACGCGCAGAGCCGGGTCCTCGTCGCCGGTGACGTGGATCGGCCGGCTCCCGTCCAGGGGCACGATCGCGACGAGGTCGATCGCGGCCATCGACGCCTCCACGATCTCTGCGGCGCGGGCGAGGAGCGCGCCGTCACTGCGGCCCAGCTCCTCCAGAGCGGTCAGGTAGGCGAGGAAGTCGAGTGGCCCCCGCTCGCAGATCACCGCGGAAGCGGCGGCCGACTCCCGGAGTCGCGCCGCGGTGACGCGCAGCTGCACGGCGAAGCTGTGCTCGCTCGCGGGATCGTCGAGATCGAGGTCCTCGAAGGGGTCGGGCAGTACGACGTACTCGGGGCGGACCGCACGGAAGTCGGAGATCAGCGTGCTCTTGCCGCTGGCGTGCGTCCCCGACACCACGATCCTCATGTGCGTGCGGCGAGTCCGGCGAGCAGCTCCAGCACGCACAGAGCCGCCAGGCGGACGGTGCGGGCATCGTCGGCGTCGGCGGTGGCGTCGACTTCGGCCAGGTCGGCGCTCGCGACACGTCGATCCGTCGCGACGGCCCTGCTGAGGGCGCGCAGCTCCCACGCCTGCAGACCGCCGGGCACGCTCGCCGGGCAGCCCGGCGCGACCGACCGGTCGCAGACGTCGACGTCGATGTCGAGATGGATGCGCGCATCGGCTCCGGAACCGGCGACCTCCACGGCCTCCGCGACGACATCGTCGATTCCGCGGCGGCGGAGCTCGTCGAGGGGGATCACACGGATGCCCCACTCGGCTGCGCGTCGGGCGTAGGCGGCGGAGTTCGCGAAGTCGGCGATGCCGATCTGCACGACCTTGGTCGGGTCGATGCGCGTGGTATCCAGCGGCGACGTGGCGGGGACATCTTCCACGAGGCGCCGCACGGGAGTGCCGTTCGAGATGCCGTCGCGCAGGTCGAAGTGGGCGTCGAACGTGATCAGTCCCGTCGCTTCGGCACCGAGCGCCACCGGATAGGTGAGCGAGTTGTCGCCGCCGAGGGCGATCACGAGTTTCGAAGCGGCGGCGAGCTCGCGCACGCGGGAGATGACCCTGGCCTCACCGGCGGAGCCGTCAGGATCGGCGATGTCGCCGGCGTCGGCGATGCGCAGCACCTCGTCGAGCTCGATCACCGGCGGTCCCATCAGCGCGGTGCCGTAGCGGGGGAGAGCCGCGCGGATCGCCGTGGGCGTCGCGTGCGCACCGGTCGGGGAGAGCGAGGTGCGCCAGGTCGGCACCCCGACGAGCACGGCGTCGGCGGTGCCGTCGAAGGCAGGCCAGGACCCGGCTCGGGGCCAGAGGGGATCGTGGCTCAGCGGTCGGGAGGACGAGGGCATGGTCAGACTCCGGGGATCAGGGCGTGCGCGATGGAGAAGATGACGAGACCGGCCAGGGCGCCGACGAACGTGCCGTTCAAACGGATGTACTGCAGGTCGCGGCCGACCATGAGCTCGATCTTCTCCGTCGTCTCCGCCGGGTCCCAGCGTTCGACGGTGTCGGTGATGATCGAGGCGATGTCGTGCCGGTAGCGGTCGACGAGGAAGACCGCGGCGTCCGATACCCACGTGTCGACGCGGTTCTGCAGCGCGGTGTCGGTCGTGAGGCGCTCCCCGACCTCCTGCAGGGCCTGCACGGCGCGGCGTCGGAGGCCGCTCTCGGGATCGGCGAGGGCAGCGAGCAAGCCGTTCTTCGCGGTGTTCCACGCCTCAGCGGCCAGAGCGCCGACGCGGGGGCTGTCGAACAGCGACGCCTTGGCGTTCTCGAGCTTCGCCCGCGTCGCCGGGTCGTTCTGCAGGCTGTCGGCCAGACGTGCCAGATAGCCGTCGACCGCGAGGCGTGCCGGGTGGCGGGGGTCGGCCTGCACGGCGTGCACGAACTTGACCGCCTCGTGATACACCGTGTCGTCCACGAAGCGGTGAGCCAGCTTCGGCACCCACCCCGGAAGGCGCCGGGAGACCAGACCGCTGAACGATTCGGCGTTCGCGTCGAGCCAGCGCGAGATGCTGTCGGCGGCGAGGTCGACAGCGCCGTGATGGGCATCGGCCTCGACGATCTTCTCGAGCCACGCTCCGGCGGGCGGACCCCACTCGGGATCGACCAGATGCTCGCGGGCGAGGTCCGTGATCAGGTCTCGCACGTCGTCGTCGCTCAGCGCGTTGAGCACGGCCGTGGCGATCGTCGCACCCTCGGCGCCGACCCGCTCCGCATGCGGGGCCTCACGCAGCCAGTCGCCTGCGCGCAGAGCGATCTTCGTGGTCGACAGCTTGGTGCGCACCACGTCGGCGGCGAGGAAGTTCGTCTCCACGAACTCGCCGAGCGAGCGGCCGATCTCGTCCTTGCGGTTCGGGATGATCGCGGTGTGCGGGATGGGGAGCCCGAGCGGGCGTCGGAAGAGCGCGGTCACCGCGAACCAGTCCGCGAGCGCACCCACCATGCCGCCTTCGGCCGCCGCGCGCACATAAGCGAGTCCCTCGATGCGCTGCTGGAACGCGAAGGCGAACACGAACACGACGGCCATGAACACCAGGGCGCCGAGGGCGACGGCCTTCATGCGTCGGAGCGCGCGGAGGCGCTCCTGGTCGGCGGGCGAGAGCTGCGTCATCGGTGTTCGCGGCATGACGTCATCCTTTCACGCCACCGCACCGGCGGCCCTGTGCGCGGAGCGTGCGCTGTCTCGGCGCACAGACAGCCGGATACCCCCTGGGGGGAGTACCCTCGAGGGGTGATCGAAGACATCAAGAAACGTGCGCTGCACCGCACCAGCATCCTCGAAGGACAGATGCGCGGCGTCGCGCGGATGATCGAGAACGAGGACTACTGCATGGACATCATCACGCAGTCCCGCGCCATCCAGCGCTCCCTGGAGTCACTCAACCGCCTGCTGCTGGAGAACCACCTGCAGACGCACGTCACCCACATGTTCGAGGAGGGCGGCGAGGAGCGGGAGAAGGCCGTCGTCGAGCTGCTCAAGGCCTTCGACTTCGACCGCAAGTAGGGTCCAGGGGCGGCGCGACACAGCACCCCGACGGAGTCGTCGAGGCGCTGCGCGGTGAGTCACCTGCCGCTGTCGTCGAACACCTCGCCCTCCATGGCGTCGTAGCCCTCGGCCCGCGAGTCGCCGTGGGAGCCGCCGGAGATCGCGTACTCCTCTTCGGGCGACAGCACCAGACGGTGGCGGAAGAAGAGCCCGAATCCGAGCAGGATCACGACGTAGACGATGGCGATCGCCACGATGGCGGGGCCGAACGTCGGATTCAGCAGGAACCCGACGAAGATCAGCGCGGCGATCACGAGCGCGACAGCTGCGCCGGGGATCCCCCACGGGCTCCGGTACGGCCGCGCGACGTCCGGGTACTTCCTGCGGAGGATCATGAACGACACCAGCTGGAGTCCGTAGGCGAGCACCGCGCCCCAGACCGCGATGTTCAGCACGATCGCGCCTGCCACCGACCCGGCGCCCTCGGCGTCGACGGCCGCGAGCACGTCGAGCACGATGAGGGCGACGAAACCGATCGCCGCACCGACGACGAGCGCCACCCACGGCGTCTGCCGCTTGCCGGTGAGGGAGAGGAAGCGAGGGTAGTAGCCTGCGCGGGAGAGCGAGTACATGTTGCGGCCGTAGGCGAACATGATGCCCTGCAGGGAGGCGAGCAGCCCGATCAAGGCGAAGAGCGCGAGCACCGCGGCGAGTTGGTCGCCCACGATGGCGCGGAAGCCGTCGAGCAGCGGCTCGCCCGCGGTGCCGGTGGCCTCGGCGCCGATCACGCCGGTGTTCAGGAAGAGGACGAGCAGACCCGTGACGATGAGGGTGCCGCGCGCCCAGAAGCCGGCCTTGGGGATGTCGCGGGTCGGGTTGTGCGACTCCTCGGCGGCCAGGGGCAGCTCTTCGATGCCGAGGAAGAACCACATCGCGAACGGGAGCGCGAACAGGATCGGCAGCACGCCGTGCGGCAGGAACTCCGTCTGGCCGGGGTCGGGGGCGATGTCCCACAGCGCGTCCCAGCTGAAGGCGCCGGAGAAGATCGCCATCAGGGAGAACACCAGGATGATGCCGATCGAGATGATCGAGACGACGATCGCGAATCGGAACGAGATCGCGGCCCCCGCGGAGTTCAGCGCGATGAACACGACGTAGAGGATGAGGTACCAGAGCCACCCCGGCAGCTGGATTCCCAGCAGCTCGCTCGTGATGCCGTTCGCATACGACGCCGAGAAGTAGACGATCACCGCCGTGGTCGCGACGTACTCGATCGTCTCCGCTGCGCCCGTGACCAAGCCGCCCCACGGTCCCATCGCCGATCGCGCGAAGGAGTAGGCGCCCCCGGTGTGGGGCATCATCGCGGCCATCTCGCCGATCGCGAAGATCATGCCGTAGTACATGAGCACGAGGATCACGAAGGCGATCAGCATTCCGCCGAAGCCCGCGAAGTCGATGCCGAAGTTCCAGCCGGAGAAGTCTCCGGAGATGACGGCGGCGACCGCGAGACCCCACAGGCCCCAGACGCCGGCAGACCTCTTCAGGGTGCGTTTCTCGAAGTATTCGTTCCCGGCGCGTGTATAGGTCGCCCCAGCGACCTTGCGGGATTCACTGCTCTGCTCAGACATCCGCTCTCCGTTCGCAAGCACACACAGGCGCCGGGTGCACCTTGCGGATGATTGTGACAGCCAATGGTGGTTTCGTCTACCTTTAAACGTCCTGGTGATCTACTCTGATGGCGAAGCCGGTCGGCCGATCGCTTCACCACGACGACGGGAGCGAGACGATGGCGGGAAACCTGAGCATCGAGCAACTGGATGCCGGCATCGCCGCCGGCGAGATCGACACGGTGATCGTGGCCTTCGCGGATGCGCAGGGGCGGCTGGTCGGCAAGCGGGTGTCCGCACGACTGTTCCAGGAGGACATCGTGCATCACGGTGCCGAGGCGTGCGACTACCTGCTGTCGGTCGATGTGGACATGAACACGGTCGACGGCTACGCGATGTCGGGGTGGGATCGCGGCTACGGCGACATGGTGCTGCGGCCCGACATCGCGACGCTGCGCCGGATCCCCTGGCTGGCGGGGACGGCGCTGGTGATCGCGGACCTGGTGTGGGGAAACGGGGAGCCGGTGAGCCCGTCGCCGCGGGCGATCCTCGACCGTCAGCGCGATCGACTGGCCGAACGCGGCTGGACCGCGTTCTCGGGCACCGAGCTCGAGTTCATCGTCTTCGACAACACCTACCGCGACGCCTGGGCCCGCAAGTACGAGGGACTGACGCCGTCGACCGACTACAACGTCGACTACAACCTGCTCGCCTCCACCCGCCTCGAGCCGCTGCTGCGCGACATCCGCAACAGCATGGACGGCGCGGGCCTCTACTGCGAGGGCGTGAAGGGGGAGTGCAACCTGGGGCAGCAGGAGATCGCCTTCCGCTATGCCGAGGTGCGCGAGACCGCTGACCAGCACGCGCTCTACAAGAACGGTGCGAAGGAGATCGCGGAGCAGCACGGCCAGGCGCTCACCTTCATGGCGAAGTTCAATGAGCGCGAGGGCAACAGCTGCCATATCCACCTCTCGCTGCGCGCCGACGACGGCACTCCGGTCATGGCCGGAGACGGCGAGCACGGATTCAGTCCGATCATGGGGCACTGGATCGCCGGCATCCTCGCCACGCTCCGGGAGTTCACCCTGCTCTATGCGCCCAACATCAACTCGTACAAGCGGTTCGCGAAGGGCAGCTTCGCCCCGACCGGAGTGGCCTGGGGCATCGACAACCGCACCTGTGCGCTGCGCGTGATCGGGGCGGGGGCCGGGCTCAGGGTCGAGAACCGAGTGCCGGGCGGCGACGTGAACCCCTACCTCGGGATCTCGGCCATCATCGCCGGCGGTCTGTACGGCATCGAGAACGAACTGCCCCTGCCCGACCGCTTCACCGGCAACGCGTACGAGGCCGGCGTCGAACACCTTCCCACCACGCTGCGCGAAGCGGCACAGCTGTTCAGCGAGTCGGCCATCGCGCGCGAAGCGTTCGGCGACGACGTTGTGGAGCACTACCTGAACCAGGCGCGCATCGAGGTCGAGGCCTACGACGCCGCCGTCACCGACTGGGAGCGGATCCGTGGTTTCGAGCGGCTCTGACCCGGCACCGTTGATCGGAGTCACGACCTACCTCGAGCGGGCGCAGCAGGGGGTGTGGGACGTGCGGGCCGCCTTCCTGCCCGAGCAGTACCTGACCGGGGTGACGGCATCGGGCGGAATCGCACTGCTCCTGCCGCCACAGGACCCGGAGTCGGCGGATGCAGCCATCGCCGGGCTGGACGGACTGATCCTCTCCGGAGGGGCCGACGTCGCTCCCGAGCTCTACGGCGAGGAGCGGCATCCGCTCACGGATCCGGCCCGGGTCGACCGCGACGCGTGGGAGCTGGCGCTGTTCAGAGCGGCCGAGCGGCGCCGCATACCGGTGCTCGCGATCTGCCGCGGGCTGCAGCTCGTCAACGTGGCGCGCGGAGGCACTCTGCACCAGCACCTGCCCGAGTCGCTCGGCACCGAGCGCTACCGCCTGGGCGGAGGCGTGTTCGCCGAGAACGACATCGAGGTCTCGGGCGACACGGCGCTCGCCGGCGTCCTCGGTGCCGGCGACGTACGCGTGCACAGCTATCACCATCAGGGCATCGATCGGCTCGGGGAGGGGCTGGTCGCCGCTGCGCACTCCGCCGACGGACTCGTGCAGGCGTTCGTCGACACCGCAGATGGTCACGTCGTCGGCATTCAGTGGCATCCGGAGGAGAACGCCGAAGACCGACGTCTCTTCGAAGATCTCGTCTCGCAGGCTCGCGCGTTCGCCGCCGGGCGGAAGGAGGACGCCCGATGAGCGCGTTCACAGTCATCAACCCGTCCACCGGTGCCGCGATCCGCGAGGTCCCCAGAGCCGGCATCGGAGAGACGGATGCCGCGATCGCTCGTGCCGTCGCGGCGCAGCGTCGGTGGGCGGCCCTGGCCCCGGTGGCACGTGCGGATGCCCTCCGGTCGTTCGCCCGCGCGGTGGAAGGCGCCGTCGAAGAGCTGGCGCAGCTGGAGGTGCTCAACTCCGGGCATCCGATCGGCTCGGCCCGCTGGGAGGCCGGTCACGTCGCCCAGGTGCTCAACTACTACTCCGCCGACCCGGAGCGCCTGTCCGGGCGACAGATCCCGGTGGCCGGCGGGCTCGATGTCACGTTCCACGACCCCTACGGCGTGGTCGGCGTGATCGTTCCGTGGAACTTCCCGATGACGATCGCCTCGTGGGCGTTCGCGCCGGCGCTCGCCGCGGGCAACGCCGTGGTGCTGAAGCCCGCCGAGCTGACACCTCTCACCGCCATCCGCCTCGGCGAGCTCGCGCGCGAAGCAGGACTACCGGAGGGGCTGTTCGAGGTCGTCACCGGGTCGGGCTCGGTCGTCGGGCAGCGTCTCGTGGAACACCCGGACGTGCGCAAGGTCGTCTTCACCGGCTCGACCGAGGTGGGCGTCGAAGTCGCGGCGGGCTGCGCGCGAGCCCTCAAGCCCGTCACGCTCGAACTCGGGGGCAAGAGCGCGAACATCGTCTTCGAGGACGCGGATCTCGAACGCGCGGCGTCCGGAGTTCCCGGATCCGTGTTCGACAACGCTGGCCAGGACTGCTGTGCGCGCAGCCGCCTGCTCGTGCAGCGCTCGGTCTACGACCGGTTCCTCGAACTGCTCGAACCGGCCGTCGCCGCCTGGCGTGTGGGCGACCCTGCCCGCGATGACACCGACATGGGGCCGCTCATCTCGGCGGGACACCGCGATACCGTGGCGTCGTTCCTCGACGGTGCAGACATCGCCTTCCGCGGCAGTGCCCCCGAGGGGGACGGGTTCTGGTTCGCGCCGGCCGTGGTGCTCGCCGACCCCGCCGACCGCATCGCGCAGCAGGAGGTGTTCGGGCCCGTCGTCGCGGTGATGCCGTTCGAGGACGAGGCCGATGCCATCCGTCTGGCCAACGACACGGCGTACGGTCTCGCGGGCTCCGTCTGGACCGAGAGCCTGGGACGCGGTGTCCGCGTGGCCCGGGGTGTGCGCAGCGGCGTGCTGTCCGTGAACTCGCACTCCTCGGTGCGGTACTCCACGCCGTTCGGCGGCATGAAGGCGTCGGGCCTGGGGCGCGAACTCGGCCCCGACGCCGCCGAGCACTTCACCGAGACCAAGAACGTCTTCTTCGCGACCGATGAACACTGATCGCGTCGTCCTTTCACCCATCCGGAACGGAGAACCCACATGAGCATCGATCTGACCCAGCGTCTCAAGGACCGCGTCGCCATCATCACCGGCGGCGCGAGCGGCATCGGGTTCGCCACCGCCCAGCGCTTCGCAGCGGAGGGGGCCCTCGTCGTGATCGCCGACGTCGATCCGACGACAGGAGAGGCGGCGGCCGCCGAGGTGGGCGGCGTGTTCCGCCCGGTCGACGTCGCAGACGAGGCCAAGGTGAACGCGCTGTTCGACGGTGTCGCGGAGGAGTTCGGGCGGATCGACATCGCCTTCAACAACGCGGGCATCTCGCCGGCCGATGACGACTCCATCGAGACGACGGAGCTCCCGGCGTGGGATCGCGTGCAGGACGTGAATCTCAAGAGCGTGTACCTGTGCAGCCGTGCAGCCCTCCGTCACATGGTGCCCGCGGGGCGCGGATCGATCATCAACACCGCCTCCTTCGTCGCGCTCCTCGGATCCGCCACCTCGCAGATCAGTTACACCGCGTCGAAGGGGGGCGTGCTGGCGATGTCCCGCGAGCTCGGTGTGCAGTTCGCCCGTCAGGGAGTGCGGGTGAATGCGCTGTGCCCTGGACCCGTGAACACCCCGTTGCTGCAGGAGCTGTTCGCGAAGGATCCGGAGCGTGCGCAGCGGCGCCTGGTGCACGTGCCGATGGGACGCTTCGCGGAGCCCGCCGAGCTCGCAGCGGCCGTGGCGTTCCTCGCCTCCGACGACGCGTCGTTCATCACCGCGAGTGCGTTCGTCGTCGACGGCGGGATCACGAACGCCTACGTCACCCCGCTGTGAGCCACCCTCACCTCGCTGTGACAGGGTGAAGGCATGAGCGAGCACTCCCACGACGGCGACCTCGTCGAAGTGCGAAGGGCCGTCTACCGGCCGCTGCGGCGCGGCAATGCGCTCGAGGACGCGGTGGCCCGACTCGTGCAGACGATCCGGCTCGGTGTGGTCGCTCCTGGCGAGTCCCTGCCTCCGGAGCGCGAGCTGGCGGCGTCGTTCGGGGTGAGTCGCGACACCGTGCGCGAGGCGATCCGCGAGCTGGCCGACACCGGCTACCTGCTGCCGCGGCGTGGTCGCTACGGAGGCACGTTCGTGGCCGACCCGCTGCCACACCCCAGCGTGCCGGGGGCGGTGACGCCGGACGAGATCGACGACGTGCTCGGGCTGCGCCGCGTGCTCGAGACCGGGGCCGTGCGCGCGGCCGCGAGCCGCTCCTTGGACGCCTCGACCCGTGCCGACCTGTGGGCGCGACACGAGGCGGCGGTGCCGGCGGGTCCTGAGGAGTATCGACGCCTGGACACGCTGCTGCACCTGGCCATCGCCGAGGCCGCCGGAATCCCGTCGCTGGTCGCGCTCGTGGCCGAGAACAGGGCCGACGTCAATGCGTGGCTCGATACGTTCCCGCTGATGCCGCGCAACATCCAGCACTCGGGGGAGCAGCACGAGAGCATCGTCTCCGCGATCCTCGCCGGACGTCCGGATGCTGCCGAGGCGGCGATGCGCGATCATCTCGCCGGGTCCGAAGCCCTGCTGCGTGGCTTCCTCCTCTGATCGGTGCCAATCGGTCGCCATTTCCTGAATCGGCAACGGATACCGTTGCGAAATCATCAAGAGGCTTCCGATTTCGCTATACCTGACGCCTTTCCTGTGACAGACTCGCGACAAGCGAATCTCAATGGGGAGGCTCCATGCCCGACAACACCCGAATGTCGACGGCGACACTCGATGCACCCACCGCCACCGGCGCGGTCCACATCGACGGCGTCACCAAGCGTTATGGCACCGCCACCGCCGTCGACGACCTGACCCTCGACGTGCAGCAGGGGGAGTTCCTCTCCCTGCTCGGCCCGTCCGGCTGCGGGAAGACGACCACCCTGCGCATGATCGCGGGCTTCGAATACCCGGATGCCGGGGACATCCGCATCTCCGGCCGCAGCGTCTTGAACCTCCCCCCGTATCGGCGCGAGGTGAACACCGTCTTCCAGGCGTACGCCCTGTTCCCGCACCTCACGGTCGCCGAGAACGTGGCGTACGGGCTGCAGCAGCGGCGCGTGCCCAAGGCCGAGCAGCGGGAACGGGTGAGCGAAGCACTCGACATGGTGCAGCTGCGCGCCTTCGCCGACCGCAAGCCCACACAGCTCTCCGGTGGACAGCAGCAGCGCATCGCTCTGTCGCGTGCACTCATCAACCGGCCGAGCGTGCTCCTGCTCGACGAGCCGTTGGCGGCACTGGACCGCCAGCTGCGCGAGGAGATGCAGCTCGAGCTCAAGCTGCTGCAGGCGCGGCTGGGCACGACCTTCGTATTCGTCACCCACGATCAGGCCGAGGCGCTCTCGATGAGCGATCGGATCGCCGTGATGCGCGCGGGGCGGATCGAGCAGCTCGATGCGCCGGACGCCATCTACGCGGAGCCGGCCTCCGCCTACGTGGCGTCGTTCATCGGTCAGCAGAACTTCGTGCACGGCACGGTTCGGGCAGATGGGGAGGCGGTCGACACGGCCATCGGCGTGATCGCGGGCCGCTGGGGTGGGGAGCATGTGGCGGCGGGGCAGCCGGCCGTCGCCGCCATCCGGCCGGAGTACGTCAGTCTGGAACAGGGCGAAGGCGGGGGCGTCCCCGGGCGCGTGCTCGGTGTCTCGCACCTGGGTGAGACCCTCCAGGTCGCTGTCCGCGTCGGCGAGGACGCCACGTTCCTCTCGCGCATGCCGGCCCCGACCGCGCCGCGGGTGGGAGTCGATGACGCCGTCCGCTGTGTGTGGGATCCCGCGGATGCGCGGCTGTTCGCCGCCGAGGGCATCCCCACCACCGCGACGCACGTGATCACCCTGCCCAAGGACGGCGGGCTGTGACGGGCGCCCCTCCGGTGCGCGTGCTCGCACACCGGAGTGCCGCGCGGGTGATCCGCACCGAGCTGACCCGACGGGGCTTCCTCGCCACCGCGATCATGGCGGGCGGTGCCGTCGTGCTCAGCGCGTGCTCGCCGGGGCAGAACGCCGCGGCCGTGCATGCCGAGGGCGGCCCTCTCGAGGACAAGCTCTCCATCTACAGCTGGGGTGACTACGACGCCCCGGAGGTGCTCGAGCAGTTCACCGCCGAGAGCGGCCCGCGCATCGTGCTCGACGCCTTCAACTCCAACGAGGAGCTGATCGCCAAGCTGGTCGCCGCCCGCGGCACCTCCGGCTACGACATCGTGGTGCCGACCGGGGTGTTCGTCGGGCCCATGGCCGAGAACGGACTCCTGCAGAAGTTCAACCTCGACCTGCTGCCGAACATGAAGCACGTGGCCCCCGAGTTCCGTGGGCGCTCTTGGGATCCCGGCAACGAGTACTCGGTGTGCAAGGCGTGGGGGACCACGGGGTTCGTGTACGACAAGAGAGTGATCTCGCGCGAGCTCACGACCTGGAACGACTTCATCGATGCCGCGCAGAACGAGGCATCGGGCTCGACCTCGGTGCTCGACGACCCGGCACCGCTGCTGGGCATCTACTTCTGGGCGAACGGCATCGACTGGACGACCACCGATCCCGACGACCTCGACGCGGTCGAGAGGTTCCTGGTGAAGGATCTCGCTCCGCACGTCTCGGCGTTCGACTCGTACCCCGGTGGGTCGTCGATCCCGCAGGCGTCCCACGCGCTGCTGCAGTCCTACAACGGCGACGCGCGGCTCGGTATCTTCGAGTCGGACGACCCTGACCGCTGGCAGTGGGTGCTCGGGAGCCCGGCGACGGAGCTGTGGATGGACAACTGGGCGATCGCCGCGGGAGCTCCGCACCCCGAGGCCGCGCACGCGTTCATCGACTTCGTGCTGCAGCCCGACGTGCAGCTCGCACAGGTCGACTACATCGGCTACGACACCGGCATCTCCGGCATCCGCGAGGAAGCGGAGGCTGCGGGGCTGGAACGGCTCGACATGGTGTTCTTCGACGAGGAGCAGGTGGCCACGATGCACGAGGGCAAGCTGACCGATGCGCAGGACCGTGTCGTCTCGATCTGGAACTCGATGAAGGCGGCCGCCGGTGCCTAAGCTCAAGTTCGGCCTCGCGATCCCCGCCTGGGTCTGGCTGCTCGTCTTCTTCGTCGCCCCGATCTTCATGGTGATCGTGTTCAGCTTCGGCTACAAGCCGAGCATCTTCGCCACGCATGCGCTCGACCACCTCTCGTTCGACCGCTACCTCGAAGCTCTCTCCCCGACGTTCTTCAGCACGTTCCTGAACACACTGTGGATCGGCATCCTCGGCACGGCCCTGTGTCTGGTGATCGGCGGTCCGGTCGCATACTGGATCGCGGTGAAGGCCCCGCCCTCGAAGCGCGGACTCCTGCTCGCGCTCGTGATGGTGCCGTTCTGGACCAACTTCCTCGTGCGCACCATCGGCTGGCAGGTGATCCTCGCCCCCGAGGGCTGGCTCTCGCAGCTGCTGCAGGGCATCGGGGTCATCCCCGGTCCGCTCGATCTGCTCTACTCGCGCGGCGCGGTGCTCCTCGGCGTCGTCTACAACTACCTGCCGCTGATGATCCTGCCGCTGTTCGTGGCCTTCGATCGCGTGTCGGGGCCGCTGCGCGAGGCGAGCAAGGATCTCGGTGCGAACAGCGTTACGACCTTCCTGAGGGTGACCGTGCCCCTGGCCAGGCCCGGGATCATCGCGGGAGTGCTGCTGGTGTACATCCCGCTCATGGGCGACTACATCACGGCGACCGTGCTGGGCGGGGCGAAGGGCAACATGATCGGGCAGGTCGTGGCGAGTCAGTTCCAGACCGCGCAGAACTGGGCGCTCGGCTCGGCCATGGCGGTACTGCTGATCATCGTCATCATGCTCTCGATCGCCGTCGCGGCCGGACTCCTCTGGCTCGTGACCCTGCCGCTGCGGCAACGCAACCGCCTCGTCCTGGGGGAGGGATCATGACCGCCGTGACCGATGGACCGCAGAAGACCGCACCGCGCGTGCGCCGAGGGGCCGGTCGCTTCGTGCTGCCGATCTGGGCGGCGCTGGTGTTCCTGTTCCTGTTCCTGCCGATCCTCGTGATCATCGTCTACTCCTTCAATGTCGGCCGGCTGCTGGTGTCGTGGGACCATTTCGGCTTCGACTCGTTCCTCGCGATCGTGAACAAGCCGGCGATCCGCGACGCGGTGCTCGTCTCGGTGCGCACGGGCCTGCTGGCGGCGCTCCTTGCCACCGCGCTGGGAACCCTCGCCGGCATCGCGATGGCGCGCAATCCCGGCAAGTGGGTGTGGTGGTTCCTCGGACTGCTGCTGCTCGTGTCGGTGACGCCGGAGATCGTGGATGCCGTCGCGCTCCTGCCGTGGTTGGTCTTCCTCGGGCAGGACGCCGGGATCGGCATCTTCAACGACGGCACCATGAGACTCGTGGTGGGACAGTCGCTGTTCTCGATCGCGATCGTGTCGTACATCGTGCGGGCGCGGCTCGTGGGGCTCGACGCCCGGCTCGAAGAGGCCTCGGCCGACCTCTATGCGCCCCCGGTGCGCACCTTCTTCAAGATCACGCTGCCTCTCGCGATGCCTGCGGTGCTCGCCGGGTTCCTGCTCTCGTTCACGCTGAGCCTCGACAACACCGTCGTCTCCGCCTTCGTGCAGGTCTCCGGCACGACGCCGTGGCCCGTCTACGTGCTCAGCGCCCTCCGCAGCGGGTTGCGGCCGGAGATCGCCGCGGTGTCGACGATCATGCTGGTGCTCACGCTGCTGGCACTCGCTCTGGTGGCGGTCGTCCTCAAGCGTGCGGGTGACTCGGCGACCGAGATCGCCCGCACGATGGCTGGAGGGTGAGCATGGTGTTCGCAGATCTGGTGTTCACCGCCGGCACACGGGGAGGACGGGTCTTCCTCGCGGACGCTGCGCGATCGACCGCGTGTGCCGTCGCCGTCACGAACGGCCGCATCAGCGCAGTGGGACACGACGTCTCGGCGCTGGTCGGCCCGCACACCGAGGTCGTCGACCTCGACGGCGGGCTTCTGGTACCGGGGTTCCAAGACGCGCATGTGCACCCGGTGTGGGGTGGGTTGGACATGCTCCGCTGCGACCTCGCCGAGCTGTCGACGCGCGAGGAGTACCTCGACCGCATCGCCGCCTATGCGCAGGAGCATCCCGATGACGAGTGGATCCTGGGCGGCGGATGGCAGATGTCGGCGTTCCCCGGAGGCACACCGACGGCGGAAGACCTCGACTCCGTCGTGCCCGACCGCCCGGCATTCCTGCCCAACCGCGACGGCCACGGCGCCTGGGTCAACTCCCGGGCACTCGCGCTCGCCGGCATCACCCGCGAGACGGCCGATCCAGCGGACGGGCGGATCGAGCGCGACGCGACCGGGGCACCGAGTGGCACGCTGCACGAGGGCGCGATGGGCCTGGTCAACAGGCTGCTGCCGACGGAGGCGCCCGAGCGTCTGGTGGAGGCCCTCCTGCAGGGGCAGCGCCACCTGCACTCCTACGGCGTGACGGCGTGGCAGGACGCGATCGTCGGCACCGAGTACGGAGACGCGGGCGACCCGCTGCCCGCGTACCTGACCGCCGCCGCATCCGGTGCGCTCACCGGTCGCGTGGTGGGTTCGCTGTGGTGGGACCGGTCGCGCGGCCTGGAGCAGATCGACGACATCGTCCGGCGTCGCGACGAGAGCACGGTCGGGCGATTCCGGGCACGCAGCGTGAAGATCATGCAGGACGGCGTCGCGGAGAACTTCACCGCCGCGATGCTCGAGCCCTACTGCGACGGCCACGGGCATCCGCGCGAGGACTCCGGGATCTCCTTCGTCGAACCCGAGCTGCTCAAGGAAGCGGCGACGCGGCTCGATGCCCTCGGATTCACGCTGCACTTCCACGCGATCGGCGACCGCGCGGTGCGGGAGTGCCTGGATGCGGTCGACGCCGCGCTCGTGCGCAACGGACCTCGCGGGAACAGGCACCACATCTCCCACATCCAGGTCGTGCACCCCGACGACATCCCGCGGTTCCGGGCGCTCGACGTCACCGCCAACATGCAGATGCTGTGGGCGACGCTGGAGCCGCAGATGGTCGATCTCACCATCCCCTTCCTCGGGGAACAGCGGTCGGCGTGGCAGTATCCGTTCGGTGACCTGTTGCGTTCGGGGGCTGCGCTCGCCGCGGGAAGCGACTGGTCGGTGAGCACACCGAACCCGATGGCGGCGATCCACGTCGCGGTGAACCGTCGTTCCGCGCCGACCGAGTGGGAGGGCGATTACGAGCCGTTCCTCCCCGAGCAGGCGATCGACCTCGCCACGGCTCTCGTCGCGTACACGGCGGGCTCGGCGCGGGTGAACCACCTCGACGACACCGGCACGGTCGCCGTGGGGATGCGGGCCGACCTCGCCCTGCTCGACCGTGACCCGTTCGAGCATCCGGCCGACGAGATCGGCCTGACCGAGGTGCGCGGCACCTGGGTCGAGGGGGAGCGGGTGTACGACTCCGCGGAGTGAGCCGTCGGCCCACTCCGGACGGGGCATCGGCTCGCTGACCACGCCGATAAGTACGCCGGTGGGAATCACGCCAGCGCCGGGGTGTAGTAGCTAAGCGTTTCCGCGGTCGCCAACGGCCCCGACCTGGTGTGTTGCGATCTCCTCGGCGGTCGCCGGACGCACAGCGGTCTGTTTGAGGAGTGTGTAATCGACCGTCGAATTGTATATCGGCCGCTCTTCGCAATGTGGTGCGGGTTTGGCTGGTCTGTCCCCCGAACGGAGGACAGACAGGTGCCGTTGAAGTGCGGGACGCTATGTGCGCGGCGGGTCGAGTGATCGGAGAAACGCAGTGAGACGTGGAACAAGGGTTTCGGCTCTCTACAACGTGGGGCTGGGGCTCTGCAACCAGGCAGGCAAGGGCATCTGGGTGTACTGGACCTGGGCGGGTCACGTCTGGTGTACGGGACCGTAAGGGGATAAGGAGTTTCAGTTATGGTCTCTCTCAATGAATTTGGTCCTATGGAGAAACGGAAGCGCAGCCTTCTCATCATCAGCTGGGTGGCGCCGGTCCTCGCGCTGGTCGCAGCTATCGTTTTCTGGAATGAACCTTCAATGCTGAGCGCGATAGCTGCAGCGATCTTGCTGCTCATGATGACGGCGCTTTATCTCGTAGAAAGACGATTCTCTAGAGCCCTTATCGCGGCTCTGAGACGTCTAGAGACGTGAGGGGTTCGAGCAGGTCGTAGCGAGGGCTGTCGTCGAGCTGACATACTCCCTCCGACACACCGACCATGGATGCACGAAGCCCCGGCTACGCGATGTCGCCGGGGCTTCGTGCATCCGTGGTCGTCTTAGCCCGCCGCGGCCTCGTCGGCCACGGACAGCGCCTCGTCGAGCACACCGAGCCCGCGCACCAACTCCTCCTCGCTGATCACCAGCGGCGGAGCGACGTGCATGCGGTTGAAGTGCGTGAACGGCCAGACCCCGGCCTTCTTGGCGGCTGCGGCGAAGGCACCCATCGGCGCGGCATCCGTCCCCGAGGCGTTGAACGGCACGAGGGGCTCGCGCGTCTCCTGGTCGCGCACGAGCTCGACGGCCCAGAACAGTCCGAGACCGCGCACGTCGCCGACGCTCGGGTGCTTCTCGACCCAGCCGCGCACGGTCGGCTCGATGATACGGGTGCCGAGGTCGCGCACGCGCTCCAGGATGCCGTCGCGACGGAACACCTCGAACGTGGCGACGCCGGCCGCGCAGGCGAGCGGGTGGCCGGAATAGGTCAGTCCGCCCGCGAACGGCATCGTGTCGAAGGCGCTCGCGATGCGGTCGGAGATCACCACGCCGCCCAGCGGAACGTAGCCCGAGTTCACACCCTTCGCGAAGGTGATCAGGTCGGGGCTGGCGTCGAACGCGTCGATGCCGAACCACTCGCCCAGGCGGCCGAATCCGACCATGACCTCGTCGGCGATGTACACGATGCCGTAGCGGTCGCACAGCTCGCGGACACCCTGCAGGTACCCGGGCGGCGGGACGAGCACGCCGTTGGTGCCCACGACCGTCTCGATGATGATCGCCGCGATGGTCTGCGGGCCCTCCAGCTGGATCGTCTGCTCGAGGTGTGCGAGCGCCCGCTCAGCCTCCTGCTCCGGAGTCTCGGAATGGAACGGAGAGCGGTACAGGTACGGTCCGAAGAAGCGCACGGCACCGGAGTCGACCGTGTCGTTCGCCCAGCGCCGCGGATCGCCGGTGAGCGAGATCGCCGTCGAGGTGGAGCCGTGGTAGCTGCGGTACATCGACAGCACCTTGCGGCGTCCCGTGAACTGGCGGGCCATGCGCACCGCGTACTCGTTGGCCTCGGCGCCGCCGTTGGTGAAGAACACCTTCTCCAACCCCTCGGGCGCGACCTCCGCGATCAGACGTGCGAGCTCGCCGCGCACGTCGTTGGCGATGGAGGGCTGGATCGTCGCGAGGCGTCCGGCCTGCTGCTGGATCGCGGCGACCAGATCGGGATGCTGGTGCCCGAGGTTGAGGTTCACGAGCTGGCTCGAGAAGTCGAGGTAGGGGTTGCCCTGGTAATCCCAGAAGGTCGATCCCTCGCCCGCGGCGACGGGCAGCGGGTCGATCAGGCCCTGCGCGCTCCAGGAGTGGAACACGTGCCCGCGGTCGTCTGCACGCACCTGCGCTTCGGCTTCGGGGGCGGGCAGCGGGTGCGCGACCCCGTGTCGGTCGGTGAAGTTCGTCATCGTCGTGTCCGCTCAGTCGTTGCTCGGGAAGTCAGTGGTTGCTCGGGAAACCGAGGTCGATCTGGGAGGGGGTGTGGTCGGGCCAGCGGGTGGTGACGACCTTGGAGCGCGTGTAGAAGTGCACCGACTCGGGGCCGTAGATGTGCGAGTCGCCGAACAGCGAGTCCTTCCACCCGCCGAACGAGTAGGCGCCGATCGGCACGGGGATCGGAACGTTCACGCCGACCATGCCGACCTCGATGTCGAACTCGTACTGACGGGCCGTGCCGCCGTCGCGCGTGAAGATCGCGGTGCCGTTGCCGTAGGCGTTGGCGTTCACGAGGGCGACCGCGTCGGCGTAGGTGTCGACGCGGACGACCGACAGCACCGGGCCGAAGATCTCGTCGTCGTAGACCTTCATGCCGGGGGCGACCTGGTCGATCAGACTGACACCCAGGAAGAAGCCCTCCGAGTCGAACTCCTTCTGTGTGCCGTCGACGACGACCTTCGCGCCCTCGGCCTCAGCGCCCGTCACGTAGGAGGCGACCTTGTCCCGGTGCTCGCGGGTGATGAGCGGACCCATCTCGCTCGCGGTATCCGTGCCCGCGCCGATCGTGAGGCCGCCGATGCGGTCGGCGATCGCGGTGACGAGGTCGTCGGCGATGTCGCCCACCGCGACCAGCACGGAGACGGCCATGCAGCGCTCGCCGGCGGAGCCGTAGGCGGCGGAGACCGCGGCGTCGGCTGCCGCGTCGATGTCGGCGTCGGGCATCACGACCATGTGGTTCTTCGCGCCACCGAGGGCCTGCACGCGCTTGCCGGCAGCGGAGGCGCGCTGATAGATCGAGCGGGCGATCGGAGTGGAGCCGACGAAGCTCACCGCGTTGACGCGCGGGGAGTCCAGGATCGCGTCCACGGCCTCCTTGTCGCCGTTGACGACGTTGAGCACGCCGTCGGGAAGGCCCGCCTCGGTGAACAGCTTCGCGAGCCAGACGGAGGCGGACGGGTCCTTCTCGCTGGGCTTGAGGACGACCGTGTTCCCGCAGGCGATGGCCGAAGCCACCATCCACAGCGGCACCATGACGGGGAAGTTGAACGGGGTGATCGCCGCGACGACGCCGACCGGCTGCTTGACCGAGTGCACGTCGACGCCGCGGGCCACCTGCTCGCTGCGCTCGCCCTTGAGCAGGTGCACGAGGCCGGCGGCGAACTCGACGTTCTCGATGCCGCGCGACACCTCGCCCGCTGCATCCGAGAGCACCTTTCCGTGCTCGCTCGTCACGATCGCGGCGAGCTCCGGCGTGCGCTCCTTGAGCAGCTGGCGCAGGCGGAAGAATACATCGGCGCGCTTGATCAGGCTCGTCTCGCGCCAGGCGGGGAGGGCGGCGGCTGCGGCGGCGATCGCGGAGTCCACCTCGGCGGTGGAGGCGAAGGCCACCTGCTTCGACACCTGGCCGGTGGCGGGGTCGAAGACCTGGCCGGTGCGGGCCGCTTCGGCGGTCTCCGCTCCGTTGATGACGTGACGGACGATGTCCACGATGTTCCTCCGAGGGCTGAAGAATGCGCCGTTCGAACACTCTGACCGGTGTCCGATAGGCTTGTGCTCCTCAATGATCACAGAGCTGAGGAGTTGGTCGTGATGTCAGAACGTCAGGACTTCCGCTCCATCCGGACAGATCGTCCGGTTCGCGGCGACGCCCTCCTCACGGTCGCCGACGTCCTCGCGGAGCCCGTGCTGCAGGCAGGCGCTCCGGAGGTGATCGTCGGCGGTGGGGCGCTCGATGCCGCCGTGCGCTGGGTGCACGTGTCCGACAGTGCCGGTGTCGCCCGTCTGCTCGACGGCGGGGAGCTCCTGCTCAGCACCGGGGCCGGCTGGCCGACCGCTCCGGCGGAACTGCGTGCTTTCGCCGTCGGACTTCACCAGGCCGGGGTCGCGGGCATCGTGGTCGAGCTCGGCTCTGGCCAAGCGCGCATCCCGGAGGCCGTCGTCGAGGTGTGCACGGAGCGCGGGCTCGCACTGATCGCACTCACCAGCGAGATCAAGTTCGTCACGGTCACGGAGACCGTGCACCGCGCGCTGATCGCGGCGCAGACCATGGCCCTGCGCGAACGCCAGCACCTGCACGAGCTCTTCACGGCGCTCAGCCTGCGCGGAGCTCCGGCCGACGTCGTCGTCGCGGAGACGGCGAGAGCGCTCGGCGCACCCGTCGTGCTGGAGAACCTGGCGCGTGAGGTGATCGCGCACGAGACCCTGCGGATGCCGGTCGCGGAGGCGCTGGGGAAGCTGCGCTCGGCCGACCGCGTGCCCGTACAGGCGCGCGGCGTGCGGTGGGGGACCCTCCTCGCACTCCCCGGACCTGCGCATCCTGCCGGCCGGCTCACCGTGCTCGAACAGGGGGCCACGGCCCTCGCATTCGGATGCCTAGCGGACGGCGGTGACTCCGAATGGTCGCTGCTCGCGCAGCGCGGCCTCATCGACGATCTGCTCGGCGCCCGCTTCGCGAGTCCGGATGACATCCAGGCCCGTCTCGCGACCAGCGGCTTCATGCTCGCGGGGCGGCACTGCCACGGCATCGTGGCACGCGGCACGGAATCTGCGGTGCACCTCGCGCACCGCGCGGCCAGGGCCGGGGTCGCGGTGGTCGCCGCGCGGGTGGGTGACGACGATGTCGCACTGCTGTCGCTGCCGGCATCCGCTCCGCTGACGGATGCGATCGTCACGAGCCTCGTCGGCCCCGACCGCACGGTCTTCGTGGGGCCCCCTGCGGATGACGTGCTGGGGCTGCTCGCCTCGCTTCGGGCCGCGCGCGATCTGGCGGCGAGCGACCGTTCGGACAGCGGTCCCCGCGTGCGGCGCGTCGACGACCGTCCGCTGGAGCGGTTCGTCGCCTCGTTGCGCGACGACCATCGCCTTCTCGCGCACAGCGAGCGGATGCTGGCGCCGGTCGTGTCGTACGACCGGGAGCGCCGAGGAGACCTGATCGACGTGCTGTCGGCGCTCGTCGCACACCCCGGGAATCGTTCAGCGGCGGCGAACGCCAGTCACCTCTCGCGGTCGGTGTTCTATCAGCGCCTCACGTTGATCGGCGATCTGCTCGATGCGGACCTCGACGACGGAGAGACGCTCGCCGCGCTCCATCTCGCACTACTGGCGAGGCGGAGCGCGACGCCCGTGGCCTGACCCTGCGTCCTCGCCGTCGTGGCGCCGTCGTGGCCGGGACGGTCAGAGTACGGACTGCGCGCGCGTCAGCACATCCCGCAGGATCTGCTCGATCTCCCGGAACTCGGACGGTCCGACCGTGAGCGGCGGCGCGAGCTGGATCACGGGGTCGCCGCGGTCATCGGCGCGACAGTACAGCCCGGCCTCGAACAGGGCGGGTGACAGGAAGCCGCGCAGCAGCCGCTCGGACTCGGCATCGTCGAAGGTCTCCTTCGTGCCCTTGTCCTTCACGAGCTCGATGCCGAAGAAGTAGCCGTCGCCGCGCACGTCGCCGACCAGCGGCAGGTCGAGCAGCTTCTCGAGCTCTGCACGGAACAGCGGGGAGTTCTCCCTCACGTGCGCGTTGAGTCCCTCCTCGTCGAAGATCGCGAGGTTCTCCAGTGCGACCGCGGCTGACACCGGGTGCCCGCCGAACGTGTAGCCGTGCGGGAAGGACAGGTCACCCTTCGAGAACGGCTCGTAGATGCGGTCGCTGACGATCGTCGCGCCGATCGGGGAGTACCCGCTGGTCATGCCCTTGGCGCAGGTGATCATGTCGGGCACGTAGCCGAGACCCGTGCAGGCGAAGGTGTGACCCAGGCGGCCGAAGGCGCAGATGACCTCGTCCGAGACGAGCAGCACGTCGTGACGGTCGCAGATCTCGCGCACCCTGGCGAAGTAGCCGGGAGGGGGCGGGAAGCAGCCGCCGGAGTTCTGCACCGGCTCCAGGAAGACCGCGGCGACCGTGTCGGCGCCTTCGAAGAGGATCATCTCCTCGATGCGGTCGGCCGCCCAGCGTCCGAACGCTTCGAGGTCGTCGGCGGGTCCGCCCATCTCGGCCGCGCGGTAGAAGTTGGTGTTCGGCACACGGAAGCCACCGGGGGTGATCGGCTCGAACATCGACTTCATCGCGGGGATGCCGGTGATCGCCAGGGCTCCCTGCGGCGTGCCGTGATAGGCCACCGACCGCGAGATGACCTTGTGCTTGGCGGGCTTGCCCTGCAGCTTCCAGTAGTGCTTGGCGAGCTTGAACGCGGTCTCGACCGCCTCGCCGCCGCCGGTGGAGAAGAAGACCTTGTTGAGGTCGCCCGGCGCCTCGTCGGCGAGACGATCGGCCAACTCGATCGCGGCCGGGTGCGCGTACGACCACAGGGGGAAGAACGCCAGCTCGGAAGCCTGCGCCGCGGCAGCCTCGGCCAGTCGACGTCGACCGTGCCCTGCGTTCACGACGAAGAGGCCGGCGAGCCCGTCGAAGTACTCCTTGCCCTTGGCATCCCAGATGCGGTGCCCCTCGCCCTTGACGATGATGGGCACGCCCGACTCGGCCATCGTGGACTGCCGGGTGAAATGCATCCAAAGATGGTCCTTCGCCATCGTCTGCAGTGCGGACTCGGAAGGTATGGTGCGTGCGGTGCTCATCTGGTCCCCCAGTTGTAGAGCTGCTTCTGCAGCTTGGCGTAGATGAAGGTTTCGGTGGAGAGGACGCCGTCGATCGGGCGGATGACGTCGTTGATCAGCGCGAGCAGGTCGTCATCGTCCTCGCAGACCACCTCGGCGAGGACATCGAAGGATCCGACCGTGATGACCACATAGTCGACGGCGTCGATGGCGGCGATGGCCTCGGCGACGCGGCGGGCGTCGCCGGACACGCGCACGCCGATCATGGCCTGGCGGTGGAAGCCCAGCTGCATCGGGTCGGTGACGGCGACGATCTGCATCACGCCGGACTCGGTGAGCCGCTGCACGCGCTGGCGCACGGCGGCTTCGCTCATCCCGACGGTGCGGCCGATCTCGGAGTACGAACGTCGTCCGTCCTCCTGGAGCAGCTCGACGATCGTCTTCGAGACCGCATCGAGGGAAGGGTGCTTCTTCGCCGGACTCATGGTGCGATCCTCGCACTCCACGATGCGCTGAGCAACCGATTTCGTGGAATCTGGCTATTCGTCCAGCGGAATCGGCAGGAATCTCAGCTCTCGAGCGGTCCCAGCCAGGCGCTCGCCGCCGTGGAGTGCGCGGACTCGGGGTCGGACGGGTGGAACGCTCCGGCCAGAACATCGCGGTAGAGGCGCGAGAGTTCATTGGCCGAGAAGTACGACCCGCCGCCGGCGACGAGCATCGCCTCGTCGACGACGTGCTTGGCCATCGTGATCGCCCGATGCTTGACACCGGAGAGCTGGGGGAACCACCGCGCGCCGTGATCGACGCGCTCATCCACATCGCGTCCGAGCGCGGCGATCTGCGGGGGCAGCGCGTCGTAGGCGATGGCCATGTCGGCGATGCGCCAGCGGATGTCGGGATCCTGGCTGTACGCGAGCCCGGTCTTCTTCGAATGCCGCTTCTGCGCCGTGGCCACCGCGAGCTCCAACGCTCGCCGGGCGATCCCCGTGTAGACGGAGGCGAGCAGGATCTCGAAGACCGAGAAGATCCCGAACACGATCGGGTCGGGGCTGGGTCCCGGATCGATGCGTCGCACGACGTGGGCGGCGTCGGACACGGCGCCGTTCAGCCGGGTGGTCCTGCTCTGCGTGCCCCGCATGCCGAGGGTGTCCCAGTCGTCGGAGGTGGTGACGGCATCCGTCCGCTCAACGAAGGCGAAGACCAGCTTCGGGGCATCGGGGCTGGTGGTGTCGAGACCGTGCAGGCCCAGGCGCGTCCAGACCGGGGCGAGGGAGGTGAAGATCTTCGTTCCCGTGAAGGAGTAGCCGCCGTCCCCGTCCGGCACAGCCGCCGTGTCGCTGCCGAACAGCACCAGGTCGTTGCCGCCCTCGCTGATGCCGAACGCGAAGACCTCGCCCGCGACGGCGCCGTCCTGCACGAACTCGAGGCCGGGGACCCCGCGGTCGGAGAACACCTTCGCGACGCCCGTCCAGACGAGGTGCATGTTGATGGCCAGGGCTGTCGCCGGAGCCGCCCCCGCCAGGCGCTGCTGCAGGATCGCGGCCTCGGCAAGCCCGAGTCCCGCGCCACCGCGCTCTCGTGGCACCAGGATCGACAGGTACCCGGCAGCCCGCAGCTCGTCCAGGTCCTGCTGAGGGAAGGTGTTCTCGCGGTCGTGGATCGGCGCGCGCTCGCGGATGCGCTCGAGGAGGTCGTCGGGAAGGAATGCTGCGGGATCGAATGTCATGCCAGTGCCTCCAGAAGCTGCCGTACCGATTCCTCCGGGCGGTCGCGGTGCAGGGAGTGCCCTGCACCCTCGACCACCGATAGGGAGATGAGGGGGTTCGCGGCGAGCACCTCGTCGGCGAGCTCTCCCGTGAAGATGCTGTAGACGGCGGGATCCGCGCCGATCACGTGCGTGGGGACCGTCAGGCGCGCCGCTTCTGCGCGCACGTCCCACGGTCGATTCTGGGCGCTGGTCTGCTCCACGGCCCACGCGCTCGCACGCCGCACGGCGTCGACCTTGAGCTCCTGATCCTGCGGATGCCAGTGCGGATGCTCCTGCTGCACGACCTCGATCCGGGTGTCGGCGAACGCGCGTTCCTGGCTCCGGCGGATGATCGCGGCGTCGCGACCGTCCACGTGGATCGCCGGGTCGATGAGCACGAGGCGCCGGGTCCACTCCGGGCTGGAGGCCGCGGCGACCGTGCTGGCCGCGCCACCGAGCGAGTGACCGATGACGGCATCCCAGGCACGGTCGCCGTCGGGGATGGTCTCGGCGAGGTCGGCCCCATAGGCGGAGACCGAGTAGTCGAGGGAACGCGGAGCGTCGCCGTGCCCGCGGAGGTCGACGGCGGTCGCGTGCCAGCCCGCGTCGGCGAGAGCGTCGCCGAGACGCCACATCAGTGCGCCTGAAGACCCGAGACCGTGCACCAGAAGGGCGCGACGGGAGGCCGACGGCGACCCCCACGAGAGGCGGGGAAGAGTGAGCGGTGCGGCCATGCCCCCAGCCTATGACCGGGGACGTGCCGGGGTCCCCGGAGCGCGCAGTCTCGCGCGCATCAGCGCAGTGGCACCAGAGGTGGGAGGTCGGCCGCGATGGTCAGCACGCGCCCCGCGGCCGCGTGACCGGCGGAGAGGCGTGAGGTGAGGTCTTCTCCGTCGAGGGTCGCCGCGAGGAAACCGGAGGCGAAGGCATCCCCGGCGCCGACCGGCTCGACGACGTCGACCACGGGGGCGGGTACGAAGACAGGCTCGGCTTCCCCCTCGAACGCCGTGGCGCCGACATCGCCGTCCTTGACGATGAGCAGGGCGCAGTTCGGCAGGAACGCACGGATCTCGGTCGGGGTCACCGTCCCCCAGATGCGCTCGGCCTCATCGCGGCCGACGAAGGTGATGTCCGCGGCATCGGCGAGGCGGGCGAGCGTCTCGGCGGCATCGTCCCTGCTCCACAGGGGACGACGGTCGTTCACATCGAACGACACGAGGGCGCCGGCTGCGCGTGCATCGGTGAAGAGCCGGTCGACCATCTGCCGGCACGAGGCCGACAGTGCTGGCGTGATCCCGGTGGTGTGCACGATGCGCACCCCGTCGAGGCGGGAGGGGTCGAGGAACCCCTGCTCCATGCGCGAAGCGGCTGATCCGCTGCGGTAGTAGTAGACGGAGGAGGACTCCGCGCCCGGGTCCTTGAACATGACCCCGGTCGGGGCGGCGTCGTCGCGCTCGACCCACAGCTCCACCCCGCGGCGTTCGAGCTCGGAGGCGACGCGGTCTCCGAGCGGATCGGCGCCGAGGCGGGATGCCCATGCGACGCGGTGTCCCGTCGAGGCGACGCCAGCGGCCACGTTGGACTCCGCGCCGGCGAGTCCGACCGACGCCTCGGCGGCTTCGGCGAGCCGGGAGTCGGTCGGAGTGATCAGCGCCATGGTCTCGCCGACGCAGACGATCTCGGGGAAGGAGGAGGAGGGAGAGCTCATGAGGGGGTGACCGCCAGGGGTTCGGTGTCGGGGTGGGGGCTCGCGTCGCGGTGACGCAGGTCCGGGAAGGAACGGACGAAGACGACGGCCACGATCAGTCCGACCGCGGCGAAGATGGTGGCGGCGAGGTAGGCGCCGCGCCAGTCGCCCACATCCACGAGGAAGCCGGCGACAGCGGAACCGGCGGCGGCGCCGATGAGCTGTCCGGTGCCGGCCCAGCCGAAGGCCTCAGCGGTCTCGCTGAACTTCACGCTGGCCGAGGTGATCGCGAAGAGCACCGCCAGGGCGGGCGCGATGCCGATGCCGGCGAGGATGAGGGTGCCGCCCAGCCAGAACACGTTGAGCATGACCATCGTCAGCCCGAGGCCGATCGTGACGATCAGCAGACGGCGGGCCATGGCCCAGGGCCCGATGGGGATGTGGCCGAAGGCGAGACCACCGGCGAGGCTTCCGGCCGAGAACACGGCGAGGACGAGTCCGGCGGCGAGGCTTCCGTGCTCGAAGGTCGCCACGACGCCGACCTCGACGGCGGCGCAGGCTCCGATCAGGAGGAACCCGATCACGGTCGCCAGCATCACGGGCGGCTTGAGCACGACTTTTCCGAGGGCGTTGCGGCTGCGCGGGATGCGCACCCGCCCGACCTCGGGGGAGAGGATGAACCACGCGCCGCCGCCGACGAGGATGATCGCGACCAGCAGCAGACCCTCGGCGGTGCCGATCTGGGTCGAGACGAGTGTGATCACGACGGGCGCGAGCACCCAGATGATCTCCTGCAGCGACGCGTCGAGGGAGAACAGCGGGGTGAGGTTCGAGGAGTTCACGAGCTTGGGGTAGATCGTGCGCACGGCGGCCTGCACCGGTGGGGTGGAGAGGCCGGCGATCATCCCGAGCGCCATGTACCCCGGCACCTCGAGCGGAAGCAGAGCCAGACACAGTACGGCCACCACACACACCGACAGGGTGAGAGTGAGCACTCGACGCATGCCCCAGGCGCCCATCCAGCGGCTGGTGATGGGGCCGGCGATCGCCTGGCCGACGCTGGTCGCGGCGAGGACGAGACCAGCGGACCCGTAGGAGCCGGTCTGCTGCTCGACGTGCAGCAGGATCGCCAGCGACATCATCCCGTTGGGGAAGCGCGCGGTCAGTTGAGCAGCGATCATGCGCGCCACTCCCGGCGTGCGAAGAAGATCCCGATATCCCGCCACCAGACAACGGTACCGGCCCGTGGGGCCGGTCGCGGATGGGGCGATCCGCGACACGCCCGCGACACGCCGAAGGGTGAATTCCACAGGAATCCGAATGTCGGTGGGGCGTCGTAACGTGCCCCCTGTGGATGGATCGCTCACAGGGGCTTCCCAGCCGCGATTTCACGCGGTTCGCGTGCCTTCGGAAGGGGGCTCGGCCTGTGGAAGAAACGGTGGAGAACCTGTGTTGTATCTGTTGAGAACGGTGGATAACTACACGGATGTAACTACTACCCCTTGTGGTCGCCCCCAATGTCGGTCCCCATATGTAGTATTGAAGTCCCGGCAGGGGGTCTACCGGGAAACAGCCTGATGAGAAGCAGGCCAGAGATTTGAGGGGTTACGAAAAAGATGTCGATCACGGTCTACACCAAGCCTTCCTGCGTTCAGTGCAACGCCACCTACCGTGCCCTGGATGCCAAGGGAATCGAGTACGAGGTCCTCGACCTGTCGGAAGATCCGACGGCGCTCGAGCAGGTCAAGGCGCTCGGCTACATGCAGGCACCCGTCGTCGTCACCGACGAGGGCCACTGGTCGGGCTTCCGTCCCGACAAGATCGACGAGCTCGCGTCCCGTCTGGCGTGACGCACCATGAGCGCCGTCGCGACCGCAGCGCCGCTCCTGGTCTACTTCTCGAGCGTCTCGGGTAACACCGCGCGTTTCATCGAGAAGCTCGGGTTCCCGTCCCGACGCATCCCCCTCCACCGGAACGAAGAAGACCTCGTCATCGACGAGCCCTTCGTGCTGGTCACCCCCACCTACGGCGGGGGAGCGGGGCGCGGCGTCGAGAAGGGCGCCGTTCCGAAACAGGTGATCCGGTTTCTCAACGACGAGCGCAACCGACGCCACATCCGCGGAGTGATCTCCGCGGGGAACACCAACTTCGGCGATGCCTTCTGCCTCGCCGGTGACATCATCAGCCGCAAGTGCCACGTGCCTCACTTGTATCGGCTCGAGATCTTCGGCACACAAGACGATGTGGATCGCGTGAGCGACGGATTGGAACGACGGTGGCAGCTTCAGTGACCGAGACAGTGGCATTCAAGGCGAACCCCTCCTACGAGGGTCTCGACTATCACGCCCTCAACGCGATGCTCAACCTGTACGACGCGAACGGGAAGATCCAGTTCGACGCCGACAAGCGCGCCGCGCGGGAGTACTTCCTGCAGCACGTGAACCAGAACACGGTGTTCTTCCACTCGCTCAAGGAGCGCCTGGACTACCTCGTGGAGAAGGAGTACTACGAGGGCGCCGTCATCGAGAAGTACTCGATGGAGTTCATCCAGAAGCTCAACGACCTCGCCTACGGCAAGAAGTTCCGCTTCGAGACGTTCCTCGGCGCGTTCAAGTACTACACGAGCTACACGCTCAAGACGTTCGACGGCAAGCGCTATCTCGAGCGCTTCGAGGACCGCGTCGTCATGACCGCCCTCGGTCTCGCCGACGGCGACGAGAAGCTCGCCGTGGCCCTCGTCGAGGAGATCATCTCCGGTCGTTTCCAGCCCGCGACCCCCACCTTCCTCAACGCCGGCAAGGCGCAGCGCGGCGAGCTCGTCAGCTGCTTCCTCCTGCGCATCGAAGACAACATGGAGTCGATCGCCCGCGGCATCAACTCCGCGCTGCAGCTCTCCAAGCGCGGCGGCGGCGTCGCACTCCTGCTGTCGAACATCCGCGAGTCGGGTGCGCCGATCAAGCAGATCGAGAACCAGTCCTCGGGCATCATCCCGGTCATGAAGCTCCTCGAAGACAGCTTCAGCTACGCCAACCAGCTCGGTGCGCGTCAGGGCGCCGGCGCGGTGTACCTCAACGCGCACCACCCCGACATCATGCGCTTCCTCGACACCAAGCGTGAGAACGCCGACGAGAAGATCCGCATCAAGACGCTGTCGCTGGGCGTCGTCGTGCCCGACATCACGTTCGAGCTCGCCAAGAACGACGAGGACATGTACCTGTTCTCGCCGTACGACGTCGAGAAGGTCTACGGCGTTCCGTTCGGCGACATCTCGGTCACCGAGAAGTACCGCGAGATGGTCGACGACCCGCGCATCAAGAAGACCAAGATCAACGCGCGCGAGTTCTTCCAGACCGTCGCCGAGATCCAGTTCGAGTCCGGCTACCCGTACGTCATGTTCGAGGACACGGTGAACAAGGCCAACCCGATCAAGGGTCGGATCAACATGTCCAACCTCTGCAGCGAGATCCTGCAGGTGAACACGCCGACCACGTACAACGACGACCTGTCGTACGACAACATCGGCAAGGACATCTCCTGCAACCTTGGTTCGATGAACATCGCGCTGTCGATGGACGCCGACGACCTCGGCCAGACCGTCGAGACCGCGATCCGGGCACTGACCGCGGTCAGCGACCAGAGCCACATCGGCTCGGTTCGTTCGATCGAGGACGGCAACGACCGCTCGCACGCCATCGGCCTGGGCCAGATGAACCTGCACGGTTACCTCGCTCGCGAGCACGTGTACTACGGCTCCGAAGAGGGCATCGACTTCACGAACATCTACTTCTACACGGTGCTGTTCCACGCGCTGCGTGCGTCGAACAAGCTCGCCATCGAGCGCGGCACGACGTTCGACGGGTTCGAGGACTCGACCTACGCGTCGGGGGAGTTCTTCGACAAGTACATCGACCGCGCCTGGGTTCCCGAGACCGAGAAGGTCAAGGAGCTGTTCGCCGGTAAGCACATCCCGACACAGGACGACTGGGCAGAGCTGAAGGCGTCGATCCAGAAGCACGGCATCTACAACCAGAACCTCCAGGCGGTGCCGCCGACCGGCTCGATCTCGTACATCAACAACTCGACGTCGTCGATCCACCCGATCGCGTCGAAGATCGAGATCCGCAAGGAAGGCAAGCTCGGCCGCGTCTACTACCCGGCGGCGTTCATGACGAACGACAACCTGGAGTACTACCAGGACGCATACGAGATCGGCTACGAGAAGGTCATCGACACGTACGCCGCGGCGACGCAGCACGTCGACCAGGGCCTGTCGCTGACGCTGTTCTTCAAGGACACCGCCACCACGCGTGACATCAACAAGGCGCAGATCTACGCATGGCGCAAGGGCATCAAGACGATCTACTACATCCGCCTGCGTCAGCTGGCGCTCGAGGGCACCGACATGGCCGAGTGCGTCTCGTGCATGCTCTGACCTGTTGCTGACCTGAGAACGCGGCCGAACCCCGAGGAACGACGAAGAAAATGACTCCCGAAAGACTCAAGCTGGTCTCCAGCGTGCAGGCGATCAACTGGAACCGTATCCAGGACGACAAGGACCTCGAGGTCTGGAACCGTCTGGTGAACAACTTCTGGCTGCCGGAGAAGGTGCCGCTGTCGAACGACGTGCAGTCGTGGAACACGCTCACCCCCGACGAGCAGCTGCTCACCATGCGGGTGTTCACGGGGCTCACGCTCCTCGACACGATCCAGGGCACGGTCGGTGCGGTGTCGCTGATCCCCGACGCGATCACTCCTCACGAAGAGGCTGTGTACACGAACATCGCGTTCATGGAGTCGGTGCACGCGAAGAGCTACTCCTCGATCTTCTCGACGCTCGCGTCGACGAAGGAGATCGATGAGGCGTTCCGCTGGTCCACGGAGAACCCGAACCTTCAGAAGAAGGCTCAGATCATCATGGACTACTACCAGGGCGATGACCCGCTCAAGCGCAAGGTGGCCTCCACCCTGCTGGAGTCGTTCCTGTTCTACTCGGGGTTCTACCTGCCGATCTACTGGTCGTCGAAGGCGAAGCTGACGAACACGGCCGATCTGATCCGCCTCATCATCCGTGACGAGGCCGTGCACGGCTACTACATCGGCTACAAGTTCCAGAAGGGCCTCGAGAACGAGACCCAGGCGCGTCGCGATGAGCTCAAGGACTACACGTTCTCGCTCATGTACGAGCTCTACGACAACGAGGTGCAGTACACGCAGGACCTCTACGACGGTGTCGGTCTGACCGAAGACGTCAAGAAGTTCCTGCACTACAACGCCAACAAGGCCCTGATGAACCTGGGCTACGAGGCGATGTTCCCCTCCAGCGTCACGAACGTGAACCCGGCCATCCTGTCGGCGCTCTCACCGAACGCCGACGAGAACCACGACTTCTTCTCGGGGTCGGGCTCGTCGTACGTCATCGGCAAGGCCGAGGCCACGGAAGACGACGACTGGGACTTCTGAGTCCCTGTGCGGCGTCACGCATCATGGCGCCGCCGCACGTTGAAGTTGGCGCTCGTCTTAGGACACGGCACTGATTCAGTAGTTGGTGTAAGAACCATTGAGAGTGGGGTGCGAGGGCGATGGCCAACGTAAAGCACCCCACTCCCAAGGATCTCACCAGTTCGTCGTGAGCGTGCGTGCGGCGATGGGGGAATCGAGCATCAGGAGTGTCGCCGCGGATGCGGGGATTGAGGAAGCGTCGCTCCCACGCGTTCTCTCCGGAGCCGCATGGGCACACTTTCGCGCGATAGTTCTGCTCGGGGAGTCTCTCGGAGTTCGCCTGTACCCGAAGTAGATCCCGTGGTCGTCGGAATGTCGGCCACCGTCGATAGCTCGGAGGCCCGTCACAGCTGATGCTCGCCCGCCCCGCCCTGTCTTCCCGACCGATGTTCGAGCGGAGGAGGCTACCGCTTCGCCCGAGACCTTGTTCGGTGAGCTGGGGGGCCGACGTAGCGGCGTGGGCGCATTGTGGTCTCACCAGACGGATCAGCTCCGCGGGTACCACCGTGACCACCTCACCGACGACGACGTGGCGCTCGAGCTTCCGACCGGGTCGGGGAAGACCATGGTCGGACTACTCATCGCTGAGTGGCGGCGACGGGAGTACGGGCAGCGGGTGGTCTACGCGTGCCCGACGAAGCACCTGGCAATCCAGGTCGCCGATGCCGCCGCGTTGCAGGGCATCAAAGCGTACGCTCTTGTCCACGGGCACAACGACTGGGACCCGCGGCATGTGATGGAATGCAATCTCGCGGCCCGTATAACCGGTGACGGAGCGGACACCGCAGCGACGTGTGATGGGCCTAGGGGGTTCGCGAGGCTTGTAGGTAGGTGAGTACAGCCTTGACGCGGCGGTTCTCGTCAACGGGACTCAGACCGAGCTTCTGGAAAATGCGCCCCACATGTTTACCGACAGCGGGATCGCTGAGTACCAGCTTCTCTGCGATGGCGGCGTTGGACTGACCGTCCGCCATCAGTACGAGCACTTCCGTCTCCCGCGGCGTGAGCGTGTCGAGCGGTCCGGGATGGGCAGCGCTGAGGAGGTGCTGGACGACATGAGGGTCGATAGTCGTCCCGCCGCCGGCGATGTTCTGCAAGGCGCCGGCGAAGTCGCGCACCCGATTGATGCGGTCTTTCAGCAGGTAACCGACAGCTCCTTCCGGCAGGGTCAGGAGGCGGCGCGCGTTCGTGTCCGCGAGGTACTGCGACAGCACGAGGATCGGCTGGTGAGGGTGCTGCTCGCGGATACGCAGGGCGGCCTGCAGACCGTCATCCTTGTTGCCAGGCGGCATGCGGACATCGGTGATGATGATGTCCGGCGCAAGCTCAAGGCGTGCGTAAGCCTCCTCGAGCTGTGGGGCGGTCTCGGCGGCCCCGACGACAGAGTGACCGATCCGCTCGAGTAGAGCGATGAGCGCTTCACGAAGAAGCGTTGAGTCCTCAGCGACCAGTATTCGCACGCGACGTGTCTCCTTCGTTGGGGAGGGGCAGTTCCATTCGCAGGACCGTGGGACCACCGGCAGGGCTTGTGATCCGGAGGCGACCGTTGAGGGCTTCCGCACGTTCGGAGAGCCCTCGAAGTCCCGTTCCGGCGCGTTCGTCGGCACCTCCGGTTCCGTTGTCCGAGACCGTGACGATGAACGACTTCCCATCCGCGCCGGTGCCGACGACGGCGGACGAGGCCGAAGCGTGCTTGGCGATGTTCGTCAACGCCTCCGCCACCAGGTAGTAGGCGGTGGTCTCGTAGGCGGCCGGAACGCGGATCCGGGGATTGCCCTCGAGTGTCACGCGGATGTTGCTGCGCTCTGCGAGTTCTTCTAGCGCCGCGCGCAGACCGTAGTCCGTGAGGACGGAAGGATGGATGCCCCGCACCGTATCGCGAAGGGTGGACATCGCGTGCTCCGCTTGAAGCTGAGCCTCATCGACGGCCCGCAGTAGATGAGTGGTGTCCGTGCCGCGCGCGGCGAGCTCATCGACTTCCAGTCCGATCATCCCGAGCCGGGCGCCAAGAGCGATGAGTTCCTGTTGCACGCCGTCATGCAGGTCGCGTTCGATGCGGCGGCGCTCCGCATCCGAGGACTCGGCGAGAGCGCGGCGGGAGTTGAGGAGTCGTTGCACGTTCGCATCCACGGCTCGGTTGTGCGGCCCGCACAAGAGTCGCAGCACGCATGATTGCCCGGTGGCGAGGCACGCGTTGATGTAGCCGAAGAGCACGAGAATGACGAGCGTGATCAGCGCGACCGGCCACCAGTTGGTGGAGGTCATCACACCTTCGGCGTCTCCGAAGAACTGAGTGGGCGTTGGCCCGGTGATGCCAGCGACAGCGACCATGCCGAGCGCGAGGAGGGTGACCGTCTCGAAGAACAGCACGATGAGGGCGATGAGTGCGAACAGCAGGTCCCATGCGAGGGCCAGCGTCTCCCGCCATGTCGCCCGTTCGGTGAGGCGGATGTTGATCCAGTGGTGACGTTCGCTGGCGTCGACGGTGGTGTGAGCGCTCGGCTGTGGGGCGAACCCCAGAAGGCTGGTGCGGCGACGCTCCAACGCTCCTAAAACCAGCGCCCAGAACGGGAGAAGAAGGAACGTGAAGATCACGAGGGGGATGAGCGCCGCGCCGATGAGAACGCTCAACACCAAGTAGACCAGTGCGCGCCATGGCCAACGGCTGAGGACGAAACGCCATGGAGGCAGCTTCATCGCCTCCCACACGTGAGCCGCCGTCGTCATGAGTCCAGCCTAGGGATCCTCTGCACCCGGCATCGTGAATGCGGGCGGAAGGTATGGCCAGCCCTACCTCGAAGAGTGGGGTAAGACCCATCGTGCCGGAGGCTGCGGCTCGGTTTCATAGACGCAGGACGCCGCCGACAGGAGGTGACCAGCCCACGAGGACGAAGCGGAAGGAGCGGTCATGGATCGTCGATTCTCGGCATTGCCAGTGCGCGTCGCTTCGGGGCCGATGTTGGTCGACGGGCTCAGCCAGAGCGCAGAGGCGTGATGTACCGGAATCGTTCGATGCTCCGACTCCAGCACTGCTCGCCCGGCAAGGGCTTCTATGAGCAGGCCACCTCCGCCGCGCCCTCTCGACGCTTCGCGCACCCTGTGCCGGGCTCATGGTCGACGACTCAGTTCGGGCCCTGGACGGTGCTCCACCCACTTGACGGCACTTCCCTTCCTCGCCAGGGATGGAAGATTCACATCAGCACCCGCCCCGGTAGGGCCCACGATGCGCTTCGTGTCGTCGCCGACATCTGCGTCGAGCGGAGCGTTCCCTTCAAGTACCTCTCGGACGAGGGGGAGCTGCAGCGTACGAGCATGAAGTACGCCAACCGCGGGTCGGCCGGCAAGTTCATCACGGTCTTCCCCCGCACGGATGAGGAGTTCTGCGAGCTTCTGCCGCTGTTCGATATGGCACTTCGCGGCTTCGAGGGCCCGTACATCCTCTCCGATGTGAAGTTTGGCGAAAGTCCGGTCTTCTTCCGCTACGGAGCATTCTTCATGGACCGTCTCGAGCACGCGGACGGCTCAACGGGGTATGCCATTCAGGCCCCGGATGGACAGAAGATTCACGACAACAGGGCGGCGGTCTTCATGCTTCCCAGTTTCGTTGAGCCGCCAGCCCTGATCCGTGAGCTCGTCGACGACCGGCTGAGCCCCGTTCCCGGTGAACTGGAGGAGCTTCTACAGCCCTACGTCGTGCGCTCCAGTCTGCATTTCAGCAACGCCGGCGGCGTGTACCTCGCCGACTCCGACACGGGCCAGGTCGTGTTGAAGGAGGCGCGGCGATGGTCTGCCTACAGTTCGGACTCCACCGACGCCACGGCACGTCTGCGAGACGAACACCGCGCCCTGACTGCGCTCTCACACGTTGACGCGGTTGTCGATGTCATCGACTACCGCGTCGTCGGCGACCACGAGTTCCTCGTCGAGGAGTACATCTCCGGTCTCACCCTGCAGTCATGGGCGGCGAGCAACTACCCGTTCAGCACCGATGCCACCGTTCTCAGCGCCTACGCCGCGAGGGCGGTGCCGCTTGCCCGGCAATTGGTTGCGGCGGTCGCGCAGATCCATGACGCTGGATGGAGCATCCTCGACCTGCAGCCCAAGAACATCCTCATCGACGATGACCGCGTCCGTCTGATCGACCTGGAAGCCGCTCGACCGTTGGACGCGTCAGCGGTCGGCAGCATCGGCACCCCGGGGTTCATCCCTCACGTGCGTACGTCGAATCGCGTCCGGGACAGGTATGCACTTGCCGCGGTGGTCCTACATCTCCTCTGGCCATCGCTCGCGGGAGCGTTCGACCCGTCTGTCCTGACGTACCGCGCGCGAAAGGTCGCGGAGCAGTTCCCTGCCGACGTCTCCGAGCTCGTCAATGAACTTGTCGACGCGGTGCCCGTGGACGCCGTAGCGACGTCGCACCCGTACCGACATACTCCGGATGGCGCGGCCCTGTCGGATACCCATCTCCTGGAGCAGGTGTGCGCCGGCATCGAGCGGGCTCGGCGGGACGGACAGCGCCGGTACCCGGGAGATGCGACGCAGTTCGCGGACGGCGCCGGCGCGCTATTGAACATCGAGACCGGCGCGACGGGGGTCATGCTCATGCTCGCGAGAGCAGGCCGCGACATCACCGAGGACCAGACCTGGCTGACCGCGCGCCTTCGAGAAGCGGAAGGCATCCCGTTCCACGGCCTGCTCCGCGGTACGGCCGGCATCGCAGCCGTCCTCGCCGAACTCGGTGACGCAGATACTGCCGAGATGCTCTTGCTTGCTGGGGCGTCAAGTCCGGACTCGGGGCTTGATCTCTCCGTGCGTAGCGGTCTGTCTGGCACGATCCTCGCGCTGTGCGACCTTGCCGCGGAGGGGGACAGCGTGGCGCGCAGCATGCTCGACCGGTACGCAGCCTCGCTCGCCGCCCGCATCACAGCCGCTGCGAACATGGTCAGCCCGCAGTCAGAGACAGGGAACGCCATCGGGGTGTTCGACGGGTGGGTCGGGGTCGGGCTAACCTGCCGCCGTCTCGCGGAACTGACGGGAGGCGACTCCTGGGATCGGTTGATGCACGTGTGCTTCCGCCGCGGCATCATCAGCATGAACGGCGGTCTCTTCCGAGGAACGGCGGGCATCGCCTGCGCGCTCCTACCCGTATCCACCGCGGGCAGCGAGCGGGCCCGGTTGATGGCGTTCACCGCCGACAGTTTTCTGTTCCGCGGCGACGAGCCGGAGACGTTGATGGTGCTCGGCGACAACGGTCACCATCTCTCCGCAGATTTCTCCACCGGAGCTGCCGGGTATGTTGGCGCGCTCCTCTCTGAACTCGAAGAGGACCCGAACCTTTGGTTCCCGGTGACTCTTCCCAGACCCTTTGACGATGACATGAAAGGGGGTGAACACAATGAGCGCATTGCGTTCTCTGCAGGGCCTGTCGAACGAGTCCGGGCCTGAGGTCGGTGTCTTCGGATCCGGCATCAGCATGTGGTGTGACGGCGACAACAGCGGTATCAGCATCTCCTGCGGACCGAACTGATACACGGACGTATGGGACGCGCGTCTATTCGCGTCCCACACGCTTCATCATCGAAAGGGCGAACAATGCTCACGGCGACTGGGCTCGGCCATACGTTCTCGAACGGGCGGGTGGAAACCCGCGCTCTCGACGACGTCACCTGCTCCTTCGAACCAGGGTCCTTCACCGCCATCATGGGGCCGTCAGGGTCAGGGAAATCGACCTTGCTGTACTGCCTCGCCGGCCTCATTCGTGCGTCAGTCGGGTCCGTGACGTTCGATGGCATCGAGCTGAGGTCCGCCAAGCAACGCCAACTCGACCTCCTGCGTCGCGACGAGTTCGGCTTCATCTTCCAGAGCTTCAATCTCGTCGAGGCTCTCACCGCACTGCAGAACGTTACGCTGCCCTCCCTGTTCGGGGGAGCGGCGATCCGCCGAGACGATGCAGAGGCCGCACTCGCGAACGTCGGGCTCGCCGAGAAAGCCAAGTCGTACCCGGCCGAACTCTCCGGGGGGCAGCAGCAACGGGTGGCCATCGCACGCGCCCTCGCGCAGACTCGGCGAGTCATCTTCGCCGACGAACCCACGGGAGCCCTTGACCGTAAGAGCGGATTCCTCGTGATGGATCAGCTTCGCCAGTTCCGCGAGGTCGGCACCGCCGTCGTCATGGTCACGCACGATCCGCAAATCGCTGCGTACGCCGACCGCGTCCTTTTCCTTGTCGACGGTCGCCTTGTCGACACGATGGAGAGCCCGAGCGCGGAGGCTGTCAGCTCTCGGATGACAGGTCTGGAAAGCGCCGCCCGATGAGCGTGGCTCAGCAGCTGCCTGTTTCCATGGCGTTCGTGCGTCAGCACCGCTCGGCGTACATCGGCGTCGCCATCCTCTTGAGCATCGCCACGGTCGTCGCTACCGCGGAGATGGTCCTGTTCACCGGCCTGGCGAGCGGGCAGGCGCTACGACTCGACGGGCTGTCCGAGTTCGATGCGCGCGTCGTACGCGCCGCGGTGAGCGCTTCTCAGGGCATCCTGCAGGTCATGTGCTTCACCACAGTGGTGATTGCACTCGTGCTGGTCTACTTGGGCTTCCGGAACATGCTTGCCCTGCGCAGGCGGGAGCTCGGTCAGCTCCGCCTGGCAGGAGCGAGTGTCCTTCGAGTCCGCGTCATGGTCACCATCGAGGCACTCGTTTTCGCTGTCATGGTTGCCGTCCCGAGCGTCATCGTCGGTGGCCTGCTCGCCCACCCGTTCTACCTGCTGCTGCGAAGCGTGGGCGTCTTCGGCAAGTCACTGCAGGTGAATTTCGGCTTCCCCATCCTGACATTGGTCGCCGTCGCGGCGGGGATGATCCTCTGCTCCATGCTTGCCGCCTGGTTGAGCTTGCGTACCAAGCAGACGAGCGATGTCCTCGCCGCGCTCTCCGCATCGTCAACCGGAGCGATAGGCAAGCGGATGAGCGCGATCCGGATCATCGTCGCGGGCGCGTCCATCATCGGGCTCGCCGCATTCCTGATCTTCATGCCGGACACCGGCAGCGAGAACCCCATCGCGTCCATCATCGTGCCGCTGCTCATCATCTTCCCGCTCGGAGCACTCGCACCCGTTCTCGTTCCCGTCGTCGCCCGAGCCCTGGGGTGGCTGCTCAGGCCACTCATCGGCGGGTCCGGCGTTCTGGTTGCCCAACGCGCCTCACGCGACTCGCAACGATTCGCATCCAACGTGCTCCCGCTGCTCATCCTCATGGGAGTGATGGGTGGCTTCGCCATCGGTGCGGGACCCGACCAGGCCACAATGCAGGCCGACTATGAAACGCAGCTCGACGCGGACCTCATCATCGAACCGCCCACCGTCATGGAAGCCGACAGCATCGCCGGTGCTGCCGCGGAAGAGCGGGGCGTCAACGGCGTGATGCGCTCCGCAGCGACCACTCGCCTCATTGAGAAGGGACGTGCTGACGGAACCTTCCTCACCGTGTTCAACTTCGTGGACCTCGACACGTACCAGGACATGTTCGACACAGAAGTGAAGTCCGGCGACTTCGACAGTGCCGGTCAGGCGGCTGTCGTCTCCACGCGGGAGAGCGACGACGTCGGTGACACCGTCACCGTGGAAGCCCCGAACGGGGAAACGGCAACGCTCACCATTGCCGCCGTCGTCACATCCCGGCTCTATACGGGGTTGCTGGTGGATTGGGAGATGCTAGACACCCTCGACCCGGAAGTGTGGGACATCCGCGTGTTCGTCAACGCGGGCACTGAGGCCGTCGACCGCGTGACGGCGACCGTAGACGGCGACGCCTCGACGATGACGAAAGACGAGTTCATCCAGACGCGGATCGCTCTGCGGCAAAGCAACGCCGCCACCGGCAACATCGCCCTCTTCGGCACCATCTACGGCCTCGCAATCGTGGCCATGATCCAGGGGCTCACGGCATCCGTCCTGAACCGTCGAGGCGAGTTCCGGCTGCTGAACCTGCTCGGGATATCTCGTCTGCGTACGGTGGGCACGCTGCTGTCCGAGGCGCTCGTTCTTATCGTTTCCAGCGGTGTGCTTCTTGCCGGGGCGTTCGCATTCATCGCCTGGCGGTACCTCGCTCAGGACCCGGCGCGTATGGGAACAGCAATCGGCGCCATCCCTTGGGCGGACATCACGCTCACGTTCGTCGCGTTGGCGTTCCTGTTCGCCGTCACCGTGCTCACCGCCGCGCTCGTCGCGACTCGAAGGACGCAACGGTGATCCGCAGCGCCGTGCTTCGAGGTTTCATCCGACGCCACCGTTGGCGCCTCGGCGGGCTTGTCGTGTTGTCGCTGGCAGGTGCTGGCCTGGGGCTTGCTCAGCCGCTCCTTCTGCAGCGGATGTTCGACGCGCTTACCTCCGCTTCCGTGCCAGTTTCTGCGGTGTTGATCCTGACGGCCGCAGTGGTCGCTCAGGCGCTGCTCGCCGGGGTGGAGTCCTATGCCCTCGCCTGCACAGCGCACGACCTCATCCTCGACCTGCGCACGCGGGTATCGAAGCAGGTGGTCTCCTTGCCGATGGCTCACGTGCAGCGCGTACCGCAGGGTGAGTTCCTCTCTCGCATGATCTCTGACACCGCCGCATCGGCATCCGTCCTGACGACCGGTGTGTTCAAACTGCTCGCCGCGGTCATCACGTTCGTCGTTGCCGCGGGCCTCATGGTGGCCATCGACCCGACGCTCTTCGCACTGTCATTGGTGATTACGGTCGTCGCCACCGTGCTGTCGACACTGATGGGGCGGTTGGTGCGCACAGCATCCGCCAAGACTCAGGCGGCCACCGCCACCCTCACCGGCAGTTTCGAACGCACTCTAACGGCTCTGCCCCTGATCCGCGCCTACGGTGTGAGCCAGCCGCAGCTCGACCTGGTCGCCGTGGACGCCGGGAATGTCAGACGTCATGCCATCCTCGTGGCCCGGCTGGGCGCGTACATGCAGCCGGTGATGACTCTTGCAACCCAGGCGCTTCTCATCATCACTCTCGCTCTCGGGGGTGTCCGCGTCGCTGAGGGCAGTCTGTCCCTCGGCGGGCTCATCGCCTTCATGATGTACCTAATGATGATGGTGGGTCCCGTGTCCCAGGTTGGCTCGACCTTCGTCAGTATTCAGACGGGACTCGCCGCTGTCGACCGAATAGACGAGATTGTCTCCGCGTCCACAGAAGAGGACGCTCGTGCTCAGCACACGCCGGTCGGGGGGAGCCGGGGTGACGGTCCATTGATGTCTCTGAAGAACGTCACCTTCGAGTACCCGCAGGCCGCGGCAGGACACGGCGCACAGATCGGCCCCCTCGACATCACGATCCGAGAAGGCGAGCACGTCGCTGTGGTGGGTCCGTCCGGCTCCGGGAAGTCCACGGTGTTCGCGCTCGTCGAGCGGTTCTACGAACCCAGTTCGGGCTCCGTCCTCCTGAACAGCACCCTGAGTCACGATGTCCCGCTCATCGAATATCGCTCCCATCTCGCGTGGGTGCCACAGAACTCCCCGCCGATTGGAGGATCCGTTCGCGACAACCTCGATATCGAACATCGCGGGCTTTCCGATGACGTACTCCTGGAGGCGTTGCGGGACGTGGGATTGTTCGACGGAGCAGACGCCGACATCCTCGACCGTCCCGTGTCTGTTTCTGGTAGCAATCTCTCGGGCGGTGAACGGCAGCGTCTCGGGGTCGCTCGTGCCTTGCTCTCTCATCGACGTATGCTGCTGCTCGACGAACCCACATCGAGCTTGGACGCCGTCTCCGCGGAGCGGCTGTCAGTGCTGCTTCGCGAGCGAGCGCGAGACACGACGATCCTCATGGCGTCGCATCGGCTCGCTGAAGTGAGGGACTTCGACAAGATCATCGTCATGGAGCGTGGCCGCATCGTCGATGTCGGACGACACGACGAGCTCCTCGACAGATGCGCGCTGTACAACGCTCTCGCGAAGCAGCAAGGAGTTCTGGCCTGATCTTGGGTTCAGATCGCGGACCGGACGGCCGCCATCGCCGAATCCGTCGGACTCCTCGCCGTGTTCACCGTGCTGCACTTCGCCACGGGCTGGGCCGGCGTGCCGATCGCGCTGTGGTTCGCGGCCGTCGCGCTCGCCGCCGGTGGCGTGGTGGGGCTCGTGCTGCGCGTCGACGCTCTCCCGTGGATCCGGACGCGACGCCGACTCACCTGGCGTGTGATCCGCCTGGCGCTCGGCGGGCTGGTGTCTGCGGTCGTGTTCGGACTCGGGGCGATCTCCGCCTTCGGATGACCCGGACGATCGACGGGGAGAGGAGCCGTGGCATCACTCGATCCCGCGGCTCCTCTCGTCGGCCAGGCGGGCGCGTCGATCCTCCTCACGCTTCGAGTAGGTGGCGGCGCGGATCGCGTCGTCGGATTCCAAACCCGTGCCCAGAGCCCCGCCGAGCGTCGCCGCCGATGCGACGAACCACGTGAGCACGAAGAGATCCTCGACGTCGACCGTCCGCCCGAGCGCTTCGCTCATCACGGTCGTATCGAGCACGAAGAGCGCCCAGGCCAGATTCACCACGTACAACGCCAGGTAGCAGATGATGATGCCGATGGTCAGCGTCAGGATCGTCGAGGTGTTGTAGAGGCGGGATCTCTCGCGCGCCTGTGTCGAGTCGTCGTCCGGGCGGTCCCAGAGCCTGCCGTCGATCACGATCCAGGCGATGAGGATCGCGATGGAGGCAACGGTCGCTGCCGCCAGGCGCCAGCCGGACAGCGAGATGGCGAGCGACCACACCGTCGGCTCGATCGTCGCCACGGCCCCGGTGGCCAGGGCTGCGACCAGCGCGGACTTGAGGCCGGCCGCGAGAAGCCACGGACGGTTCGCCAGCACCATGCCCCGCAGCACGCGCCCCCGGGCGCTGAGGCGGGGAAGCGGCAGACGCTGCTCCTCGGGCGAGGCGGGAGCAGCCATACCGCTGACGAGCCCGCGCACTGCGTGGCGGGCCCTGCTCTGCACCCGGTACCCGCCCAGCGCGGGCAGGGACAGCACCGCGGCCTGGCGTCGAGGATCGATCGCCGCCAGCAGATAGCGACCGTCGTCGTCGCGAAGCGGGAGCTCGGTGACGCCGACGACGAGGTCCCACCGGTTCTGCTCGGCGTGCGCGCGGAGTCGTTCGAGGGCGACGTCGACGTCTTCGGATCCGAGGGTGAACGGCTCGCTGAGGAGTTCGACGATCCAGCCGTCGGCCTGCGCCGCGAGCGGCGGTGTGAGATCGGTCATCCGACGTGCGACGACGGTGGGCGAAGCCGGGTCCGCCACGAGCCCCACTCGGATCGGCTCCATCTCCGCAACCTACACCTCTCCCGAGCACACCGCACGGGAGCGAACTGATCTTCGCCCTGTTGATGTCGGCGGCCCGTGGCAAGATCCGTGCATGGAAACCCTCAGACTCCGGACCTGGTCCGAGAACGACCTCGAGCTGCTGCATGCCGCCAACACCCCGGAGATGACCGCGCACCTCAACGGGCCGGAGACCGACGACCAGATCACGGAGCGCCACGCCCGTTACCTGCGCCTGGTCGCCTCCGGGGAAGCGCGGATGTTCGTCGTCGAAGACGAGGAGGGGATGTCGCTCGGGTCGATCGGCTACTGGCCGGTCGTGTGGAGGGATGAGCCGGCATGGGAGACCGGATGGTTCGTCCGACCCGAAGCGCAGGGGCGCGGGGTCGCATCGAAAGCCCTCGCCCTCCTGATAGACGACGCCCGTGCGCACCCCGAGCCGCGGCGGCTCCTGATGGCCTGTCCCGCGATCGAGAACTCCGCCTCAAACGGAGTCTGCCGACGTAACGGTTTCACGCTGCACGGCACGGTCACGGACCAGTTCCGTGGCGCCGAGATGACCGTGAACGAATGGGCCCTCGACCTCACGGCCTGATCGACGTCATTCCGCGGGGTACTTCTGCGCCTTGAGCAACCGCGCCAGGTGAGCGGCGTTCCTGGCGGCAGTGCTGATCGCGGACGCGACCTTCTCGGGAGTCTCCTCGAGGTCCTTGTAGTCGGTGGTCTGCATCGCCTCGCCGTTCCAGTAGACAGAGCTCTGCGCAGGCACCGTGAACCCGATGTCGTTCAGCGACTGGAACAGGATCGCCGCGATGTGGTGGGCGCCGTCCTCGTTGCCGACGACACCGGCGATGGCCACCTTGTCGAACAGGATGGGACGGTCGTCCTCGTCGGTCTCGCCGAGCTCAGCGTCGAGGCGTTCGAGCACGCGCTGCGCGACGCTCGAGTGCTGACCCATCCAGGTCGGCGTGACGAAGACCAGGATGTCGGCGTCGAGCACCTGCTGACGGATCCGCGGCCATTCGTCACCGTCACCCATGTCCTTCTCGACCCCAGGGCTCAGCGAGAAGTCGACGGCGCGCACGAGGTCGCCGGTGACATCGTGCTCTGCCAGGGCGTCGAGGAGTTGCGTCGCGAGGAGGTCGGAGCTGGACGACGCGGGAGACGGCTTGAGGGTGAAGGAGATGGCGACGGCGGTGAGGGGAGTGTTCATGCTCCGAGCACACCAGACCTCGAAGAACGTGCACAGGGGGTTTCCCAGTCCGGGCTATCCTGGTAGACGGCACCGACGACAGGAGATCCCGTGATCCTCAGCTTCCTCTTCTTCATGATCCTCTTCATCGGAGGCATCCTGCTGATGGGCATCTCCTTCGGGCTGCCGGCGTTCCAGGCGCTCGCCTTCTGCGGCGGTCTTCTGCTGGTGACCCTGGCCATGGCCTTCCTCCTCCGTCAGGGTGGCTCGGCCACTCGTCGCTCGAACAACTGGTCGGGCAACGCCACCGAGTAACCCCCGTGGCGCGTCGTCGCCTCAGGACTTCTTGCGCCGCAACGACTCCGCTGCCTGGCGCCCGGCGACGACCGGCAGGACGCCGGTGAAGCCTTCCCGTGCCCGGGCAGCCTCGGCGATCTTGTCGCGCGCGGCGAACCATCCGATGACGAGTGCCGGGACGAGCAGCACGAGCGAAGCCAGCACCCAACGCCCGGTCTCGGAGAACCCCATGGACACCAGCACGAACAGCAGGAACGCCAGGGTCAGGTAACCCGTGTAGGGGGCTCCGAACATCCGGAACGACGAGCGTTGCACAAGTCCTCTCTTCGCGAGCGCATGCATCTTCAGCTGGCACAGGATGATCGTCGCCCAGCCACCGATGATGCCGATCGCTGAGACCTCCAGCACGATCTCGAAGGCCTGCGAGGGCCAGAGGGCATTGATGCCGACCCCGATCAGCGTGATCGAGGCGGTGAGGAGGATGCCGCCGAACGGGACGCCGTTCGCGCTCATCCTCGCCGTGAAGCGAGGCGCCGAGCCGTTGACGGACATGGATCGCAGAATGCGACCAGTGGAGTAGAGGCCCGCATTGAGGCTGGAGAGCGCTGCGGTGAGGACGACGAAGTTCATGACCGACCCGGCGACCGCTCCGGTGTGCGGCGATCCGATGTGGGTGAAGAAGGTGACGAAGGGCGACTCCCCGGCCTTGTACGCGTCGAACGGCAGCAGAAGCGAGAACAACAGGATCGAGCCGACGTAGAAGACGGCGATCCGCACCACGACTGTGTTGATGGCCTTGGGCATGACCTTCGCGGGCTCTGAGGTCTCACCGGCGGCGGTGCCGACGAGTTCGATCGACGCGTACGCGAACACGACACCCGAGATGGCGAGTATCGGGGCGAAGTAACCCATCGGGAACACGCCGCCGTTGTCGGCGATGACGGCGATCCCGGTGACTCCGACATCCGTGGTGCCGTTGAAGATGATGAAGCAGGTCCCGACCACGAGGAAGACGACCAGAGCGGTCACCTTGATCATCGCGAACCAGAACTCCATCTCGCCGAACAGCTTCACGCTGACCAGGTTGAGCGACAGCACGACGACCAGAGCGACGAGGGCGATGAGCCATTGGGGGACGACCTGCAGCGGCTCCCAGTACTGCGCCCAGAACTTGACGTAGAGCGCGGCGGCCGTGACGTCGACGATCGAGGTCATCGCCCAGTTCAGGAAGTACAGCCAGCCGCTCGCGAACGCCAGCTTCTCACCGTAGAACTCTCGCGCGTACGAGACGAAGGAGCCCGAGGAAGGGCGGTACAGCACGAGTTCGCCGAGCGCGCGGAGGATGAGGAACGCGAAGAAACCGCAGAGGGCGTAGACGAGGATGAGCGCAGGGCCGCTGGATGCGAGACGTGCGCCCGCACCCATGAACAGCCCCGTGCCGATCGCGCCGCCGATCGCGATCATCTGGATCTGGCGGGGCTTGAGTGTCTTGTGATACCCCGCCTCCTCGTTGGAGAAGTCTGCGACCGCGAGGGTGCGATCACCCGTGAGCTCGCGCTCGTTCTCGCGTGCGTCTTCGGGATCGAGGGGGACGCGGGATGTGGGGTCGGCCATGCGATACCTCTCCGGGCGAAGCGACGCGGACGCGATCTGCGCCCGACCTCCTGTGCGAATTCCGGCACAGGCTCCATGAATCATGGCGGCGATCGCGTTCGAGGACACGCATCCGGCGAGGATTCTCGCGCAAAGTACCGGTATGGGATCCGGCTTCCCGATGTCGACGTCAGCGTCGTCTGGCGAGTCTCGCCTCGAGGTTCGCCCTGACAGCAGGCCACTCCGGTTCGATGATCGAGTACTCCACGCTGTCGCGCAGCGCGCCGTTGCGGTAGCGGCTCATCGCCCGCATGACCCCGTCCTGCTTCGCGCCGAGGCGCTCGATCGCCGCCCGCGACTGGAAGTTGACCCACTGCGTGGTGAGGCCGACGCGGAAGACTCCGAGGGTCTCGAAGGCGTGACGCAGCAGCAGCAGCTTGGACTCGGCGTTCGTGCCCGAGCCGTGCGCGGACGGTCGATTCCAGGTGAAGCCGATGTGCAGTCGGGGTACGTCGGCCACGATGTCGTAGTACGACGTGAGCCCGAGGATGCGACCGTTGGTGTCGAAGGTGGTGAAGGGGACCATCTCGCCCTTCTCGGTGAGGCTGATCCGTCGCTCGACCTCCGCCGCCACGCCATCGGGTGCGGGGACCGAGGTGTACCACGCCGTCTTCCAGAGGCCATCCTCCTGCACGGCCTCGATCAGTCCGTCGATGTGCGATCGATCGAGAGGTCGGAGTTCCACGAGCTCGCCGGAGAGGGTGACGGGGGCGGGGGTGACGAGGAAGGCCATGCCGATATTCAACCAGCAGTGACGAGGGGCCTCTGACGCAGCAGGCGCTGGTAGGCCTCGACCAACTCGATGGTGACGTCCAGCTCGAAGGCGAGACTCGCGAGGTGCGGCCCGCGCACCTCTTCCGCCTCGGCATACGCCCGCGGCGTGATCAGGCGGGACGCCGCCCATTCGTCGGCCTGACGCTCCTGCTGCGTTCGTGTGGCCGATGTCGTCGGGGGGAAATGGCCGAGGCAGGCGTGCCCCAGCTCATGGGCGAGCACGCTGCGGGTCGTGCGGGCGCTCATCCCCGGAGCGAGGCGGATCGTGCGCGTGGTGGGGTCGTAGCCCCCGCGGGTGCGGCCGGGCCGCTCGACCACGCGCACCCGCTGTGCGTCGGCGAGGTGGAGGAGCTGGTGCATTCTCTCCTCCTCGTGACGTCTCGCGGACGGAAGCCGGTATCGGCCTACTCGTAGAGGTCGTCGGTGTCGGCGTCGTGCCGGACGCCGGATTCGAAGGCGACCTCACGGCTATCTTCGCGGGGGCCGGCGACATCGGGGGTGCGCCGGATCGGCGTGATGCGCGCTGTGGTCTCGCCGTCGGCTCTGAGGCGCTCTTCCGCGCGGGCGAGCAGGACATGGGGCTCGACGCCGAGGTCGGCGCAGACCGCGTAGACGACGGGTACCGGGATCGCTCGCTTGCCCGTCACGTAGTTGTCGAGTGCACTTCGGGCGATGCCGATGCTGCGCGCCATCGCGGCGATGCTGCTCCGCGAGGCGGCGATCTCCGCGCGCATCTGGCGACCGACGGCCTCGTTGAACTCCTCTGCAGGTGTCTTCACCCGGCTCACCATAGCAGCGCGACGACGCCAGAATGCCGCCATTCTGGCCCATTCGACCCCCATGCGTGTCCGTTCGTGGCGCTAGTGTAGGCGTATGGGGACGGAATTGCGTCATTTGCTGGCATCGGAAGTCGACGGAGCACGGTTTCACGCCGGGGTGTCCTTCTCCGAGCTGTCGGAGCGTTCGGGTATCGGCCCTGACGCCCTGGGGGAGCTTCTCGACGGCAGGGAGGACTTCACCGTCGTCGACCTCGTGCGTATCGCCGATGTGCTCGGCATCCCGGTCACCGCGCTTCTTCCGGGAGCGGCAGGCGACGACTCCTGACGGTTGCTGTGCCGGACCGCCGTGTCCGTGCCTGGCGATAGCGTGGGGGCATGAAGACAGTGTCGTTCGGATCGTCCACCGCCCCCGCCGTGATCGCCGGCATGATGCGCATCGACGACAAGGACGACGCGCACATCCGCCGCCTCTACGACACGACGAGGGCTGCGGGCATCGACTTCTTCGACCATGCGGACATCTACGGCGGCAGCATGCACCACTGCGAGTCGCGGTTCGCCGAGGCGCTGCAGCTGACCTCTTCCGAGCGCGACGAGATCGTGCTGCAGACGAAATGCGGCATCGTGCCCTCGCAGGGGATGTTCGACTTCTCCTACGAGCACATCGTGGCCCAGGTCGAGGGTTCGCTCGCTGCTCTGCGGACCGACCGCCTCGATGTGCTCCTGCTCCACCGCCCCGATGCGCTCGTCGAGCCCGAGGAGGTCGCCCGCGCGTTCGATGACCTGGAGAGCGCGGGAAAGGTCAGGGCGTTCGGCGTCTCGAACCACACCCCGCGTCAGATCGATCTGCTCCGCACCGCAGTCCGGCAGCCGCTGGTGGCGAATCAGCTCCAGCTGTCGATCACGCACGCACCGATCATCGCGCAGCCGGTCGCTGCCAACATGGCCGGCTATGACCAGAGCCTGGTGCGCGATGGCGGCGGCATCGTGGAGTACTGCCGTATCAACGGGATCACGATCCAGGCATGGTCGCCGTTCCAGGACGGCTTCTCGCACGGGGTGTTCCTCGGCAACCCCGCCTACGCGGAGCTGAACGCCGTGATCGATCGCCTCGCGGCGGTGCACGACGTCACCCCGATCGCCATCGCGACCGCCTGGATCACCCGCCACCCCGCCGGCATGCAGGTGGTCCTCGGAACCACGACGCCCGAGCGGGTGCGTGATGCGGCAGCCGGTGCCGATGTCGCGCTCACCCGACCCGAGTGGTACGAACTGTTCCGTGCCGGCGGACACCTGCTTCCGTAGACCCCTGCGGTCCGTCGCGGCGTCGTCTACCCTGAACTCATGTCGTTCCTGTTCTCGCTCCTCGTCATCGCCTTGATGATCGGCGCGCTGATCGACATCATCACGCGGGACAGCTCGCTGGTGAAGTTCCTGCCGAAACTGGCGTGGATCATCATCGTGATACTGCTGCCGCTGATCGGTGGCCTGCTCTGGTTCGGTCTCGGCCGCGAGTACGGGGAGTCCGGCATACAGATGCCGCGGATGCGACGAGCTGAGCGGCCCGCGGCGCCGACCGACGTGCGTCCGGCGCCACCGAGGGACACGAGAACCACCGAGCAGCAGATCGCGGATCTCGACCGTGAGATCGAGGAGTGGCGGTTGCGCCAGGAGATCGAGAAGAAGCGCGGGGCCGACGGCGACGCGCCAGCCGGCACCTCTTAGGCGGCCGGCAGCCCCTGATCTACCGGCAGGAGGTCGAAGGACTCGCGGATCGCGTCCTCCAGGAACGGATATCGGAATTCGAAACCGGCCGCTGTGAGCTTCTCCGGCAGCACCCACCGGCTCTTCAGGATCAGCTCGGTCTCGGTGCGCATGCCGATGGCTCCGAGCTCCAGCATCCATCGAGGCATCGGAACCCCGATCCGCGCTCCGAGGGCCCGCCGCACCGTCCCCATGAACTCGACGTTGTCCACCGGATGCGGAGAGGCAGCGTTGACGGGGCCCTCGAGCGCCGGATTCCGCTCGAGGAAGTCGATGATGCGCGCGACATCCTCGATGTGCACCCAGCTGAAACGCTGGCGGCCACGACGCGCGCCGGGGAGATGTCCCGTGCCCGCAGCGCGCCGAGCCGCGCTGACCGGCCATCGTCCGTCGTACTGGGACCCGCCGAGCCCGAACCGCGCCAGGTCTCTCACCGGGCCGAGCACGCCGCCGTGGCCGAGCACGATCGTGCTGCGCAGGGCGACGCGGCGGGTGGCGGGGAGCTCGTCGGCGAACAGCGCCTTCTCCCACGCCTTCGCGACCTCGACCGAGAACCCACTGCCGACCTCGCCCGTCGATTCGGTCATCGGACGATCCTCCGCGTGGCGATAGATCGTCGCCGTCGAGGAGTTGATCCAGAGCGCGGGAGGTGCGGAGGACCGGGTGATCGCGGTGCTCAGCGACGCGGTGGTGTCGAGGCGGGAGCGGAAGATCTCCGCCCGGTTCTCTGGGGTGTAACGGCAGTTGACGCTCTTGCCGGCCAATCCGATCACGAGGGCGGCACCGTCGACGGCGCGATCGATCTCCACCTGATCGCCCCAGCGGATGTCGGCGCCTGAACGCGAGATCGTGACGACCTCGCGCCCCTCCGCGCGGAACCGGGGCACGAGGAAGCGCCCCATGAACCCGGTGGAACCGCCGATGACGACCCGTCCTGTGCTCATGCGGTCTGCTCCTTCTCGTGATGCTGGATGCGATAGGCGAACTCTCCCCGATACTCGTACAGGCGGCCGAGGAACGGCGCATCGACGGTCAGGGCCATGCGCTGCCGATCGAGGTCGTCGTCGAAGCGCTCGGTGAGGCGGATGACAGGTGCCACGGGCCGGGGGATCCGCACCCGGAGGCGACCGAAGCGAAGTCCGACGGCTCGGCTCGTCAGGTGCAGTGCGCCCTGACGTACCTCGACGTCGAAGCAGACGGCGAGGAGGCCCGGTTCGCCGAGCTCGTCGACGACGCGGCCATGGCGGGTGAGTGCGACGGCGTCTCGCATGGTCCACGTGCCACGGCCGAAGAAGAAGGTCCGCTCACTGAGCGCTCTGGACGCGATGGTGCGGTTCTCGACGCGGAACGGCACCTCTCGCTCCCACCCCGCAGCGACCACGCCGCGTCGTTCGAGGACCCGGAGGAACGGCCACAGCCATCGACGCGGAGTGCCCACTCGCTCGAACACCCCCTCGCCGACGCCGGTCGTTCCGTCCGGGATCGGTGCGAAGTACAGGCGCAGTCGGGGGTGCAGGTCGGCCATGCGCTCGCCGAGTGCTCTGACGTACGGGGACTGCGGCACGGGCGTCACGGTTCGAGCCTAGCCTCGGCTTCGCATCGCCCCGCACCGCGGTCCACCCGTCGTCAGGCTCCTGGTCGCAGCAGCCGATCGAGCAGGGCGAGCGCCTCGTGCTGAGGAGCGGACTCGTCGAGCAGCCACTGCGTCTGCAGGCCGTCGGACGCCGCCACCACCAGGGCCGCGACCGCATCAGCGTCGAGGTCGTCGCGGATCCTCCCCTCCTCCTGCTGGCGTCGGACGACGTCGGCGAGTCGGGCGCGGAGGCGCGTGAAGCGAGCGGTGGCGAACGTGCGCGCCGCCGGATGGCCCTCCTCGAGCGCCGTGGCGACGAGCGTCGAGTACAGCTGCACGAGACCGGGTATCGCACGGTTGAGCCGCGCGGACTCGATCATCATCTCCACCGGCGTCGCGTCGGGCGGGGGAGAGCTCGGTTGGCGCGACGGTACGGTGCTCTCCTCGTAGACCGCGACGAGGAGCTCCTCCAGGGAGCCGAAGTAGTGGGTGAGAGCCGCGTGCGTGACCCCGACCTCGCGCGCGATGGCCCGCAGGCTCGTGCGGTCGGCGCCACGTTCGGCGAACACCTCGATGGCACGGTCGAGGATCTCCTGCCGACGGGCGATCCCCTTCGCGTAGGCCCCGCGCTGCCGTGGAGGCTCCGGGGGTTCGGGGGTGTCGAGGGGCATGAGGGCAGTCTAGCGATTCAAAACTTCCGCGTGGAGGTATTTGGTGATAGCGTGCCTGAACGGGACACCGGTCCCGCCACGTCACCGATGACCGAAGGAGCACGACCGATGACGATTCGGACTTCCCTGCAGCTGTTCACCATCAAGGACGAGCTGGAGGCCGACCTCGAATCCTCCCTGCAGGCGGTGGCAGCCCGCGGTTTCACGGCCGTCGAGCCGTATGACTTCGTGCGACGCGCCGAGCCCCTCGCAGCCGCGCTCACCGCCGCCGGTCTGGTCGCCCCCTCCGGACACGCCTTCCTGGCGTCGCCGTCGTTCGTCAACCCCGACGGCAGCGGCACCACGGTGCCCGTCCCCTCCCCGGCCGAGGTCTTCGCCGCGGCGAAGGTGCTCGGCATGGACACGGTCATCGACCCCTACACCGAACCGGCGCGTTGGGAGTCGATCGAGCAGATCGAGGAGACGGCGCGACTGCTCAACGAGGCCGCGGAGATCGGTGCGGCCGTCGGTGTGCGGGTCGGATACCACAACCACGCCCACGAGCTGGAGGCCGTGTTCGACGGCGTCACCGGCCTGGAGGTCCTCGCCGGGCTGCTCGACGACCGCGTCGTGCTCGAGGTCGACCTGTACTGGGTGGCCCGTGGCGGCGTCGATCCCGTCGCGCTGCTGGAGCGTCTGGGCAGTCGGGTGATCGCCGTGCACGCGAAGGACGGCACACTCGACCCCGCTCTCGCGGGAGCGTATCCGCCCGCCGATCAGGTGGCCGCCGGTGAGGGTAACGTCCCGCTGATCGAGGCCATCGCGGCAGCGCCGGCGCTGGAGCTCGCGATCGTCGAGTTCGATCACTACGAGGGAGACCTGTTCGACGCCATCGAGCGCAGCCGGGTCTACCTCGACGAGAAGGTGGCGGCCTGATGGCGGTGGGCGTCGGCATCATCGGTGCCGGGAACATCAGCGACCAGTACCTGTCCAACCTCACGACGTTCCCCGACGTGCGCGTCGTCGCGATCGGCGACCTGCTCGAGGAGCGCGCCAAGGCGCAGGCCGAGAAGTACGGCGTGCCTCGTGCCGGCGGTGTCGACACGGTGCTCCAGGATCCGGAGATCGACATCGTCGTGAACCTCACGATCCCGGCCGTGCACGTGGAGGTCTCCGAGGCGATCATCGCGGCGGGGAAGCACGTCTGGACCGAGAAGCCGATCGGTGTGAGCCGCGAGGAGTCCCGCGGCCTGCTGCAGAAAGCGGACGCGGCGGGCCTGCGCGTCGGCGTCGCCCCCGACACCGTCCTCGGTCCTGGCGTGCAGACGGCGAAGCGGGCGATCGCGCGCGGCGACATCGGGCGTCCGCTGTTCGCGCAGACCACGTTCCAGTGGTCGGGGCCGGAGATCTTCCACCCGAATCCCGCGTTCCTCTACGCCAAGGGCGGCGGACCGCTGCTCGACATGGGACCGTACTACGTGTCGGCTCTCGTGCACGTGTTCGGGCCTGTCGCCTCGGTCGCAGCACTCGGACTGCAGGGCTCTCCCACGCGCCGGGTGCAGGTCGGTGAACTCGCAGGTCAGGAGTTCCCGGTCGAGATCCCCTCGACGCTCAGCGTGCTGATGGCGTTCGAGGAGGGTGGGCAGGCGCAGAGCCTGTACAGCACCGACTCACCCGTCGTCCGCCAGGGCATCGTCGAGATCACCGGCACCGAGGGCACGATCGTGATCCCGGATCCGAACACGTTCGGCGGCGCGATCTCGATCACCCGTCCGCTTACACGTCTGTTCATCCCGCCGGAGCCCGTGCAGCAGCAGATCATCGACGTCGAGCAGGAGGGCGTGCTGTCCGGTCGCGGCGTCGGGCTGCTCGACATGGCGCGGGCGATCGCCGCGGGGCGTCCACACGTCGCCACCGGCGAGTTCGGCTACCACGTGCTCGACACCCTGCTCTCGATCGAGGAGGCCGCCGAGGCGCGGAGCTTCGTCGAGGTCGAGAGCACCCTCGATCAGGTGGGGTCGATCGCCGCGGACTTCGACCCGTTCGAAGCCACGCTCTGACACCGGCCGTACGTGGCGGCCAGGAGCGGATCACCGCGTCCTGGCCGCCACGTCGCGAACCACTCTCAGGGCTCGAGCAGGCGGACGAGACGCTCGTGCCCGGTCTCCTCGAGTTCCGCGATGTCGTCGCGGGACTTCAGGAAGTCGGAGAACGACCGGTAGCCGAGTGCCTTCTCGCTGAACGACGGGTCCATGCGACGCATATGCGTCTTGACCGCGGAGCTGTGCAGCCACTCGTCGGCGTCGGCCTTGTCGTGCCCCAGACGGAGCGCGCGCTCCAGCAGCTGCGTCGCCACCTCCTGATCGTCGACCTTGTCCTCGACCCGCACTTCCTCCGCCTTCGGGGCGGCCTTGGAGCGCGATCGCTTCGAGGCGGCCTTCGGCTTCGAGGCGGTCTCCGTCACCGTCTCGGCGACAGCCTCCGCCACCGGCGTCGGCGCCTCGACCGCGGGAGTGGCCGCGGCGGCGACCGGCTTGGAGGGGCGCACGACACCGGGCAGCGAGTCGTACGACTCGAACTCGTCGCACGCGGCGGCCAGCGACTTGGCTGTGGAGCCAGACACCCCGACGCCGATCACGTAGCGGCCGAGGCGCTTGCAGCGCTGAGCCAGGGGCACGTAGTCGCTGTCCCCCGCGACGATCACGACGTGGGTGAGATCGGGGAGGCGGAACATGTCCTCGACCGCATCCACGGCGAGCCGGATGTCGGCGCCGTTCTTGGCATACGCCGCGGCGGGGAACAGCTGCACGAGGTCGACAGCGCGGGCAACGAGCTGCGAGCGGTACACGGCGTTGACGGGGGAGGACCAGTCCGCGTACGCGCGGGTGAGCACGAGCGTGCCGAACGAGGCCGCGTAGTCGATGATGGCGCCGACCTCGATCATCGCCCGGCTCAATCGCTCGGTGACCTCGGGGTCGTTCGGGTTCTCGCTGATCCGCTGACGGTCCTTGCCGTAGGCGTTGCGACCGTGCACCCGGTCGTACCAGGAGATGACGATGTTGTCGAAGTCGAGGTAGACGGCGACGCGGGCATCGGTGGTCTCGGCCATGCTCACACCTCCTCGCGGGGGTAGCGGACGCCGATCTGCGCCCTGATCTCGTCGAGGGTGCCCATGATCGCGACGCTCTCGGCGATGGGCAGGATGTCGCCCGCGAGGGTGCCTTCGCTCACCAGACGCTCTGCGGCGAGCGCCTGGAACTGCATGCCACGGCCCTCGACCTCGGAGGTGTAGCTCTCCTGCACCGTGCCGTCCGGCAGGACGAGGCGGAACGTGGTCGGGCTGTACCAGACGGTGTCGATGTCGATGCGGGCCGCCGTGCCGATGATGCTCGCGACGTTGGGGCCTGCAGCCCGCGACGACGAGAGGCTGGTCGAGACCGCACCGCCGTCGTGGGTCATGACCGTGGCGACCTCGGAGTCGGCTCCCGTCTCGATGAGGCGGCCGACGGCGCGGATGCTGGTCGGTGCGCCGAGGATGTCCCAGATGAAGGAGATCGGGTAGATCCCGAGGTCCAGCAGGGCGCCGCCACCGAGTTCGAGGGCGTTGAGCCGATGCGCGGGGTCGGAGGGCAGCAGCTGGGTGTGATCGGCGCTCACGGCCCGGATCTCACCGAGGGCGCCGTCGGCGATGAGCTCGCGGATGCGGACCATGTGCGGCAGGTACCGCGTCCACATCGCCTCCATCACCAGCAGACCGCGCTCGGCGGCGAGCGCCTGCAGGTCTTCCGCCTCGGCGCGGTTCAGGGTGAACGCCTTCTCGGCGAGCACATGCTTGCCGTGCTCGAGGGCAAGGCGGGCGTTCTCGTGATGCATCGGGTGCGGTGTCGACACGTAGATGATGTCGACATCGGGGTCCGCGACGAGGTCTTCATACGAAGAATGCGCGCGGGGGATGTCGAAGCGGGCGGCGAACGCGTCGGCCGACTCCTGTGACCGGGATCCGACGGCCACGAGGTCGAGCCCCGCGGTTCGCAGATCGGACGCGAATGCGCCGGCGATTCCGCCGGTCGCGAGGATTCCCCACCGAAGACCTGTCATGGTCTCAGCGTAGGGGGTGCTCCGGGTGTGACGGACTGTTACATTCCGTGACGCCCGGCATCGACGCCATGGCAGCGGGTGGGGAGCGGCTCCTACCGTGACGGGCATGACCGAACCCCTCATCATCGGCGCCATGGTGCGCACCCTCGGCGCGTATCCCTCGGGTTGGCGGCAGCCAGGGGCGCACCGCGACCCTGCGAGAGACGCCGACATCCTGCGGCACATCGCGCGAGAGGGAGAGGATGCCGGGCTCGACTATCTGTTCTTCGGCGACTGGCTCGCCACGGGGCCGGACCTGGAGTTCCGCGATCCGTATCTGCTGGCGCGCATCGACCCCGTGAGCGCTGTGCTCTTCCTTGCGGGGGTGACCTCGCGGATCGGCCTGATCGCCACGGTGAACACGACCTACGCCGACCCGTACACGACCGCGCGGTCGCTCGCCTCGCTCGACGTGCTCACCCGCGGCCGTGCCGGTATCAACCTCGTCACCGGCGCCGAGCCGCGCGCGGCCGGCAACCACGGTCGCGACGCGCACGCCGACAACGAGACCCGCTACGACCGGGCAGAGGAGTTCGTCGAAGCCCTGCGCCGGCTGTGGGATTCGTGGGGCGAGGACGCCTGGATCGCCGACGCCGATCGTGGGGTGCTGATCGATCCGGAGGGGTTGCGCGCCGCCGAGCTGCAGGGCGCTCAGGTGCGGGTCGCCGGGCCGCTCAACGTCGCTCGACCTCCGCAGGGCCGGATCCCGATCGTGCATGCCGGCACATCGCCGCGGTCGAGGGCGCTCGCGGCGACCGAGGCCGATCTCGCCCTGACCGCCGCACCGACGCTGGCGGACGCCATCGCCACACGACGGCTGCTGCGGGACATCGCCGCCGAGTCCGGACGCTCGCCCGATGCGCTGAAGGTGATCGCGCCGGTGCTCCCGGTCGTCGCGGACACGGATGCCGATGCTCGTCGCATCGTGGAGCGGCTGCTCGCCCTGGTGCCGCTCGCCGAGGGGCACCAGGCGGCGCGGACGGCGTTCCCGCTGAACCGCAGCATCGCCGCGCTCGCCGACGCGTTCGACGTTCCGGTCGACGACCCGCTGCGCTCCGCCACCTTCGATGCGCCGGTGACTGCCGCGGAAGCACTCCGGCTGGGGGAGCGCGGTGCGGTGCTGATCGAACGTCTCGCCCTCATCGCCGGGCTGGACGTCTCCGGGGGCGCGACCGCCGATCCCCTCACCTGGCGGCACCTGGTCGCCGCGCACGCGGTGCCGGCCGCCTTCGTCGTCGGTGACGCGGGAACCATCGCCGATCACTTCGAGACCTGGCGGGAGGAAGGCGGGGCGGACGGGTTCAACGTGCTGTCGGCTTTCCAACCGGCGCAGTTCGAGGCGTTCACGCGTAACGCGGCGCCGGAGCTGCGCCGTCGCGGGCTGCTGCGAAGCGAGGAGCAGGGCGACGGGACCACACTCCGCGACCGCCTGCGCATTACGTCGTATGTCGACGCATGACGACCGGCGTCGCCCGGGTCGCGCGTTCCCGCCCCTGATTCCTACCGTGAAGTCACCTCAACGCACGGCATCTCGACACACAGTACCTCACCCGAAGCATCACACCCGAAACCTGGAGACCCACCCATGAACCGTCGCCTCCTCCGCGCCGCCGCCATCGCGGTGCCGCTCATCCTGGCGGGAAGCCTCGCCGCCTGCGCGTCGACGCCCGCCCCGGCGAACTCTCCCGCCGAAGGCGGCGACCCCGTAAAGGGTGGAACGCTCACGTACCTCGAGCACCAGGCGTACACGAACCTGTATCCGCCGCAGGCCGGCTTCTACCCCAACGGCGGCATCGTGAACAACATCGCGGCCCGCCTGACCTGGCAGAACCCTGACACGCTCGAGATCGAGCCGTGGATCGCCTCCGACTGGACCGTGAACGACGACGCGACCGAGTACACGTTCAACCTGAACCCCGACGTGACGTTCTCGGACGGCACGGTGCTCGACGCCGCGGCAGTGAAGAAGAACTTCGACACCTACGGCCTGGGCGATGCGGAACGGGGCCTGACCGTCTCCGAGGCGATCAACAACTACGCCAGCTGCGAGGTCGTCGACGACGACACCGTGACGTTCCACTTCTCCGCACCGTCCCCCGGGTTCCTGCAGGCGACCTCGACCATCAACTCGGGTCTGCTGTCGCCGGAGACGCTCGACGGCACGATCGAGGACTTCGGCGCGGGCAACGCCGCCGAGATCATCGGGTCCGGTCCGTTCACGGTCACGGGGGAGAAGCTCGGCACCGAGTACACGCTCACCGCGCGCGACGACTACGACTGGGGACCCGACAGCGTCGACAATGACGGTCGCCCGTACCTCGACGCCGTGCACGTGCTGATCACCCCCGAAGACTCGGTGCGGATCGGCTCGCTGCTCGCGGGCCAGGCCGACTACGTGCGCTACGTGCAGGCGTTCGACGAGGACCGCGTCGAGGCAGCCGGCTTCACCCTCTACGCGCCGCAGACCCGCGGCGTCAACAACTCGATCGCCCTGCGTCCCGAGAATCCGCTGCTCACCGACATCCGCGTGCGGCAGGCGATCATCGCCGCGGTGAACGCGCAGGAGGTCGTCGACACGCTGTTCACCGAGAACTACCCGGTGGCGACGTCGGTGCTCTCCTCCCAGGCGCTCGGCTACAAGGACGAGTCGAAGCACTACGCCTACGACCCGAAGAAGGCCGAGAAGCTGCTCGACGAGGCCGGCTGGGAGCCCGGCGCCGACGGCATCCGCGAGAAGGATGGCGAGCGCCTCTCGATCACGGTGTACGAGGCGAAGCCGCAGCCGCTGTCGAAGCAGACCCTGGAGCTCGTGGCGCAGCAGCTGGCGAAGGTGGGTGTCGAGCTCTCGGTCAAGCCCGGTGATGCCGGAAGCTACGCTGAGGACACGCGCGACCCGCTCAAGACCGGCTTCTACCACTCGATGGTCGGACGCGCGGATCTGGACGTGATCAAGAGCCAGTACTTCACGAAGAACCGCGATGTGCTGATCTCGAAGGACGCGAAGCTCGACGACCTGCTGCTCGCCGTGGCCTCAGAGCCGGACGCCGACAAGCGCGTCGCCGCATCTCAGGCCGTGCAGGACTACATCGCCGAGCAGGCCTACGTGATCCCGCTCTTCGAGGAGCCGCAGGTGTACGGCACCGCGACCTACGTGCACGGCGTCGCCTTCGAGTCGGTCGGACGCCCGACGTTCTCCGGCGTCTGGCTCGCCGAGCACTGATCGGGATGGTGCGTCGATGAGTTTCGTCCTCCGACGAGCCGGGCAGGCCGCGATCGTTCTGATCGCGGCCTTCACGGCCACCTTCTTCCTGCTGCAGCTGCTGCCGGGCGATGCGATCCTGATCAAGTTCTCCGACCCCAGCCTCGGGCTGTCCCCGGATCAGCTCGACAGCATCCGAGCCACCTACGGCACGGATCTGCCGTGGTGGGAGCAGTACGTGCACGCGGGGCTCGGGTTCCTCGCCGGGGACTTCGGCTACTCCACGCAGTTCGGCACGCCCGTGCTGACGATGCTCGCGGAGGCGCTCCCCGCGACGCTGCTGCTCGCGTCCCTCGGGCTCCTCGTCGCTCTGCTCCTGGCCGTGCTGATCGCCGGACTCTCCTCGCTCGCCCCGTTCGCCTGGCTTCGCGACGGACTTCGTCAGGTGCCCGGTCTCTTCGTCGCGGTGCCGGTCTTCTGGCTCGGCATCCTGCTCATCCAGGTGTTCTCGTTCGGGCTCGGCTGGGTGCCGATCGTCGGGGCCGACCCGGTGAGCGGACTCATCCTGCCCGTGCTGACCCTCGCCGTGCCGATCTCGGCTCCGCTGGCGCAGGTGCTGGTCCGCGCGATCGATCAGGTGCAGGCGCAGCCGTTCGTCACGGTGGTCCGGGCGAAGGGGGCCCCGCCGCTGTGGGTGCTCACGCGCTCCGTCGCCCGCAACGCCGCCGTGCCGACCCTGACGATCGCGGGCGTGCTGTTCGGGGAACTCGTCGGGGGGGCCGTCGTCACCGAGACGGTGTTCGGCCGCACGGGCATCGGCCGTCTCACCGAGCAGGCCGTCGCGAACCAGGACATCCCGGTGCTGCAGGGTGTGGTGCTGCTCTCGGCGCTCGGCTTCGTCGTCATCAGCTTCGCCGTCGACCTCGTCACGCCGCTCATCGACCCACGTCAGCGCGCGGTCGCGCGCTCCACCGCGTCCGTCGCCGCCCGCCCCGCGCCTCAGGAGGTGCCCGCATGACCGCTCCCGTGATCGCTGCGACGAGTGTCGAACCGGACTCCGAGCCGACACCGACCGTCCCCGAGCTTCCGCGGACCCCTCGCCGCCCTGGCCGTCTGCGCGGCCGCGCCTGGGGGCTGTATCTCGCGTTCGCCGTGGTCGCCGTCGCTGTGTTGTGGGCGGTCATCCCCGGCGTGTTCGTGCCCGGCGACCCGCTCACCGGTGTGCCGGCCGACAAGCTGCTGCCGCCGAGTGCCGCGCATTGGTTCGGCACCGACACCCTCGGCCGTGATCTGTTCGGCCGTGTCGTGCACGGTGCCGTGCACTCGCTCTCGGGCGCGCTGATCGCCGTCACGGTGGGTCTCGCCCTCGGCACGGTTCTCGGCGCGATAGCCGGAGCCGTGGGCGGGGTGGTGGACGACGTGCTGATGCGCATCGTCGACGTGCTGCTCGCGATTCCCGGGCTGCTCCTGTCCCTCTCGGTGATCATCCTGCTCGGATTCGGCACGGTCAACGCCGCCCTCGCCGTGGGACTCGGCAGCGTCGCGGCGTTCGCGCGGCTGATGCGCGCCGAGGTCGCCCGGGTGCGGCGCACCGAGTACGTCGAGGCCGCCTTCGGCAGCGGTGCCACCTTCTTGGCCGTGCTGCGTCGACACGTGCTTCCCAACTCCCTCACCCCCATCGTCGCGCTCGCCGCCCTGCAGTTCGGGACGGCGATCCTCGCCATCTCGACGCTCGGGTTCCTCGGCTACGGCGCTCCGCCACCCACCCCGGAATGGGGACTGCTGATCGCCGAGGGCCGCAACTACGTGGGCACCGCCTGGTGGCTCACGGCATTGCCGGGTCTCATCGTCGTCGCGGTCGTGCTCAGCGCCAACCGCATCAGCCACCGCATCGGAAGGGGCACGCGATGAGCGTTCTGACCGCATCGGATCTGCGCATCTCCTACGGGGGTCGTGAAGTCGTGCACGGCGTCTCCTTCGAGATCGGCGAGGGGGAGACCCTCGCCCTCGTCGGGGAGTCGGGGTCGGGCAAGTCCACGACCGCCCACGCGCTCCTCGGGCTCCTCCCCGCAGGGGGCAGGGTCGACGGCGGGACGGTCGTCCTGGGCGACCTCGACATCTCCGGGTGGTCCGATCGTGCGCTGCGCGGCATCCGTGGTGCGGAGATCGGCCTGGTCCCGCAGGATCCGACGACCTCCCTCGACCCGGTGCGTCCGGTCGGCAAGCAGGTCGAGGAGATCCTGCGCCTGCACGGGCATCGGGATCGGCGCTCGCGTCGTGCACGGGCCGTCGAGCTGCTCGACCGTGTCGGTATCGACGACCCGGATCTGCGGGCGCGTCAGTATCCGCACGAGCTCTCCGGAGGCATGCGGCAGCGTGTGCTGATCGCGACCGCGATCGCCCTGCGACCCCGCCTGCTGATCGCCGACGAGCCCACCAGCGCCCTCGACGCCACGGTGCAGCGCAAGGTGCTCGATCTGCTCGACGAGCTGCAGCGCGAGGAGGGCACCAGCATCCTGCTCGTGACCCACGACCTGGGCGTTGCCGCCGATCGGGCGGAGCGACTCGTCGTGCTCAAGGACGGCCGGATCGTGGAGCAGGGGCGGAGCGAGGAGGTGCTCGCCGCACCGACGGACCCGTACACGCGTCAGCTGCTCGCCGATGCTCCCGCGTTCACGACCGGCTTCCGGCGTCCGGACGCCCCGCCGTTCCTGCGGGATGCCGCAGCCGTCGCCGCGGAGAACCCGTACGCGATCGTCGCCGAAGGGCTTGTGAAGGAGTTCCGCGTCGCCGGCCGGGAGCGGTTCCGCGCTGTCGACGACGTCTCGTTCCGGGTGCGCCGTGGTACCACCCACGCGCTCGTCGGCGAATCGGGGTCGGGGAAGACCACGACGGCGCGACTCGTCACGCGCTTCCATCAGCCGGAAGCCGGGACCATCGAGGTCGCCGGAGAAGACGTGACCCACGCGAAGCGCGAGCAGCTGCGAGCGCTGCGCCGCCGTGTGCAGCTCGTCTACCAGAACCCGTTCGCCTCGCTGGATCCCCGCCAGCAGATCGTCGACATCGTCGCGGAGCCGCTGCAGAACTTCCACGTCGGATCTCGCGCCGAGCGCAGCGAACGCGCGCTCGCTCTCCTCGACCGGGTCGCGCTCCCGTCCGACGTCGCGCGGCGCACCCCGCGCGAACTCTCGGGCGGACAGCGGCAGCGTGTCGCGATCGCGAGGGCCCTCGCGATCGATCCCGAGGTCGTGGTGCTCGACGAGGCGGTGTCGGCGCTGGACGTGACCGTGCAGGCGCGCATCCTGGAACTGCTCACCTCGCTGCAGGCGGAGCTCGGGCTCACCTACCTGTTCATCTCGCACGACCTCGCCGTCGTGCGCAGGATCAGTCACACGGTCTCGGTGATGCGCCGCGGCCGGATCGTGGAGGAGGGGCAGACGGAAGACCTCTTCCGCGACCCGCAGCACGAGTACACCAGGGAGTTGCTGGCAGCGGTCCCCGGACGAACGGAGATCGTCGTATGACCACCGGATCCGCCCCTTCGACCGGGCCCACCGTCGCGTTCTTCACGCGTCTGCTCGACGACGCGTCTCCTGCCGAGAGGTATGCGCTCGCCACCTCGCAGATCCAGCAGGCGGAGCGCCACGGGATCGGGAGAGCCTGGGTCGCACAGCATCATTTCCACGCGGCCGAGGGTGGTCTGCCGTCGCCGCTGGTGTTCCTCGCGCACGCGGCCGCCGTCACGAGTGACATCCGACTGGGGACCGGCGTGATCACCCTGCCGTTGGAGGACCCGGTGCGGGTGGCCGAGGATGCCGTGGTCGCAGATCTGCTCTCCGGGGGGCGAGTGGATCTGGGCCTCGGCAGCGGCGGCACCCCGTCGTCGTTCGTGCCGTTCGGGGAGGATGTGCGAGACAAGGCAGTGACCTACGACCGCAAGCTGCGCACGCTCCTCGACGGCCTCGCCGGTCGCGACGTCGGCGCGGGCAACACGCTCTACCCGGATGCGGGAGACCTCGCCGACCGTGTGTGGCAGGCCACCTTCTCCGCTCCCGGCGGTCACCGCGCCGGCATCCACGGGCACGGGCTCCTGCTCTCCCGCACTCAGCCGCGCAGGCCCGACCGCCTGTACGCCCCGTTGTCCGAGCTGCAGGACCCGATCATCGACGCGTACCTCGAGGCACTGCCGGTCGGGGTGACTCCGCGGATCACCGCCTCGCGCACCGTGTTCGTCGCGGATGACCGCGCCGAGGCTCTGCGGTTCGCCGAGGTCGGTCTGCGTCGGGCGGCGGAGGGCTTCCGTCGGCAGGGCCAGACCATCCCCGGTGACGACATCGACGAGTTGATAGCCGCGCTCGACACGCATCTGGGCACGCCAGAGCAGGTTGCCGAGTCGCTCGCCGCCGACGCCACCCTCACCCGCGCGACAGAGGTGGCCTTCCAGGTGCACTCGGTCGATGCGCCGCACGAGCACGTGCTGCGCTCGATCGCACTGTTCGCCGACGAGGTCGCCCCGGCCCTCGGCTACGCCATCGCGGAGACAGCAAACACCGAGACGATCAAGGAGAACGCATGACCGACGACAACGTCCTTACGGACGACACCGTCCTCACCGACGACACCGTGGACCGGATCGTGGGGGTGACGCCGGAGCTGGACGAGCTGCGCCGCCGCCGTCCGGTCACCAGAGAGCAGCTGCAGGCGAGCTTCGACGCCCTCTTCCGACCGGTCACGGTCGCGCATGTGTCGCAGGCGGAGCGCGAGCTCGTCGCAGCCTTCGCCACCGGACTCGCCGGCGTCGACGATGCGACAGCGGCGTTCTATGCCGCCCGCGCACGCGAGGCCGATCCGGAGCGGGCGGGAGCAGTGCTCGCCGAGGCAGCCGGGGCGTCGACGAGCGGTCCGTTCGGCGCCTACACCGAACTCGGCCTGCAGTCCGAGAACACGGAGGGCGAACGGTATGAGCCCGATGGTGCCGTGACCGCCGTCATCGGCGAGCGCCTCGCCGCAGCCCTCGCGCACACGCACCTGCTCGTGTTCCGGCCCCGTGAAGCGTCGGGCGCCGATCTCGGGCGACTGCTCGATGCCGGGTGGTCGACCGAGGGGATCGTCACGCTGTCCCAGCTGGTGTCGTTCCTCGCCTTCCAGCAGCGGGTCGTCACCGGACTCCGTGCGCTCGCCGCTGCAGGACTCACCGCCCAGACCGAGATCTCCGAGGAGGAGGCCGCATGACCGCCGCGCAGACCGTGCTCCGGCACGAAGACGCCCCGCACCCGCACGCCTTCACCCGCGGAGAGGTGGGCTGGGTCCCGCATCTCGAGCCCCTCGCGGAGGAGGAGCTGACGCCACGGCACTACGACGGACTCGTCGATGCCGCGCGGGCGAAGAACGACTACTTCCGGTTGCTGGCCCGTGACCCCGAGGTGCTCAAGGCGCGGACACTCGTCGACAAGGACATCTTCTACAACGTCGCCGAGGGTCTGCCGCGCGCCGACCGCGAGCTGGCGGCGACCGCAGCATCACGGCGCAACGGGTGCGTGTTCTGCGCCTCGGTGCATTCCCGCTTCGCCGCGCACCACAGCAAGCGGGTCGAGGACGTCGACCTGCTGCTGGACGAGGGGGTCGACGCCGATCTCGGCGAGCGCTGGAACGCGATCGTGGCCGCGTCGGTCGCGCTCACCGACACTCCGAGCACATTCGGGGAGCACGAGATCGCCCGGCTGCGGGCGGCAGGACTCGACGACCTGGAGGTCGCTGATGTCATCCACGGCGCGGCGTTCTTCAACTGGGCGAACCGCCTGATGCTGTCGATCGGTCGACCGGTCGCTCCCGCCTGACCCTCGCTCTCGGCTACAGAAGCAGCCGCTCTGCGCTACGGAAGCAGGATGATCTTGCCCGAGGCGGCGCCGGATTCCATGAGCTCATGGGCCTGCGCCGCCTCGGCGAGCGGCAGCTGAGGGCCGAGCTCGATCGTGAAGTCGCCGGCGTCGAGGAGGGCGATCGTCTCGGGCAGGGCCTCGGCGCGCCACGCGAGCTCCTGCGTGGTCAGCGGGACGGGCGAGCCGCCGGAGAACGCCCGGATGCCGAAGGATGCCGCATCCGGCCCTCGCACGATCGTCGCGATGCGCTCACGGTCGGCGACGAGCGCCAGCGACGCCTCGATCGCCTCATCGGTGCCGGCGCAGTCGAGCACCACGGTCACGGGTGACGGAGCGGCGGCTCGCACCCGGTCGAGCAGACCATCACCGTAGGCGACGGGGATCGCCCCGAGCTCGCGCAGCTGGTCGTGGCGGGCGGGGCTTCCTGTGGCGATCACGGTGGCACCCCAGGCGACGGCGAACTGCACGGCGGCCTGGCCGACGGATCCGGAACCGCCGTGCACCAGCAGCACGTCGCCCTCCGTCACTCCCAGCGAGCGCAGCGACTGGTAGGCGGTGCCCGCGGGGATGCCGATCCCGGCGCCCTCGGCCGTCGTGACCGAGTCGGGGAGCTTCGCGAGCTTCTCGGTCGCGATCGCGAGCGCCGAGGCGTAGGTGCCGTTCCCGTCGCGGATGGCCACCCGGTCGCCGACGGCGAGATCGTCGACCCCTTCGCCCAGCACCTCGACGATGCCGGCGCCGTCGAAGCCGACAGGACGCGGCTCGGTGATCGGCGGGGACGGGCGCTTGCCGCCCCGCAGCTTGGCGTCGATCGGGTTCGCTCCCGCCGCCTCGATCCGCACGACGACCTCACCGCGTGCGGCGACCGGATCCGGGATCTCGATCAGGTGGAGGACAGCGGGGGAGCCGATTTCGGTGTAGACGATCGCGCGAGCCATGCGTTCAGGCTACCCGGGGTACGCGGGAACCGGTCTCGGGTCAGCGGCCGGAGAGGACCTTCATGATGCGCTGAGGCGACACCGGCTGCGCGGTGCCCAGACGCTGTGCGAACACACTCACGCGATACTCCTCGAGCAGCCAGCGCACCTCGACGAGCGCGGGCGTCGCGTCGGGGGCGAGGGGGATGGTGCCGCCCGCGTCTTCGAACGCCTTCGCCATCCGCTCGTACTCGGTCATGCGCGCGCGGTCCTTGCCCGGCTCGCTCGCCAGAGTCTTCAAGCGGTCCAGCATCCCCTCCAGATAGCGGGGGAAGTGCGCGAGGCGCTCGGCTCCCGCGGCGGAGACGAATCCCGGGTGCAGCAGGCCGCTCAGCTGGGTGCGGATGTCGTTCAGTGGTCCGAGCAGGGCCAGCGAGTTCTGCGACTTGATGCCGCGCTCGACGTCCCGGGACTTGGTGAGGATGCGTGCGACCAGCGACACGCAGGTGAACAGCTCGTCGACGAGCACGGCGGAGACCGCGTCCCGCACCCGGTCGAAATCGGCCTCGTTGCGCACGATCCCTTCCGGCACGAGGCTCTGGATGACCTTTCTGGCCACTGCCGCGCGGCAGTCTTCGATGAGTGCGGCCGCTGAGGGATACGGCGAGGCTGCGAGCGCCAGCTTCTCCTGGCTCGTGAGGTGCTCCTGCACGTACGAGGACGGAGAGGGAACGCCCAGCAGCACGAGCCGCAGCACGCCGTCGCGCGTCGCCGCTGCCGCCGCGTCGGGGGTGGATTCGACACGCACCGACACCGTCTTGCCCTGATCGACGACGGCCGGGTAGCCGCGGACCACCCCTCCGGCGACGCGGGTGTCGAGCACCTCCGGCAGCTCCCCGAAAGTCCAGGCCGTGAGACCGGTCTGCTCGAGCGACGCGGCGGCGATGCGTTCGACGCCCTCGCCCGGGGTGCCGCGTTTCGCGCCGGGGGCGCCGGAGCGGGGAGGGGCGGCGATCGAGCGGGCGACGCTGCTGCGAGCGCGGTCGGAGAGCTGCGTCTGCAGGGCACGCAGATCGCGTCCGGAGCCGACCATCCTGCCGCGTTCGTCCACGGCGCGGAAGTTCATGCGCAGATGCGGGGGCACCCGTTCATCGTCGAAGTCGGCGGCGGAGACCAGTTGATTGGCGAGCGGCTGGATGCGACGGGCGAGGGCTTCCTTGAGCGTGCGCGGGGGCAGACCGCCGTGCGACTCCGGCCCCTCGTCGATGAGCTCGGCACCGAACTTCTCCGCCCAGTCGGCCGCGGGCACCACGTGGCGACGGATGGCCTTGGGGAGAGCGCGCAGCAGACCGGTCACGAGCTCGGCACGCAGGCCGGGGACCTGCCAGTCGAAGCCGCGATCCTCGATCTGGGCGAGCAGGGGCAGGGGCACGACGACGCTCACTCCGTCGTCGTCGGCGCCCGGCTCGAATCGGTAGGCGAGGCCGAGCACCTGATCGCCCTGCGTCCACCGGGTCGGGAACTCGCGCTGATCCGCGCGCTCCTCGTCGTCGATCAGGTCGCTCTCGCGCATCACGAGCAGCTTCGGCGTGGCCGCCATGGCCTCGCGCCACCAGCTCTCGAACGAGCGCACATCGAAAACCTCGGCGGGGATGCGTTCGTCGTAGAAACGGAACACGGCCTCGTCGCCCGCGAGGATGTCGCGGCGGCGCTCGCGCTCCTCCAGCTTCTCGAGGCGCTTGCGCAGCTCGGCGTTGCTGCGCCAGAACGCACTCACCCTCTTGTCGATCCGCGTCGGATCCCACTCGCCCTCGACCAGCGCGTGCCGCACGAACAGCTCGCGTGAGGCGGCTCTGTCGATGCGCGCGAACTGCACGCGCCTGCGCGGGATGATCTCGAGCCCGAAGAGCGTCACCTTCTCGAACGCGACAGCGGCCCCCGCATCCTTGGACCAGTGCGGCTCGGTCACCTGGCGCTTGGCCAGATCCCCGGCGAGGGGTTCGGCCCAGGCCGGATCGATCGCGGCGACCGTGCGTGCGAACGTGCGGGAGGTCTCGACGATCTCGGCGGCGATCACCGCGCGCGGGCTCTTCTTGCGCAGCCCGGAGCCGGGGAAGATCGAGAAGCGGATCCCTCGGGCTCCGCGATACTCCGCGATGCGCCGACCCTTCTGCTCCTTCGCGGGGGCGTGCGTCTTGCCGGCGGGGGCGGTGCGCTCGTCGAGGATGCCGATCTGCGAGAGCAGGCCGGAGAGCAGGGCGCGGTGGATCGCATCGGGGTCGCTGGCGCCCCCGCCCTCCCCGTCACGGTCGTTCGTCTTCACGAGGGTGCGGAGCTGGCGGTGCACATCGAACCACTCGCGCACCCGCACGTAGTTGAGGTGCTCGGAGCGGCAGAGTCGACGGAACGCGCTCGAACCGAGCTCGCGCTGCTGTTCACGCAGGTGGTTCCACAGGTTCAGCAGGGTCAGGAAGTCGCTGGTCGGGTCGACGAACCGCGCATGTAGGCGGTCGGCCTCCTCCCGACGCTCTTCCGGCCGCTCCCGCACGTCCTGGATCGTCATGCCCGAGACGATCGCGAGCACGTCGCGTGTCACAGACGAATGGGGCGCCGAGCCCGTCGAAGGGCGCCCCGCCTCGATCAGCATGCGTGCGAACCGCGGATCGATCGGCATGCGCGAGATCGCGCGGCCGATGCGGGTCAGGTGCGGGGATCCGTCCCTGCGCGACGCCTCGACGGCGCCGAGCTCGGTGAGTAGGTCGAACGCGGCCTTCACCCCACGGGAGTCGGGCGGGGTGAGGAACGGGAACGCCGTGATGTCGCCGAAGCCCAGCGACAGCATCTGCAGGATGACCGAGGCCAGCGAGGTGCGCAGGATCTCGGGCTCGGTGTACTCCGGCCGCCTGTCGTAGTCGTCCTCTGAGTACAGGCGGATCGCGATGCCGTCGCTCGTACGGCCTGCGCGACCGGAACGCTGGTTGGCCGAGGCCTGCGAGACGGGCTCGATCGGAAGCCGCTGCACCTTGGAGCGGTTGCTGTAGCGGGAGATGCGCGCCGTGCCGGTGTCGATCACGTACTTGATGCCGGGCACGGTGAGGCTCGTCTCGGCCACGTTGGTGGCGAGGATCACCCGACGGCGCACGCCGGCCACCCTGCTGCGTTCGAACACCCGATGCTGGTCGGCGGCGGAGAGGCGGCCGAACAGCGGCAGCACCTCGGTGGGGGAGCGGTCGTTCGCGTAGGCGCCGCGCACCGCGTCCGCGGCGTCGCGGATCTCGGCCTCACCGGGGAGGAAGACGAGCACGTCTCCCGGCGGTTCACGGTCGAGCTCCCGCAGGGCGGAGACGATCGCCGACACCTCGTCCTCCGGCTCGGCAGGCGAGCTCTCGTCGTCCGCATCCTCGACCGGCCCGCGGTAACGGATCTCCACCGGATAGGTGCGGCCGGAGACCTCGATGATCGGGGCGGGGGTTCCGTCGCCGCCGGTCTCCGAGGGAGCGGCGAAGTGCTTCGCGAAGCTCTCCGGATCGATCGTCGCGGAGGTGATGATCACCTTCAGATCCGGACGCTCCGGAAGGATGCGGGCGAGGTAGCCGAGCAGGAAGTCGACGTTGAGGGAGCGCTCGTGCGCTTCGTCGATGATGATCGTGTCGTAGCGAGTGAGCAGACGGTCGCGGTGGATCTCGTTGAGGAGGATGCCGTCGGTCATCAGGGCGATGCGCGTGGCGTCGGACACCTTGTCGGTGAAGCGCACCTTGTAGCCGACGAGCGTGCCGAGCTCGACCTGCAGCTCTTCGGCCACGCGCTCCGCGATGGTGCGTGCGGCCAGGCGACGGGGCTGGGTGTGCGCGATGCGCTCGCGCCCGAGCTCGAGAGCGATCTTCGGCAGCTGCGTGGTCTTTCCCGATCCCGTGGCACCGGCGACGATCACGACCTGATGGTCGCGGATGGCGTCGGCGATCTCGGTCCTCGCCGCACTGACCGGCAGCTCGGGGGGATAGGAGATCACGGGAGAAGACATAGCCCTCCATCGTATGCCGGGAATCGCCCCCTACGATCATGGGGTGATCACCGCTCTCGCTCCTGTCCAGTGGTTCCGCGAGTTCGGGCGGCCGCCGCGCATCCTCGGGCTCGACATCGCCAGAGGACTGGCGATCCTCGGCATGGCCGGAGCGCACATCGGCGAGACAGAGGCATTCGACTGGTTCGACCCCTCGACGTGGACCGACCTGGTGCACGGGCGGTCCTCGATCCTGTTCGCGGTGCTCGCCGGTATCTCGATCGCCCTGATGACCGGGCGCAGTGCCGCTCCCGACCGCGAGCGGATCCCGAGCATCCGCCTGCAGCTGATCGGGCGCGGTGCGGTGATCTTCGTGATCGGGCTGGCGCTGGAGATGCTGAACACCCCGATCGCCGTGATCCTGACGCTCTACGGTCTGCTCTACGTCGCGGTCATCCCGTTCCTGCGGTGGCGGCCCTGGCAGCTGCTGAGCGCCAGTGCGGTGCTCGCGCTGCTGGGCCCGTCACTGCTCGCCTTCCTGAACGCGGTGATGCTGAACCCCTACGGTTCCGGTATCGGATTCGTGCTCTACGGCACGTATCCGATCACGGTCTGGATGGCGCTGGTGCTCGCCGGCATGGCGTTCGGTCGCCTGCACGTCGAGCGGTTGCGCACGGCGGCGGTCGCGCTCGGGATCGGGTTCGTGCTCGCCGTGATCGGCTACGGCTTGGGCGGAATCGGTCAGGCAGCGGGACTCGCCGGGGGCTTCAGCAGCAGCTCGTTCTCCGACAGCGGCTCCTTCTCCGGCAGCTCCTTCTCCGGCGGCAGCTCCGGCAGTGTCGTCTCCCCGCCCTCCGGGTGGGAGGGATATCCGCAGGCGCTGACCGAGACAGATCCCCTCCGCGCCGTGCTCACCGCGGTGTTCGCGGTCGAACCGCACAGCGGCGGCACCGCAGAGATCCTCGGATCGGGCGGCTTCGCGCTCGTGGTCATCGCGCTGTGTCTGCTGCTGAGCCGGCCGCTGCGCTGGGTGCTGCTGCCGCTCGGCGCGCTCGGCTCCATGCCCCTGACGGCATACAGCGCTCACGTCCTCTCCGTCGTGCTGGTGGCCGGGCCAGGAGGGTTCTTCTCGAGCAACGCCTTCTGGGCGGCCACCGCGCTCGGACTGCTGCTCCTGACGACGCTCTGGTCGATGTTCTTCGGACGGGGCCCGCTGGAACGCCTGGTCGGACGTGGGGCAGCGGCGATGGCGGCGGTGCCGCGGCGCTGATACGGCGGCGGTGCGGTGGCGCTGATCCGGTCGGCTTCGAGCGTTCCTCCGGATCGGGAGGCGCGATGTGTTAGCGTGGGTGCGCAACGCCTGTCTGGCGTTTGCGACCGACTGGCATGGCTGGTCGGACTGGGGAGTTTCGAACTGGGGAGTTCACACCACCGCGTCGCGGCGATCTTTCGCCGCCTCGATGTCGTCGAGCGCGCGGGGGATGATCACGCCGCGTTCGGGACAGCATCGACTGGGGAGTCACGGTGGGGAACACGAGTTTCGGGCGACGGACACGCTTCGGGCGACGGACACGCTTCGGGCGACGGACAAGAGGTGTCGTCGCATCAATGCTGACGGCCGGCCTGCTGATCGCGGGTCTGTCGGGTGTGGGAGCGACGGCGGCCGCCGCGGCGGATGTGCCGCCGACGATGCCGCCGCAGTTGCAGCGCGACGAGAACGTGGTGACGTCGGACCCGATCCCGACTGTGCAGATCGACAACGGCTACGTATGGGCGCAGACCACGATCGGTACAACGGTGTACGCGGTCGGCAAGTTCGACAACGCGCGGGAGCCGAAGGCGGCGCCCGGGACAGCCCTCACCGCCCGTTCGAACGTGCTGGCCTACGACATCGTCTCGGGTGCTCTGTCCTCGTTCGCCCCGACGGTCAACGGCGTCATCAAGGCGGTCGCCGCGTCTCCCGACGGGTCCCGCATCTACATCGGCGGCTCGTTCAACAAGGTGAACGGGAAGGACCGCTGGAACTTCGCGGCGCTCGATGCCAAGACCGGTGAGCTGGTCCCGCAGTTCGCGCCTTCGATCGGCGGCAGCGGCGTGTACGCCATCACGACCGACGGGTCGAACATCTACCTCGGCGGTCTGTTCACCCAGGCCAACGGCGTCGCCCGGAAGAACCTCGCGGCCTTCGACCAGAAGAACGGAGCGCTCCTGAGCTGGGCCCCGCAGGCCGACCGCCAGGTCGACGCCCTCGTCATGGATCCAGCGGGCACGAACGTCATCGTGGGAGGACGCTTCTCCGCGGTGAACGGCAGCAGCCTGCGCGGTTCCGCAGCGGTCGACAAGTCCACGGGTGCCGCCGACACCGCCTGGGGCATCTCCAAGGTCGTGAAGAACAGCGGCAGCAGCAGCAACTCCGGCATCTTCGCGCTCGCCACGGACGCGAACACCGTCTACGGCACCGGGTGGAGCTGGGCCGGCGGGGGCAACCTCGAGGGCACGTTCGCCGCTGAGGCCGGCACGGGTGCGGTGCGGTGGATCGCAGACTGCCACGGCGATCACTACGGCGTCTACTCGACCGGCAAGGTGGTCTACACGACCAGCCACATGCATTCCTGCAACACGATGGGGCTCCAGCCGCAGAAGAACCCGGCGGTGTACCAGTACGCCGAGGCCTACACGGCCGACGCGCGCGGAACCCTCTCCGCGAACACCTACTCCGGGTACGCCAACTGGGCCGGCACCCCCGCTCCGTCGCCGTACCAGTGGGCGCCCGACTTCGCGGTCGGCACCACGAGCGGCCTCGGCCAGGCGGGCCTGTCGATCACGGGCGCGGGCGACATGATCTCGATCGGCGGAGAGTTCCGCTCGGTGAACAACGGGCAGTTCGAGGGAATCGTGCGCTTCTCCACGAACCCTCCGGGTGGTGCGAAGGACGGGCCCCGGCTCTCCGACGCGGCATGGAAGCCCACGGCGGGCACCTCGCCCGTCCCCGGCAGCGCCCGGGTGTCGATCCCCACGAACTGGGACAGGGACGACCTGACCCTCACCTACGAGCTGCGCCGCGACGGTGCCACCGAGCCTGTGGCCACCGCGACAGCGGACGGCACCTGGTGGAAGCAGACGACGGTCACCCTCGACGACCCGACGGCGACCCCGGGAGCCACGCAGAGCTACACGGTGGTCGCGAAGGACCGTGACGGCAACATCGCCACGAGCGCGAGCGTGAACGCGAAGGCCACGGCGGGCACCGCCTCGGCCTACTCGAAGAAGATCCTCGCGGACAAGCCTTCGCTGTACTACCCGATGGGCAACGTCTCGAAGGACTGGGCCGGATCGAACAACCCGGTGAGCGGCACGGGAACCTCAACCTCGTCGTCGGGCATCGAGAACAGCGGCACCGGTTCGACAACGTTCAACGGCACCACGAACGGGCGGGTGTCTTCCGATGCGAAGGCGCCGGTGTCGAGCGAGTTCTCGGCGGAGATCTGGTTCCAGACCACCACGAAGACCGGTGGCATGCTCATCGGCTCCGGAGCGGCCAAGACGGGGAGCTCCGCGAGCGTCGACCGGCAGCTGTACATGGCCAACAGCGGCACCCTGACCTTCGGCGTCTTCGCCGGGCAGGCCCGATCCACGATCGCCGGAACCAAGGCGCTGAACGACGGCGTCTGGCATCACGCTGTCGTGTCGCAGGGTGCGGCCGGGATGAAGCTGTACGTCGACGGCGAGCTCGTCGCGTCCGACGCCGCGGTCACGACGGCCAAGACCGACCCCGCCTACCTCCGCATCGGGGGAGACGCGCTCACGGGCTGGCCCTCTGCTCCTTCGTCGAACTACTTCAAGGGATCGCTGGACGAGGCCGCGGTGTACCCGCTCGCGTTGAACGCCGACCAGGTGCGCTCGCACTTCCAGCTGGGCAAGGGTCTCAAGGCTCCGACGGCGGCCTTCACGGCCCAGGCGACCGACCTGACCGTCGCGGTCGACGGGTCGGGATCCATCGCAGACGGCGCAGCGTCGATCAGCGGCTACGCGTGGGACTTCGGCGACGGCTCGTCGGCGACCGGCGCGACGGCGACGCATGACTATGCGGCGGCCGGCACCTACACCGTGCGGCTGACGGTGACGGACAGCAGCGGACTGTCGGCGTCGAGCGAGGAGCAGGTCGCGGTGACGGCTCCCGTCGTGGCCGATGTCGTGGTGGCATCCGACCGGTTCGACCGTGCGGTGGAATCCGGCTGGGGCACTGCTGAGGTCGGTGGCGTATGGACGCCCATGCAGGGCAAGTCGACGGCTCTCTCGGTGGCCGACGGTGCGGGAGTGATCGACCTCGTCGCCGGGCAGACCAGGGAGATGCTGTTGGACGATGCGTCGGTGCGGGATTCCGCCACCACCATGTCCTACACGCTCTCCGGCGGTCCGGAGTCTGGCACCGTCTACGTCGGAGCGGGTTCTCGGCGCAACGCGGACGCCGGCTACCGCGCCCTGGCGTGGCACCGCGCTGATGGGGCGACGTGGGTCGTGATCCAGCGCAACGGGACGGCCATCGCGAGCGCCGCTGTGCCGGGGCTGACCTGGAGTGCCGGCACCGTGTTCCATCTGTCGACCGAGACGACCGGGTCGTCCTCGACCACGATCCGCGCCAAGGTGTGGGCCGACGGGCAGCCGGAACCGGCGACGTGGCAGGTGTCCGCGAGTGACGCTACCGCGGCGCTGCAGAGCGAGGGCTCGCCCTCGGTGTTCTCCTACCGGGCCGGCACCGCGACCGGCACGAACGTCGTGCGGGTGAACGAGGTCAAGACCACCCGGATCGGTGGCTGAGCAGCCGCTGGGCTGAGCGCAGACGCAGAGGGGGCACCCGGCATCGGCCGGTGCCCCCTCTGCGCCTCTCAGACGTCTCCGGGCACCTCAGAAGTGGGTGCCGCCGTCGATGCGCACCTCGGTGCCGGTGATGAAGGCGCCGTCCTCGCTCGCGAGCATCGCCACGACACCGGCGACCGATTCCGGTCCGGCGAAACCCTCGCCGATCGCGGGTGCGAGCTTCATGAACAGGCTCATGTCGGCGTCGGCGGGGAGGCCGGGGCCGTTGCTCTGGTTGCTCCGTCCGGACCCGTCGGTCATGCCGGACGAGATCGACCCCGGCTGCACCGCGGTGAAGCGGATACCGCTCTTCGCGTACTCCGCTGCGAGCGCATGGGTCATCGACTGCACGCCGCCCTTGCTGGCCGCATAGGCCGCCATGTAGGGGTGTGCGAATCCGGCCGAGGTCGAGCTGAAGTTGACCACGGCGGCCGAGGAGCCCTCCTGCAGGGCGGGGATCGCCGCGCGGATGACGAGGAACGTGCCGACCAGGTTGATGCGGATGACCTGCTCGAACTGGTCGAGCGTCGTCTCGTGCGTGTGCGAGGAGCGGAGGATGCCGGCAGCGTTGACGAGCACGTCGAGTCCGCCCAGAGCGGCGACGGCTTCGGCGACGCCCGCGGCAACGGAGGCCTCGTCGGCGATGTTCATCGTGACGGTGGTGAGGCGTTCGGCGAGCGGCCCTGCCTTGGCGACCGTGTCGTCGAGGCCTTCGGTGCTGACGTCGGCGGCGACGACGCTGCCGCCTTCACGGAGCATCCGCAGCACGGTGGCCTGGCCGATGCCCGACCCTCCTCCGGTGACGAGAGCCCGACGTCCTTCATAGCGGTTCATGATCTTCCCTTCGTGATGAGTACTGGCAGGATATGCCTCTTTGGCATGTTGTGCCATCTAGTCCCAACCTGCCGGTGCGCGGATCTGTTCCCGTACGCTGTGACGGTGGAGACGTCGACCCTCACCGAGCGCCGCAGGGCCGCGACCGAGCGAGAGATCGCTGCCGCTGCGGCCGCGTTGTTCGCGGAGCAGAGCGTGGCGGGCGTCACCGCAGAGCAGATCGCGGCGCGTGCGGGCGTCTCGGTGCGGACGTTCTACCGCTACTTCGCACGCAAGGAAGACGCGATCGCGCCGATCCTCAGCGTCGGTGCGCAACGGTGGCAGGAGGCCTTCGCGCAGGTCGGAGAGGGGGCTCTGGGTGAGCAGATCCCGGCCGTGATCGAGGCGCAGCTCGCCGAGGGACAGTCAGGTGCGGGCATCGCCGACGGGCTCGAACTCGACACGATGCTCGGCGTGCTCCGCGGACTCGACGACGATTCCGAGATGCGCGACGTGTGGCTGCGTGTGAACGATGATTCCGAGCGCAGGTTGCGTGCGATCCTTCAGGAACGCGGCCTCGCCGTGTGGGATGCCGCATTGCTCGCCGCCGTCGCGACCGCCTCGATCCGCGTCGGGCTCGAACAGTGGGCGGCGGATCCCGACGGCCCTCGTCCCGCCGTGCGCGCAGTCGACGCCTTCCGGTCGATGTCGCAAGGGCTGAGCGGACTCGATTGACGTCGTCCGCTCACCGGCCCGTGCGCGGCGCCGTCGCTACACGGGCAATGCCAGATACAAGCGGTAGGCGGCTTGACCGGCGAAGCTGTCCGCGGCGTTCGCGGGCGCTTCGACGAGGTACAGGCGCCCGGGAGCATGCGGACGCGATTGCGCGTCGAGGTGCCACACCACCCGGCTGATCGTCGCTCCCTCGAAGTCGTATCGGGTGCCGGACCCGTCGTCGAAGACCTGTTCCGTGTAGGTGGGGTCGCCGATCCTGCTCCGGATGTCGATGGCGGCCTGTGCTGCCTCCTCGTCGGAGGCGAACTGCAGCACGGTCAGCGTGGCGCGTCCGGTGTCGGAGCTGAACACGGCGGTCGTGGCGTCGCGGGAGCCGAGGTCGTTCGGAGTATCCGTCCACTCGCCTTCGAGCTTCCAGTCGCCGGCAGCGGTTCCGACCTCCGTCGAGGCCGCGGTGCACAGCTCACCGCACCCCGATGTCGGAAGGGCAGGGGGTGGCGTCGTGGTCGGGGTGGATTCCGGTGTCGCCGATGTCGATGGTGCCGTGGTCGACTGTCCGCGTCCCTCGCCGATCTCGGCGCGCAGACCGGCGGCGAGAAGGAGATTCGTCCCGATGGTTCCGAGAAGGAGGAGGGCGGCGACGACGATGACCAGGATGACGATGGTCCGACTGCGCCTCTTCGTCGCTGAGACGACCCGTGTCTCATCCTCGTCGGGATCATGCGTCTCGGCCGCGGGCGGCGGGGGCGGGAGATACTCCTCATCGCCGGACGTGTCGCGTTCATTCATCGACCCTCAGCCTACGGAAGTCCGTCGGGCACTGCGGCGACCGCACCGACTTCTTTCGTCACCGGCCGGGTCCACCTGTCATCACAGGTCATAGGCTGGAGACATGACGATTCCTGCACTCGAACTGAACGACGGCAACTCCATCCCCCAGCTGGGCTACGGCGTCTTCAAGGTGCCGCCGGCAGAGACCGAGAAGGCGGTGAGCGAGGCTCTGGAGATCGGCTATCGCCACATCGACACCGCCGCGATCTACGGCAACGAGGAGGGCGTGGGTGCCGCCATCGCATCCTCTGGCATCCCCCGTGACGAGCTCTTCATCACGACGAAGCTCTGGAACGATCGTCACCATGACGACGAGCCCCGCGCCGCCATCGGCGAGAGCCTCGAGAAGCTGGGCCTCGAGAAGGTCGACCTGTACCTGGTGCACTGGCCCACCCCGGCCAAGGACGACTACGTGCACGCGTTCGCGAAGCTGATCGAGCTGCGTGAGGAAGGTCTCACCCGCAGCATCGGCGTATCGAACTTCCTGGTCCCGCACCTCGAGCGCACCGTGAAGGAGACGGGCGTGGTCCCGGCTGTGAACCAGATCGAGCTCCACCCCGCGTACCAGCGCCGCGATGAGGTCGCCTGGGCCGACGCGAACAATGTGCGCATCGAGGCATGGGGTCCGCTCGGCCAGGGCAAGTACGACCTGTTCGGCATCCCGGCCGTCGCGGATGCCGCAGCCGCGCACGGGGTCACCCCGGCGCAGGCGGTGCTCCGCTGGCACCTGCAGAAGGGCATCATCGTGTTCCCGAAGTCGGTGCGCGCCGAGCGCCTGCGTGAGAACCTCGACGTGTTCGGCTTCGAACTCACCGACGCCGAGATCGCCGCGATCGACGCCCTCGACCCGCTCGACGGTTCCGGCCGCGTGGGCTCGCACCCGGACGAGGTCAACTGACCCTCTCGGCGGAGACGGAGCCTCCGGGCCTACATGACGCCCCGTGTCGCCTCGCGCGACACGGGGCGTCGTCCTGAGTACCGTCGAGGCATGACAGCTCCGTACCGTGTCGTCGCCGTGTCGGGATCCCTGCACGAGCCCAGCAAGACGACCGCCCTCGTCCGCGCGATCACGGCCGCCATCGCCGAGCGCGCCGACATCGACTCGCAGCTCATCGAGCTGACGCAGATCGGACCGGGGCTGGCCGGCGCGTTGCAGCGTGACCAGCTGCCGCCGGAGGTCGAGGCGCAGTTGCAGGCGATCGAGTCCGCCGATCTGCTGATCGTGGGCAGCCCCGTGTATCGGGCGTCGTTCACCGGGCTCTTCAAGCACCTGTTCGACTTCGTCGGTCAGTACGACCTGGTGGGAAAGCCCGTGTTGCTCGCCGCGACGGGCGGCGGCGAGAAGCACGCGCTCATCATCGAGCACCAGCTGCGTCCGCTGTTCGCGTTCTTCCAGGCGCTCACCCTGCCCCTCGGCGTCTACGCCAGCAACACCGACTTCGACGGCTACGAGATCACCTCCGGGGTGCTCGAAGCCCGCATCGCTCTGGCAGCCGAGCGTGCGCTGCCGCTGGTGGGGTACGCGGCCTCGCGTCCGGTCGAACTCCTCGTCGGCTGACCGCAGTCGCCACGCGCGGCGTAGCGTGGAGGGCATGACCAATCGGCTCGCGGACACCCTCAGCCCGTACCTGCGCGCGCACGCCGACAATCCGGTCGACTGGTACCCGTGGGGTGAGGAGGCCTTCGCGGAGGCACGGCGGCGGGACGTGCCGCTGCTCATCTCGATCGGCTACTCGACCTGCCACTGGTGCCACGTGATGGCGAGGGAGTCTTTCGCCGATCCCGTCACCGCGGCGCTCATCAACGAGGGCTTCGTCGCCGTCAAGGTCGACCGTGAGGAGCACCCCCAGGTCGACGGTGCCTACATGGCGGCGGCCTCGGCCTTCACACAGAACCTGGGTTGGCCGCTGACGGTGTTCGCCACGCCGCGCGGACGCACCTTCTACGCCGGCACGTACTGGCCGCCGGAGGCCCGTGCGCCGATGCCCGCCTTCCGTGACGTCCTCGCCGCGGTGCGGGAGGCCTGGATGCTCCGTCGCACCGAGGCCGAGGAGTCGGCGGATGCCGTGACCGATGCACTCGCCCGAGCCGCGGAATCGGTGCCATCGGACGTCCCGGATGTCGTGGCGATCGCGACAGCGGCGGAGGCGATCGCGCAGCGGGAGGACCGCCAGTTCGGCGGCTTCGGCGGCGCGCCGAAGTTCCCCGTCGCCACCACACTGCGCTTCCTTCAACATCCCCTCGTGCGAGAAGGTGCGCCGGAGGCATCTGCCGCTGGTGCGCGCGCGCTCGCCGCGATGGCGGCCTCCGACCTTCGCGACGCCGACGGCGGATTCTTCCGCTACGCGACCGGGCGCGACTGGACCGTGCCGCACTACGAGCGGATGCTGACCGACAACGCGCAGCTGCTCGACATCGCTCGTGACGGGGGAGACGAGCCGACCGTGCGAGGTATCGCCTCGTTCCTGACGGGCGTGCTCCCGCGCGACGGAGGCGGATTCGGCGCGGCGCAGGATTCCGAGTCGACGATCGACGGCGTGCGCTCCGAGGGCGGGTACTACCTCCGCCCGGTGGCCGAGCGCGCGGGCCTGGAGCCCCCGGCGGTCGACGGCAAGGTGATCACCGGATGGAACGGACTCGCGATCGGTGCCCTCGCCCGCGCCGGGGCCGCGTTCGGAGAACGGGCGTGGATCGACGCGGCCGCCGCGGCTGCCGACCACGTGCTGCGCGCCAACCGGGACGCCGAAGGCGCCCTCGTGCGTGCGTCGCTGGATGGACGGGCATCGACTGCCGTCGCGACCGCCGCCGACCTCGGCCTTCTCGCCGACGGCCTCTTCGCGCTCGCGCTGGCGACCGGCGAGACGGACCGGGCGATCACGGCGCGTGGAATCCTCGACGACGTCCTGTCGGGAGCGGGAGGCGACGACCCCCTGCTCTCGGCGCAGGGCATCGCGACCTCGCCCGATCAGACCGACGGCGATCTGCCGTCGGATGCCGCGGCGATCGCGAGCGCCGCCCTGACCGCGTGGTGGATGGGCGCGGGGGATCGGTATCGGGAAGCGGCCGTGTCGACGGTGAGCGCGCTCGCCGCCAGGTCGCTGGAGCAGCCGTTCGCCCACGGCACCCTGCTGCGGGTGGCCGCCGGCCTCGCGGCCCCGCCCCGTCAGCTCGTCGTGGTCACCGGGGCACCGGACAGCGCGCTCGCCGCCGCAGGCCGAGGCGCTGACGCCGAGGTCGTCGCCGTGGTCACCCCGGACCAGGCGCGGGCGTTCGCGGATGCCGGGTTCGAACTGTTCGAGGGCAAGGACGCGTCGACGGAGCGCGCCTACGACTGCCGTGCGTTCGTGTGCGGCCTGCCGGTCAGCGACCCGGCCGCGGTGTCGGTCGCGCGCTGAGGGTCATGCCTGGTTGCGCAGATGCCGGCGGGCGGTGCGCTCGTTGCCGCGGCGGTAGTTCCCGGTGACGCGCGCCATCAGTTGTTGCGCGTCGCCCGTGGCCGCCTGTGCCAGGAATTCCTGCGCGCGAGCGCCGCGAAGGACGGACGCCGTGATGCCGTGATGGCGGATGACGACATCCTCGCCGCGCACCGCGAACTCGAATCCTGAGGGAGCGCCCATGAGGCGAGCGTAGCGGCCGATGTCCGATGTCGACATCTGCCTGTGCAGTGTGTCCAGCCCATCCCGAGGGACGGGCGCTCGATTGCGCGAGATGCGCAGCTTCCGGTGCGCCGATTGCCCAGTGGTGGGATTCCGTTCTAGTGTTGCGCGACACCTCACCCGATCACAGCAAGGACGCTCTGACGATGCCCCTTCCCACTCGCGCCGGACTCGATGCCGTTCCCGCTTACCGTCAGGGGCGCTCCGCTCCGGTCGGTGCGTCCAAGCTCTCCTCGAACGAGTCCCCGCACCCGCCGCTCCCGTCGGTCGTCGAGGCCGTGCGTGAGCGGCTCGACGGCATCAACCGCTATCCGGACATGAGCGCCGCGAAACTGCGCGAGCGACTGGCCTCCCGCTACGGTGTCGACGTCTCCGAGGTCACCGTCGGCGCCGGGTCGGTGGAGATCGCAGCCCAGCTCATCCACGCGGTCGCCGGTGACGGCGACGAGGTCGTCTTCGCGTGGCGGTCGTTCGAGGCGTATCCGTCGCTCGTCCGCATCGCCGGGGCGACGCCCGTCCCGGTGCCGCTCGACGCGGACCACGCTCACGACCTCGACGCGATGCTGGCGGCGATCACCCCACGCACCCGCCTGATCTTCGTCTGCAATCCGAACAACCCGACGGGCACCGTCGTGAGTGCCGACGAGTTGGAGCGTTTCGTCGCGGCGGTGCCGCACGACGTGCTCGTGGTCATCGACGAGGCCTACGTGCACTTCGACCGCACCGAGAGCAGGGGAGCCGGCATCGAGCTGTTCCGACGTCACCCGCACGTGGCCGTGCTGCACACGTTCTCCAAGGCCTACGGGCTCGCCGGGCTCCGGATCGGCTACGCCATCGCGCCGGCCGCCGTCGCCGAGAACCAGCGCAAGGTGGCGGTGCCGTTCGGTGTGACCGACCTCGCCCAGACCGCTGCCCTCGCGTCCCTCGACGCCGAGGACGAGCTCGCGACGCGTATCGACGAGGTGGTCGCCCAGCGCGACCGCCTGCACGACGTGCTCACTGCCGCCGGATGGCCCGCCGTCCGCTCGCAGGCCAACTTCGTCTGGGTGCCATCCGGGGACCGCACACCGGAGCTCGAACGACTGCTCCAGGAGGGCGGCGTGGTCGCACGCGTCTTCCCCGGCGAGGGCGTCCGCATCTCCTCGGGCTCCGTGGAGGACATCGATCGGGTGCAAGCCGCCCTCGAGACCGAGCTCGCCGAGGTGAACGCATGACCGATGGACGCGTGACCAACGATCCCGTGACCGAGGTGCCCACCACCACGACGACCACCAAGGGTCTGCACCCGGGGCTGACGCGCCGTCAGATCTCGATGATGGGACTCGGCGGCGCGATCGGCGCCGGCCTGTTCGTCGGCTCGGGCCAGGCGATCAGCATCGCGGGGCCCGCAGTGCTGGTGTCGTACCTCGTGGCCGGCGGCATCGTCGTGCTCGTGATGGCGATGCTGGCCGAGATGGTCGCGGCGAGGCCGAGCTCCGGTGCCTTCAGCTCGTACGCGCAGAAGGCGATGGGCCGTAGCGCCGGCAGCGCGGTGGGCTGGCTGTACTGGATCCAGCTGGTCGTGGTGATCGCGGCCGAGGCGACGGGCGCCGGCGCGATCGTGGCGAACTGGACCCCGGGGATCCCAGCTTGGGTGTGGGTGCTGATCTTCGTCGTGGCGCTCACGGCCGTGAACCTGTTCGGCGTGCGCAACTACGGTCGCTTCGAGTTCTGGTTCGCGGCGATCAAGGTCGCGGCGATCATCGCCTTCCTCGTGGTCGGGGTGTGCGCGATCGTCGGCCTCATCCCGGGCGTGCCGGGTACCGGCATCTCGAACCTCGTCGACAACGGCGGGTTCGCCCCGAACGGCATCGCGGGCATCGCCGGTGCCCTGCTCATCGTGGTCTTCGCGTTCGGCGGCACCGAGGTGGTCGCCATCGCCGCCGCCGAGTCGAACGATCCCGCGCGCAACATCCGCCGCATCGTCCGCGAGGTGCTCGTGCGCATCATGGTGTTCTACGTCGGGTCGATCTTCGTGATCGTGGCGGTGCTGCCCTGGAACGATCCTGCGGTGAAGGCCGGCCCGTTCTCCGCGGTGCTCGAGACCCTGAACGTACCGGGAGTCGGCCTCGTGATGGACTTGATCGTGATCATCGCGCTGCTCTCGGCCATGAACGCCAACATCTACGGTGCCTCCCGCATGGCGTACTCGCTGGGGGAGCGGGGCCTTGCTCCGCTGGCTGCGACCCGGACGAGCCTCAAGGGCGTGCCGTTCGTCGCGGTGCTGGCCTCCGTCGCCTTCGGGTTCGTCACGGTCGGACTCAACTGGGCGTTCCCCGACGTCGTGCTGCCGGCCCTGCTCAACGTGGTCGGCTCGACGCTGCTGGTGATCTGGACCGCGACCGCGGTGGCGCAGATCATCCTCCGCCGTCGTGCGGACCGCGCAGGCGACGAGATGCCGATGCGGATGTGGGGCTTCCCCTGGCTGTCGTGGCTGTGTCTGGTGCTGCTCGCCGCGGTGATCGCCCTCGCGATGATCGATGAGGCCGCCCGCATCCAGTTGCTGCTGACACTCGGGCTCACCGCCGTGCTCCTGCTCGTCGCACGCGCGACCAGGAGCGTGGCGAGGCCCGGCGTCCCGCGGGAGTGACGATGCGCATCGATCGCCTCGACGCCCAGCTCATCCGACTGCTCACGGAGTCGCCGCAGCTGCCGATCCTGGAGTGCGCGCGGCGGCTCGGCATCGCGCGGGGAACGGCGACGAGCCGACTCGCGCGCCTGCACGAGGGCGGGGTGATCGAGGCGATCGTGCCGCGCATCGATCCGGCCGGATTCGGATACGGTGTCGTCGCCTTCTGCCTGGTCGAGATCGATCAGAAGGTCGGGCATGACGAGGTGGCGACGGCGCTGGCCGACGCCGTCCCAGAGATCGTCGACATGCACACCGTCACCGGAGCGAGCGACATGCAACTGCGACTGGTGGCGCGCGATGCCACGCAGTTGCAGGAGGTGCTCGACCGGGTCGCCCTGGTGCCGGGGGTCGCCCGCACCGCGTCGTCGATCGCGATGCGCACGCATCTCTCCGGTCGGGTGCTCCCTCTGGTCGAACACGTCGCGGCGGACGAGATGCCGTAGCGCGGTAGAGTTCGAGCATGTCGAGTCCCGAGTCAGACGAGTCGGGGGCCGTCGGTCACACCGCCGGCCCCGTGCGCCGATAGCTGCGATCCCGTAGCTGCGCCTCCCCTCCGCGGAGGCGCCCACCGGTGCATCCCCGGATGCCGGCCGTGGTGACGAGAAGCCCCCTTCTTGATCTCTCACCTCGGAGTACTGCCATGCCCTCTGCTCTCTACCTGCTCGCCCTTGCCGTCTTCGTCATGGGCACGTCCGAATTCATGCTCGCGGGTCTCCTGCCCGCGATCGCCGCCGATCTCGACGTCTCCGTCGGCACCGCGGGTCTGCTCACCTCGGCCTTCGCGGTCGGCATGGTGGTCGGCGCGCCGATGATGGCGGCCTTCGCACGCCGATGGCCGCCCCGACGCACGCTGGTCGCGTGTCTCGTGCTGTTCGCCGGGTGCCATGTCGTCGGGGCGCTGACCCCGATGTTCCCGGTGCTGCTCCTCACCCGTGTGCTCGCGGCGCTCGCCAACGCGGGCTTCCTCGCGGTGGCCCTGCGCGCGGCCACTGCCATGGTTCCGGCCGATCGGAAGGGGCGGGCGCTGTCGATCCTGCTCGCCGGCACGACGGTCGCCACGGTCGCGGGAGTGCCGGGCGGCTCCCTGCTCGGTTCGGCCCTGGGGTGGAGGGCGACCTTCTGGGCTGTCGCCCTCCTGTGCGCTCCGGCGATCATCGGCGTCGTGCGCGGCATCGCGAACTCGGTGGGCTCAGCGGAGCAGGCCGCAGCCTCACCGCGCCTCCGCGCAGAACTCCGTCAGCTGGCGACGCCGATGCTCCTGCTGCCCATGGGCATCGGTGCGCTGATCAACGGTGGCACCTTCGCGGCTTTCACCTTCCTCGCCCCCGTCGTCACCGAGGCGGCGGGTCTTGCGGAGATCTGGGTGTCGGCGGCGCTGGTGCTGTTCGGTATCGGTTCCTTCCTCGGCGTGGCGCTCGCGGGCCGGCTCTGCGACCGGCGTCCCGGGCTCGTGCTCTTCGTCGGCGGACCGCTGCTGCTGACGGGCTGGGTCGGGCTGGCGGCGTTCGCCTCCGCCCCGGCTGCGCTCCTCGCGCTCGTCTTCGTGCAGGGCGTGCTGTCCTTCGCCGTCGGGAGCACGGTGATCACCCGCGTGCTCTACGCCGCATCGGGTGCGCCCACGATGGGGGGCTCGTACGCCACGGCGGCATTGAACGTCGGCGCGGCCGTCGGTCCGGTGCTCGGTGCGGTTGCACTCAGCGCGGGGTGGGGCCTGCTCGCCCCGATCTGGGTCGCGTCAGGCCTGACAGCCGCGGCTCTCGCGATCCTGCTGCTGACGCGTCACACCCAGCCGGGCAGCCAGTTGTGCAGCAGCCAGAAGTCGTAGGGCACACTCATCCCGGTCCACAGCGGCAGGAAGAACGCCGACACCAGCACGACGAAGGCGAGGAAGATCATCACGGTGCGCTCGCCCGACTGTCGACGGTGCAGCGGATCCTCGCGCTTCCCGGCGATGATCCGCAACGTCATCGCGAGGGCGATCACCAGGAACGGCATCATGACGACCGTGTAGAACTGGAAGATCGTGCGCTCGGGGAACATGAGCCAGGGCAGGTACGTCACAGCGAGACCGACCAGGGGGATGCTCAGCTCCGGGCCCACGGGCTGCTTCGTGATCCACCCCCGCACGAGGCGGTACACCAGGTAGATCGAGGCCGCGACGCCCGCGTACCAGATGAGGGGATTCGGGATCGCCGAGATCACGCCGATGCAGTGGTCGGTGCCGCATCCCGTGGGTTCGGAGTCGACCCAGACCGCGGTGGGGCGCAGCAGGAACGGCCACTCCCATGCGGCACTCGCATACGGGTGCCCTCTGGTGAGACCGACGTGGAAGCCGAGCATCGACTCGTGGTACTTCCACAGGGCGATCAGCGGGTTGGAGTCGCTCTGCCGGTCGTACCCTCCGGCCGTCACGAGCCATCCGGTCCAGCTGACCAGGTACACGGCGAGAGCGGGGAAGACGAGCAGCACGAACGAGACGGGACCCTGGCGGAACGCGGCGGCAGTCGGCCACAGGACCACTCCGGCGCGGCGCCGCGCCAGCGCATCGGTGATGACGACGTAGAGGCCGAAACCCGCGAGCACGTACAGGCCCGACCATTTCACGGCCGAGGCCGCCCCGAGCGCCAGCCCTGCGGCGACGAGCCAGGGGCGACGCCAGAGCACCGGCCCCCAGAACGGGTCGGGACGCTCGGGGTCTCGCCTCTCGAGCACGGGGATCGTCCGCTGCCGGTCGATGATCACGAAGAGCACGCCCAGCAGGACGAAGAAGGTCAGGATGCCGTCGAGCAGGGCGATGCGGCTCATCACGATGCTCAGACCGTCGATCGCGAGCAGCGTCCCCGCCACGCTCGCGACGACGACGGAGCCGCTGAGGCGGCGGGCGATCAGGTAGACCAGCAGCACCGATGCGGTGCCGAGCACCGCGGTGGCGAGGCGCCATCCCGCGCTGTTGTCGGGTCCGCCGATCGCCATGCCGAGCGCGATGAGCCACTTGCCGAGCGGGGGGTGCACGATGAACGCGCCCTGCTCGGACAACGGCAACTGCTGCAGCGTGACGAACGCATCGTTGGCGTTCTCGCCCCAGGTGCCCTCGTAGCCCAGGGTCCACAGCGACCAGGCGTCTTTGACGTAGTAGGTCTCGTCGAAGGCGAGCTGGTGCGGGTGGGCGACGTTGATCAGGCGCAGGAGCGCGGCGATCGCGGTGATGACGAGCGGCGCGAGCCAGCGGATCGCGCGACCCCAGTCGGGATCCAGCAGCAGACGATCGCGGAGCTGCCCGTAGCGCGTCGACCGCTCGGGGGGAGCGGGGAGCAATGGTTCGGGCGCGGTCACCGGTCCAGCCTAGACAACGTGCCTTCTCGTTCCGCTGCATCGCGCCCGCCTAAGCTGGGCGGGTGATCATCCTCGCCGCCACTCCGATCGGAAATCTCGGCGACGCGTCTCGCCGCCTCGTGGAGGTGCTGGAGAACGCCGAGGTCGTCGTGGCCGAGGACACCCGCACCACGCAGCGACTGCTCAAGGCGCTGGAGATCGACAACAGACCTCGCCTAATCGCCCTGCACGACCACAACGAGAAGCAGAAGGCGGCCGAGCTGGCGGCGCTCGCCGCGGAGACCGACATCGTCGTGATGAGCGATGCCGGGATGCCCACGGTGAGCGATCCGGGATACGGATTGGTCGCCGAGGCCGTTGCCCAGGGCGTGACGGTGACCGCGATCCCCGGGCCGAGCGCGGTGCTGATGGCACTGGCGATCTCAGGCCTGCCCACCGATCGCTTCACGTTCGAGGGCTTCCTGCCGCGCAAGCCGGGGGAGCGGCGTTCGACCCTTCGCGCCCTGGCTGCCGAACCCCGCACCATGGTCTTCTTCGAGTCGCCCGCACGTCTGGCCGGTGCGCTGACGGACATGGGAGCCGCGTTCGGCGACGAGCGGCGCATCGCCGTGTGTCGCGAGCTCACGAAGTTCTACGAGGAGGTACGCCGCGGCACTGCGCCCGAACTCGTCGCGTGGGCGGAGGACGGCGTCAAGGGCGAGATCGTGATCGTGGTCGAAGGGGCCTCCCGCCGAGACGCCTCTCCGGAAGACGCCCTCACCCAGGTGCAGACGCTCGTCGCGGACGGCGTCCGCCTGAAGGACGCCGCCTCCGAGGTCGCCGCCCTCACCGGTCTCTCCTCCCGCGACCTCTACCAGGCGGCTCTCGCCGCTCGCTCCGGAGGAGTGTGACCGTGAGCAAGGCGGCGACCGTGTACGACGTGGCCGATCGGGCCGGCGTCTCGATCGCCACGGTCTCGCGCGTGCTGCGCTCGCCGGATGCCGTGCGTCCGGTCACGCGGGAGCGCGTGCTCGATGCGGTGACCGCTCTCGGGTACGTCCCCAGCGGCAGTGCCCGCGGACTCGCCGAACGCCGCACCGGCGTGCTCGGGCTGTACTTCCCCGGCTTCGACGCCGCGGAGGATGCCCCGCCGCTCGACGCGCTCTCCGCCGCTGAGGAACACGCGCCTCCCTTCGCGATCGTCCGCGATGAGACCGAGTCCGACGGCGGGCACACCTCGATGCTGTTCCTCGACGAGGTGCTGCGCGGCGCCGAGCTCGAAGCATGGAAGCAGGGTTTCGTACTGATGGTCGGCGTCGGCCGCGATGATCCTGACCGTTCCACGGTGCGGGACATGGCTGGTCGGGTCGACGGCCTCATGGTGCTCGCGAGCAGCGTGCCGGACGACGTTCTGGCGCGACTGGCGCGACGCATCCCCGTGGTGGTGCTCTCCGGCCCGCCGCGCGGAGATCACTACGACCACGTGACGGTGAGCAACGCCGAGGCCATGGCGGAGCTGACCCGGCACGTGCTCGGGCAGGTGGGAGACGGGCGGCTCGCCTTCCTCGCGGGACCGGCGGACTCTCCCGACGGTCTGCAGCGCTGGGACGGTTTCGCCGCCGCGGTGGCGGGGGCGGGGCGGAGCCTCGACGACGTGACGGTGCTGCGCGGCGACTTCACACGGGCTTCTGGTCGGAGGGCGGCCGAGGAGCTTCTCGTCACGGGGGCGCCGGCCGCGCTGATCTCGGCGAACGATCAGATGGCGCTCGGAGCGCTCGACGTGTTCCGCGGAGCGGACGTCCACGTACCGGACGACATGCTCGTGACGGGCTTCGACGGCATCGAGGCCGCTGCCCTGTCGCAGCCCCCGCTGACCACGATCCGTCAGCCGATGATCGACCTCGGACGCGCGGCCGTGCAGGTGCTGGCCCGCCGTCTCGAGCACGCCGAGGCGGAGCCCGTGGTGGCCCGTCTGCCGCTGCAGATCCTGCTCCGCGAGAGCTCGCAGCGCCCCCTCTGACCGGCCGGAAACGCTCACCGCGCCGGTGTCAAGGGGTTGCGATCTCAAAATGTATGCGCTTACAATCTGGAAGGCGGCGTCGGTCGCCGGTCATGACAGAGACGACATGAGGTGGCAGATGTCAGAGGGCACAACGCCGAGAGGGCGCGTGATGCAGCGCTGGCGCAGAGCGGCGATCGTGGGCCTCGCGGCCGTGGCGGTCGCACTCAGCGGCTGCAGCATCCAGATCACATCCCAACCCGATCCCTCGATCGGTGCCGACACGATGCTGATCAATGCCGACAAGGGCAACCCGTTCTTCACGAAGAACTTCAACCCGTATCTCACGAACACGCGCACCGCGTCCCGGTGGATCTACGAGCCGCTCATCCTGATCAACCCGCTCGACGGCACGCAGAACCCCTGGCTCGCGTCCGAATGGACGCAGCCCGACGCCCGCACCATCGTCATGACGATCCGCGATGGCGTCACCTGGAGCGATGGGGAAGACCTGACGCCCGAAGACGTGGCGTTCACCTTCCAGCTGCTCAAGGACAACCCGTCCCTCGATATCAAGGGTGCGTGGCAGCACCTCGACAGTGTCGACACCTCGGGCGACGATGTGGTGCTGCACCTCAAGACCGAAGACGCCCCCTCGCTGTCGATCCTGGGCCAGACCATGATCGTCCCCGAGCACCTCTGGGCCGACGTGAAGGATCCGGGCACATACCGCAACGAGAACCCGGTCGGCACCGGTCCCTTCGTGCTCGGCAACTACAACGACCAGCAGTACTCGATGGACAAGAACCCCGACTACTGGCAGGCCGACTCGATCGAGATCGAGCACATCATCCTCCCCGCCACGAACTCCCAGCTCGACACCGTCACCCGCGGCTATGACTGGGCCTACTCCTTCATCTCCGACGTCGAGGGCACCTGGGGCGCGGCGAGCGAGCACAACAACTGGTGGTTCCCGCCGGGTGGCGTGATCGCGCTCATGCCGAACCTGGAGGTGGCGCCCTTCGACGACGTGAACGTGCGCCGGGGCATCGCTCTCTCGCTCGACCGCGACGAGATCGCCGAGACGGCATCGGAGGGCTACATGAAGCCGGCCGGTCAGACCGGACTCATCCTGCCCAACCAGCAGCAGTACCTCGACCCGAGCATCCCCGACCAGGGCATGATCACGCAGGACAGGGACGCAGCGCTCGCCGCCTTCGCCGAGGCGGGGTACACACTCGACGGCGACCGGCTCATCGGGGCCGACGGCCAGCAGCTCGAGTTCGCCCTGACCACCGCGAACGGCTACTCCGACTGGACGCGCGCGGCGCAGACCGTGCAGAGCCAGCTCGCCGCGGTCGGCGTGAAGGTCACCCTCAAGCTCCCGCAGCCCGCGGGCTATCAGAGCGCGATCAGCAACGGCGACTTCGAGATGGCCATCGGCGGCATGGGGAACGGCGACATCTACCAGGCGTACAACAACCTGCTCTCCAGCGAGTTCTATGTGCCGTCCGGCGAGGCCACGGCGAACAACTTCGAGCGCTACAAGTCACCCGAGGTCGATGAGCTGCTGGCCGAGTACCGCGAGACCGTCGACACCGCTCGCCAGACCGAGATCGTCAAGGAGCTGCAGCGCATCGTCTACGACGAGATGCCCGTGATCGGCCTCTACTACGGCGGCATCTGGGGCCTGTTCAGCGATGCCAAGTTCACCGGCTGGCCGAGTGAGGAAGACCCGTACATGATCCCGCAGAACTACGACTCCGCGCCGCTGGGTATCTTCACCCGGCTGGAGCGAGTGCAGGAGGACGACAAGTGAAGTACGTGCTCCAGAAGTTCGGCCTGTTCGTGCTCACCCTGTGGGCCGCGGTCACCCTGAACTTCTTCCTGCCGCGAATGATGCCGGGCTCCCCGGCGGATGCCGCCATCGCCAAGCTGTCCCAGAACGGGCCGGTGTCGGATGCGACGCGTGCCGCCATCGAGGCACAGCTGGGTGTTCCGACCGGGTCGCTGTGGGATCAGTACATCGCCTACCTCGGTCAGGTCGTGCGGCTCGACTTCGGCGTTTCGTACACGTTCTACCCGCAGTCGGTGTCGAGCATGGTCTCCACGGCCTTCCCCTACACGATCGGGCTGGTCGGTATCGTCACCGTGCTCGCGTTCGTGATCGGCACGCTCATCGGAGTGATGGCTGCCTGGCGCCGAGGGACGTGGCTCGATTCGCTGCCCACGCTGACCGGATCGTTCCTGAGCACGTTCCCCTATTTCTGGACGGCGCTGCTGCTGCTCTTCTTCTTCGGGTACGTGCTGCACTGGTTCCCGACGACCGGCGCCTACTCCGCGACGACGACCCCTGGCTTCACGTGGGAGTTCCTCGGTGATCTGATCAGTCATGCGTTCCTTCCGGCGCTGACGATCCTGCTCATTTCGCTGGGCGGCTGGATCATCGGGATGCGCAACGCCATGATCAACACCCTCGGCGAGGACTACATCACCTTCGGTGAGGCGAACGGTCTGCGGGGGCACACGATCGCCCTCCGGTACGCGGCCCGCAACGCGATCCTGCCGAACCTCACGGGCTTCGGGCTCACGCTCGGCGGCGTGGTGGGCGGATCGATCCTCGTCGAGCAGGTCTTCGGCTATCCCGGCATCGGATACCTGCTGTTCAACGCCGTGATCGGGCAGGACTACCCGCTCATGCAGGCGCTCTTCCTGATGATCACCGTGAGCGTGCTCATCGCCAACTTCCTCGTAGACATCCTCTACGGGGTTCTCGACCCGAGGACTCGCCGATGACCTCCACCATGAACGTCAAGATCCCCGCCGAGCGCATCGCCGCGCCCAGCCCGTGGCGCGCCTTCGGACGCATGGTCGCCACGCTCTGGAGCAACGGCAAGGCGCGGCTCGGGCTGTGCATCCTCGCCTTCTTCGTGCTGGTGGCGGTGTTCGCCCCTCTCCTGGCCCCGTACGGCGCGAAGGACAACGGCTTCGAGCGCAACGCCGATGCGTCGGGGGCGCACTGGCTCGGCACGACCGCTGCCGGGGAGGACGTGCTCAGCCAGCTCATCTACGGCGCACAGGTCAGCCTCCTTGTCGGCTTCGCCGCCGGAATCCTGTCCACGATCGTGGCCGTGCTCATCGGCCTCAGCTGGGGGTACATGCGAGGGTTCCTCGGCGAGGTGATCGGCTTCATCGTCAACCTCTTCCTCGTGATCCCCGGCCTGCCGCTCATGATCGTGATCGCCGCCTACCTGCAGAACGGCGGCATCCTGATGATCATCGCGGTGATCGTCGTGACCGGTTGGGCGTGGGGTGCGCGTGTGCTCCGCAGCCAGACGCAGTCGCTGCGGGGGAACGATTTCGTCACCTCGGCGCAGTTCTCGGGCGACAGCAGGACGCGCATCGTGTTCCGCGAGATCCTGCCGAACATGACCTCGATCATCGCGGGCACCCTCTTCGGTGCGGCGACTGCGGCGATCCTGGCGGAGGCGGGGCTGGAGTTCCTCGGCCTCGGCGACTCCAGCATCGTCAGCTGGGGCACCATGCTCTACTGGGCGCAGAACTCCAACTCGCTGCTCACCGGACAGTGGCTGCTGCTGTTCGCCCCCGGTCTGTGCATCGCCCTGCTGGCGCTCAGTCTGACACTGATCAACTTCGGCGTGGACGGCATCTCCAATCCGCGCCTGCGAGAGGGGAAGGGGCGATGACCGCCATGACGGAGAACATCGACATGCGCGAGAACGACATCCTGCTGGACGTGCAGAACCTCTCGGTGGAGTACGCCTCGCCGGGGACGACGCCGGTCACCGCGGTCGAGGACGTCTCGTTCTCCCTCCGCCGTGGGGAGTTCGTCGGACTCGTCGGTGAATCCGGCTCAGGGAAGTCCACGCTCGGATTCGCCCTCACGCGACTGCAGAAGCCGCCGGCACGGATCAGCGCAGGACGCATCCTGTTCGGAGGACGTGACATCCGGGAGCTCGACGCCGAGGAGCTGCGCCGTCAGCGTCAGGGTGGGTTCGCGATGGTGCTGCAGTCGGGCATGAACGCGCTCAACCCGGTGCGCACGATCGGCAACCACTTCCGCGACATCTTCGCTGCGCACGGCCACGTGCCGAAGGACGCGCGCGAGGCGAGGGCTCAGGAGCTCGTGGGCAAGGTGGGCCTCGATCCCTCGGTGCTCGCCCGCTTCCCGGGTGAGCTCTCCGGCGGTATGCGCCAGCGCGCCTCGATCGCCCTCGCCCTGTCGCTCGAACCGCAGCTGATGGTGTTCGACGAGCCCACCACCGCGCTCGACGTGCTGGTGCAGCATGCCGTGATGGACACGATCAAGGACCTGCAGCGGGCCGAGCGCTTCACCGCGATCCTGATCAGCCACGACCTCGGCATCGTGCTGGAGGCGACGGACCGGGTGATGGTGATGCACGAGGGACACATCGTCGAGGACGCCAGGAGCATCGACATCCTGGAACGCCCGCAGGACGAGTACACGCGGATGCTGCTGAGCCACTACGCCGACCCCCGGGCCGAGAAGATCGAGATCCCCGGATTCCTCGACGCGGGCACCCGGCGTCGTGAGGGACGTTCGCGCACCGACGTCACCGAGACCCTGCCGACCGTGTCGTCGCGCGACACCCGTCGGGCGGATGCGGCGATCGTGGTCGAGGGCGTCTCGAAGCACTACCCGGCACCGCGTCGCGGACAGAGCGCCGTCACCGCGGTCGACGACGTGTCGTTCCGGCTGGAACCGGGGGAGTCCCTCGCCCTGGTCGGCGCATCGGGTTCGGGCAAGTCGACCATCGCCAAGATGCTCACCGGCGTCGAGAAGCCCACCTCCGGCACCGTCCGCTTCGGGGACACCGACGTGGCGACGCTCAAGCGCCGTGGTCTGCGCGATCTGCGCAAGGACGTGCAGATGGTGTTCCAGGATCCGTACGCGGCGCTCAACCCGCTGCACACGGTCGAGTACGCCCTGACCCGGCCGGTCGTGAACTACACGAAGCTGCGCGGTCCGGAGGCCAGAGCCCGGGTGTTCGAGCTGCTCGAGACCGTCGGCCTGACTCCCGTCGAGCAGTTCGCGGCCAAGCTGCCGCACCAGCTCTCCGGAGGACAGCGACAGCGCGTGGTGATCGCCAGGGCGCTCGCGAGCGACCCGCAGGTGCTGATCGCCGACGAACCGGTCTCGATGCTCGACGTATCGCTCCGCGCCGGAGTGCTGGCGCTGCTGGAGGACCTGCGCGAGCGGTGGGGCATCAGCATGCTCTACATCACGCACGACCTGCTGAGCGCGCGTCTCGTCACCGAGAACATCCTCGTGCTCAACAGCGGCCGAGTGGTCGAACGCGGTGAGACCTCGCAGGTGCTGCAGCATCCGGAGGACCCGTACACGGTCGAACTGCTCGACGCCGTGCCGAACCCCGCCCGCGCCCGCTGACGCGCGGACGACGCCTGCAAGAAAGAGAGAGGAGCGCATCCGTGCTCACATTCCCCGACGGCTTCCTCTGGGGTGCCGCGACAGCGGCCCACCAGGTGGAGGGCAACAACACCACGAGCAACTGGTGGGCGATGGAGCATGCTCCCGACTCGCCCATGGTGGAGCCCTCCGGTGACGCTGCCGACCACTTCCACCGCTACCCGGAGGACATGCGGCTGCTCGCCGAGGCGGGGCTGAACTCCTATCGCTTCTCGGTCGAGTGGGCGCGGATCGAGCCGGAGCGCGGGTTCATCTCGCGGGCGATGCTCGACCACTACCGCCGCATGATCGACACGGCGCGTGAGAATGGACTGGACCCCACCGTCACGCTCATGCACTTCACGGTGCCGCAGTGGTTCCAGAAGGACGGCTTCTGGCGCGCGGACGACGCGGTGGATCTGTTCTCCCGCTACGTCGAGACCGTGCTCCCGATCCTCGACGGCGTCGACTACGTGTGCACGATCAACGAGCCGAACATCGCCGCGATGCTGGCCGGGGGAGAGGACGCTGCGAACCTCGTCGCCTACGGCCTCCCGAACCCTGACCTCGCCGTGGCCGACACCCTGCTGGACGCGCACCACCGTGCCAGCGAGATCCTGCACTCGGTGCCGGGAGTCAAAGCCGGATGGACGATCGCCACGCAGGCGTTCCACTCCACCGGAGAACCGGGAGCGGACGAGATGCTCGCCACGTACGGCGACCCGCGCGACCACTGGTACCTCGAGCAGTCGGCCGGAGACGACTTCGTCGGCGTGCAGGCATACACCCGCACCTTCATCGGCCCGGAAGGTCCGCGTCCGGTGTCGGACGACGTCGAGACGACGCTCACAGGCTGGGAGTTCTTCCCCGATGCGCTCGAACTGGGCGTGCGCAGTGCGTGGGAGCGCAGCGGTGGGGTACCGATCCTCGTGACGGAGAACGGCATCGCGACCGCCGACGACACCCGACGCGTCGCCTACACGCAGGGAGCGCTGGAAGGCCTGCACCGCGCGATCGCCGACGGCGTCGATGTGCGTGCCTATCAGCACTGGAGCGCGCTCGACAACTACGAGTGGGCCAGCGGCTTCCGGCCCACGTTCGGGCTGATCGGCTTCGACCACGAGACCTTCGAGCGGTTCCCGAAGCCCTCCCTCGCCTGGTTGGGAGAGGTCGCGCGGCGCAACGGGCTCTGAGCGGGGTTACCCTCGGGTCATGACGAACGCGCAGCACGCGACGAGGGACGACACGCTCCGCTCGGCTGCGGCCGGACTGAGCGCGTCGTTCCTCGCCGTCGGGCTGGCAGAGCTCGTCGCCGCTGTGGTCGAGCCGAGTGCGAGCCCGTTCGCGGTGATCGGGAGCGGACTCATCGACCTCGCACCGAGCTGGGCGAAGGACACCGCGATCGCGCTCTTCGGCACCGGCGACAAGGTGGCGCTGATCGTGGGCATCGCTCTAGTGCTCGTGGTCGTCGCCGCGCTCGCCGGTATCCTGGAGCGGCGGCGGTCCGGTATCGGAGCGGTCATCCTCGGCGCACTCGGTGTGCTCGCGGTCGTGGCCGCGATGATCCGTCCGGGCGCTGGACCGTTCGCCTGGCTCCCGGGTCTCGTCGCCGGACTCGTCGCGGTGGTCGTGCTGCGTCTCCTCGTCGCTCGACTGCGTCCGGTCGCCGGCTTGCACCCCGACGGCGAGGATCGGCGGCGGTTCCTGCTGTGGACGGTCGGGGTCGCCGCGACCGGTGCCGTGGCGCTCATCATCGGCAACGTCGCCCGCGGCGCGAGCCGCTCGATCGAGGCGGTCCGCGATGCCCTGCGGCTTCCGAAGGCAGCGGAGACCGCGGCCGCGGTTCCTGCCGGCGCGGAGCTCGACATCCCCGGTCTCGCCACGGTCGTGACCCCGAACGCGGAGTTCTACCGCATCGACACGGCACTGATCGTCCCTCAGGTCGACCCCGCCGACTGGTCGCTGCGCATCCACGGCATGGTCGATCGCGAGGTGCGCATCACCTGGGACGAACTGCTCGCCATGCCGCTGCAGGAGGCGGACGTGACGCTCGCCTGCGTGTCGAACGAGGTGGGCGGATCGCTCATCGGCAACGCGCGCTGGCTGGGGCTGCCGATCCGCGAGCTGCTCGCGCGTGCGGGCGTCGACGCGGAAGCGGACATGGTGCTCTCCACCTCGGCAGACGGCTTCACGGCGTCGACGCCGCTCGAGGCGCTCACCGACGATCGGGACGCTCTGCTCGCGATCGGCATGAACGGCGAGCCGCTGCCCATCGAACACGGCTTCCCGGTGCGGATGGTGGTGCCGGGGCTGTACGGCTACGTGTCGGCCACGAAGTGGGTCACGCAGCTGGAGGTCACGAGGTTCGACCGCGCCACGGCGTACTGGACGAGCCGCGGCTGGTCCGACCGCGGGCCCATCAAGCTGCAGTCGCGCATCGACGTCCCGCGCCGCGGACAGTCGATCCCGGCCGGGGACGCGGTGATCGCGGGAATGGCGTGGCAGCAGCATGTCGGGGTCGCCGGGGTGGAGGTGCGCATCGACGAAGGGCCATGGCGCAGGGCGGATCTCGCCACCGCGATCTCCGCCGACACGTGGGTGCAGTGGAGCCTCGAATGGACCGCCGAGAGCGGTTCGCACACCATCGAATGCCGGGCGCTGAGCGCCGACGGCGAGACGCAGACCTCGGATCCGGCCGCCCCCGCACCCGACGGTGCGCAGGGATGGCACCGCATCGACGTCTCCGTCGGCTGAGCGCGAAACCACCTCTCGTGCGGCACCTAGAATTGCTCCATGCCCGCAGGCGAATCCTTCTACATCACCACGCCCATCTACTACCCCTCCGACGTGCCGCACATCGGTCACGGGTACACGTCGGTGGCCGTCGACACCCTCGCACGGTGGCACCGCCAGGCGGGCGATGACACCTGGATGCTGACGGGTACCGACGAGCACGGTCAGAAGATGCTGCGCGCCGCCGCGGCGAACGGGGTCACTCCGCAGGAGTGGGTCGACAAGCTCGTCAGCGAGAGCTGGTTCCCGTTGTTGGAGACCCTCGACGTCGCGAACGACGACTTCATCCGCACCACGCAGGAGCGGCATGAGACGAACGTGCAGACGTTCTTCCAGCGCCTGTACGACCGCGGCTATATCTACGCGGGCGAGTACGAGGCGCTCTACTGTGTGGGCTGCGAGGAGTTCAAGCCGGAGTCGGAGATCGTCGACGGCACCGGACCCTTCGAGGGCTTGAAGGTCTGCGCCATCCACTCGAAGCCGCTGGAGCTGCTGCAGGAGAAGAACTACTTCTTCAAGCTCAGCGAGTTCCAGGACCGGCTGCTCGAGCTGTACAAGACCCAGCCCGACTTCGTGCGCCCCGACTCGGCGCGCAACGAGGTCGTGTCATTCGTGAGCCAGGGCCTCAAGGACCTCTCGATCTCCCGCTCGACCTTCGACTGGGGAATCCCGCTGCCGTGGGACGAGTCGCACGTCATCTACGTGTGGGTCGACGCGCTGCTCAACTACGCCACGGCCGTCGGGTACGGCTCCGACGAGGAGACCTTCGCGCGCCGCTGGCCGGCGTACCACGTGGTCGGCAAGGACATCCTGCGCTTCCACGCCGTGATCTGGCCCGCGCTGCTGATGGCGGCGGGACTCGACGTGCCGAAGGGCGTCTTCGCGCACGGCTGGCTGCTGGTCGGCGGCGAGAAGATGTCGAAGTCGAAGCTCACCGGCATCGCGCCGACCGAGATCACCGATGTCTTCGGCTCCGACGCGTACCGCTTCTACTTCCTCTCCGCGATCGCCTTCGGCCAGGACGGCTCGTTCTCGTGGGAGGACCTGTCCGCTCGCTACCAGGCCGAGCTCGCGAACGGCTTCGGCAACCTCGCCTCGCGCACGACCGCGATGATCGAGAAGTACTTCGAGGGTGTCGTGCCGCCGGCGGCCGAGTACACCGAGAAGGACCTCGCGATCCAGAAGATCGTGGCGGATGCCGCGTCGAACGCGGATGCGGCCATCGCGAACTTCCGCATCGACGAGGCGATCTCGGCGATCTGGACCATCGTGGACGCGCTCAACGGGTACATCACCGCGAACGAGCCGTGGGCGCTGGCCAAGCAGGCGAACAGCGGCGACGAGGAACAGCGCGAGCGTCTCGCCACCGTGCTCTACACCTGTGCCGAGGGGCTGCGTGCGCTCGCCGTGCTGCTCTCGCCGGTGATGCCGCAGTCGACGGAGAAGCTGTGGATCGCCCTCGGCGCCGCCGAGACCCTGGGCCGTCTGCAGGACCAGCCGATCCGCGAGGCCGGAGCCTGGGGCGTGCTGCGCCCCGGCGCCAGCGTCAACGGCCTGGCGCCGCTGTTCCCGCGGGTGGAGTCCGCGGCCTGAGCGATGTCGGGTACGTATGTGCAGCGCCGTGACGGTGACGGACGCAAGGATCTGAGGTATCCCGCCGCGCCCGAACCGCTGGCCGTTCCGGTGTACGACAACCACGCGCACCTGGAGATCGTCGACGGCGACGAGCCGCTGAGCCTCACCGAGCAGCTCGACCGCGCGGCGGCCGTTGGCATCGCCGGCGTCGTGCAGGCCTCGGGCGACATCGAGTCGTCCCGGTGGGCGGTCGAGGCCGCGGAGTCGGATCCCCGCGTCCTGGCCGCAGTCGCCATCCACCCGAACGATGCCCCGACCTACGCGGAAGAGGGCCTGCGGGGCGGCGTGGGCCTGGACGAGGCCATCGAGGTGATCGACGAGCTCGCCGCGCACCCCCGCACCAGGGCGATCGGCGAGACGGGGCTCGACTTCTTCCGCACAGAGCCCGAGCGCCGCGCGCCGCAGTTCGCCTCGTTCGAGGCGCACATCGCGCTCGCGAAGAAGCACGGCATCGCGATGCAGATCCACGACCGCGACGCGCATGAGGCCGTGCTGGCCACGCTCTCCCGTGTCGGCGCCCCGGAACGCACGGTGTTCCACTGCTTCTCGGGCGACGACGCGATGGCCCGCCTCTGCGCGGACGCCGGTTACCACCTGTCGTTCGCCGGCAACGTGACGTTCAAGAACGCGCAGAACCTGCGGGATGCGCTGAAGGTGACGCCGCTCGATCGCATCCTCGTCGAGACGGATGCCCCGTTCCTCACCCCCGTGCCGCTGCGGGGCCGCCCGAACGCGCCTTACCTCGTGCCGATCACCGTGCGTTTCATGGCCGCCGAGCTCGACATCGAGGTCGACGAGCTGTGCGCCCAGCTGGCCGAGAACACCCTGCGGGTCTACGGCTCGTTCGCCGACTGAGTTTCGGGTTCCACGTCTTCGGGCCCGGTCTCGGCGACGGGCTTCGCGCTCACGATCTGCGAGATCGGCTTCCACACCAGCAGCAGGGTGAGGGCCGCCCCGACGAAGGCGAACCACCAGGGCGCGGTGAGTCCCCACACCTGGGCGATCACGCCGCCGAGCGCCTGCCCGACGACCATGCCGCCGAACACCCCGACCATGTTCACGGAGGCCACCCGGCCCTGCAGCTCGGCGGGCACCAGACGCTGTCGCACGGTCGTGGAGATCGTGCCCCAGACGAACGCGTACGCCCCGAAGAAGAACATGATGATCAGCGCGACCCATCCGGCGGTGGTGAGGGCGAACGCCAGGTGCATGAGCACCTCGAGCGACAGCACGACACGCATCAGGGTGGCGAAGGAGACGTGTCGCTCCAACCAGCCGAAGCTGAGCGTCGCGAGGATGCCACCGGCCGCCGACGCGGTCGTGAGGGCGCCGTAGCCCACCGCGCCCATCTGCAGGTGCTCCGTCGCGTAGAGCACGAGCACACCCCAGGGCGCCGCCCAGGTGATGTTGAACACCAGGATGATGAGCACCAGCATGCGCACGGGCGGGTTGCGCCACAGCCAGCGGAGCCCCTCGGCGATGTCGGTGTGCACCGGCGTGCGCTCGTCGATCGCGCGCGGCGGCACCGGGGTGCGAGCCATGCGGGAGATGAGGACGACCGCGAGGCTGACGCACACGACTTCGAGCAGGAACGGCCAGGCGGTGCCGGCGGCGAACAGGAAGGCGCCCAGCGGCGGACCGGCGAACTGGTTCGCCACCAGGTATCCGGCCTGCAGACGTGCATTGCCGATGCCGAGGTCGGCGGGCTTCACCAGCATCGGCAGCAGCGTGCTGCCCGCCGTGTCGACGAAGACCTCGGCGGTGCCGTAGAGGAAGGCCACAGCGAGCACGATCCAGATGTTCGCGACGCCGGTGATCAGGAAGACGCACAGTGCGAGGAGCAAGACAGCCCTGGCGGCGTTCGCGAACATGACCAGGCGGCGTCGGTCGAAGCGGTCGGCGATCGCTCCCGCATGCAGGCCGAACAGGAGCCAGGGGAGGAACTGCAGGATCGCGCCGGCCGCCACCAGGATCGGCGACGAGGTCATCGATGCGATCAGCAGGGGAGCGGCCGCGAGCGCGACGCCGTCACCGACGTTGCTCGTCCACGACGACGCGAGCAGCCATCGGAAATCGCGGCCCATGCGACGGGGCGCGACGAGTTCTCCGAGGGAAGGCACCAGAGAAGACTACTGAGGAGTGGGGACACCGGAGTGTGGGGGAGAATGGGGGGATGACCGTCACCCTGCTCGGCGCCTCCGAGATCCGCCGCCTCGCCACCGAGCTCGACGTCACCCCGACGAAGAAGCTCGGCCAGAACTTCGTCACCGATGCGAACACCGTGCGCAAGATCGTGCAGGCGGCCCGTGTGCAGCCGCACGAGCGCGTGGTCGAGGTCGGTCCGGGTCTCGGCTCCCTGACGCTGGCGATCCTCGAGACCGGCGCCTCCGTCACAGCCGTCGAGATCGACCACCGACTCGCGGCCCGGCTCGCGCAGACGGCCGCCGAGCACGGTGTCGAGGCCGACCGCCTCACGGTCGTCGATGCGGATGCGCTGCGCATCACCGAGCTCCCCGGCGAGCCCACCGTGCTGGTCGCCAACCTCCCCTACAACGTCTCGGTGCCGGTGCTGCTGCACTTCCTGGAGAACTTCGCGTATCTCCAGCGCGGCGTGGTGATGGTCCAGGCCGAGGTCGCCGAACGGCTGGCCGCGAAGCCGGGCTCGAAGATCTATGGCTCGCCCAGCGTCAAGGCCGCCTGGTACGGCGAGTGGAAGCTCTCCGGAAACGTCTCCCGCCAGGTGTTCTGGCCGGTGCCGAACGTCGACAGCCTGCTCGTCGGCTTCGACCGGTCCGAGGGTGAGCGCGGCACGGAGGAGGAGCGCCGTCGCACGTTCCAGATCGTCGATGCGGCCTTCAACCAGCGCCGCAAGATGCTGCGTCAGGCACTGTCCGGGATCTTCGGCAGCTCGGCTGCCGCCTCGGAGGTGCTGACCGCCGCCGGTGTCGCTCCGACGGCTCGGGGCGAGGACCTCACGGTCGAGGACTACCAGCGCATCGCGCAGCACGCTCCCGCGCTGGACGTGCTCTCCGACGATGTCGCTTCCACCCAGTAATCTGGCACCGTGACCGACTCCCCCCGCTTCCGTCCCGATGTCCCCGAGCTGCACCGTCCGTATGCCGCGGACGAGAGCCGCTACCAGCAGTTCGCCTACCGTCAGGTCGGCACGTCCGGCCTGTACCTGCCCCCGATCTCGCTCGGGCTGTGGTGGAACTTCGGCGACAACATCCCGCTCGACAACCAGCGCGCACTGCTGCGCCACGCGTTCGACCGGGGCATCACCCACTTCGACCTGGCGAACAACTACGGCCCGCCCTACGGCTCCGCCGAGAAGAACTTCGGCCGCATCTTCGCCGAAGACCTCCGCCCCTACCGCGACGAGCTGATCATCTCGTCGAAGGCCGGCTGGGACATGTGGCCCGGCCCGTATGGCGACTTCGCGAGCCGCAAGTACATCCTCGCGAGCGCCGAGCAGTCGCTGACGCGGATGGGCCTCGACTACGTCGACATCTTCTACTCCCACCGTGTCGACCCGGTCACCCCGATCGCCGAGACGGTCGGCGCGCTCGACACGCTCGTGCGCCAGGGCAAGGCCCTGTACGTCGGTATCTCCTCCTACAGTGCGGAGCGTACGGCCGAGGCCGTGGCCGTCGCCAAGGAGCTCGGCACCCCGCTCGTCATCCACCAGCCCGCGTACTCGATCCTGAACCGCTGGGTCGAAGACGGACTGACCGACACCCTGGAGCAGTCGGGCCTCGGCGCGATCGCGTTCACCCCGCTGGCTCAGGGCCTGCTCACCGACAAGTACCTCGGAGACGGCACGGCCGAGCGTGCGCAGAAGCGCGGCTCGCTGCCGGAGGGCCGGCTCACGGACGAGGCCGTGCAGACCCTGCGTTCGCTGAACGAGGTCGCTCAGGGGCGCGGCCAGTCGCTCGCGCAGCTCGCACTGCAGTGGACCTTGCGCAGCCCCGTCGTCGCCTCGGCGCTGATCGGCGCCTCGCGTCCTGAGCAGCTGGATGAGAACATCGCGGCCGTGAACGGTCCCGACTTCACGACCGGGGAGCTCGCCCGCATCGACGAGCTCGCCGGCGCCATCGACGTCAACCTGTGGGCGAAGTCCTCGGAGCTGTGACCCGATCATGAGCCATGCCGCGTTCGCCGATTCCGTGCACGTGCGCGCCCCGGGGAAGATCAACGTCTTCCTCGGGGTCGGCGGCCGGCACGACGACGGCTATCACGCGCTGGCGACGGTCTTCCAGGCGGTCTCGCTCTACGAAGACGTGATCGCGCGCCCCGCCGACGACTTCTCGGTGACGGTCTCCGGAGTGGAGGACATCGAGTCCGTGCCGCTGGACGACCGCAACCTCGCGATGCGCGCGGCCAAGCTGCTCGCCGTCGCGGTGGATCATCCGGGCGGGGTGGCGCTCGAGATCCGCAAGAGCGTGCCCGTCGCCGGCGGCATGGGGGGAGGGTCGGCGGACGCGGCAGCCGCCCTCGTGGCGTGCGATGCGCTGTGGGGCACCGGGCTGTCGCAGGCCCGACTGCACGACCTGGCCGCGCGTCTGGGTGCCGACGTGCCGTTCGCGCTGCACGGGGGAACGGCTGTGGGTACGGGGCGGGGAGACCAGCTCAACCCGGCACTCGCCCGCGGACGCTTCGACTGGATCCTGGTGCCCAGCGAGCAGGGGCTGTCGACGCCCGTGGTGTACGAGCGCCTCGACCTGCTGCGCGAGGACGAGGGTGCCCTGGCCGACGACCCGCAGCTGTCGCTGGACGTGCCCATCCCCGTGCTGCAGGCGCTGCGTTCGGGGGACCCGGCCCAGCTCGCCGACACCCTGTTCAACGATCTGCAGGCCGCGGCGCTGTACGAACGGCCCGACCTCGCCGAGACGATCAGCCTCGGGGTCGCCGCCGGTGCGCTGCAGGGCATCGTGTCGGGCTCGGGGCCCACGATCGCGCTGCTCTGCCCCGACCCTGAGACGGCGCAGGACGTGCAGTCGTCCTTGCGGGAGAACGGGCTCGACCCGCTGCACGTGCACGGCCCCGTGCCGGGTGCCCGCATCATCGGCTGAGGATCGCGTGCCGGCTCAGTCGGCTTGCAGGAGCGCGCTCACCCGATAGGGGATCACTTCGCGCAGGAACAGGCTCGTCGACGTGCGGAGAATGCCGGGGCACAGCCGGACGACCTCGGCGACGCGGTAGAGGTCGTCGGGGTCCTTCGCGACGACACGCAGCAGCAGGTCGGTGTCGCCGGCGGGAGCGAAGCACTCCAGCACCTCGGGGACGCGACTGAGCGCATCGATCGCGTCCGTGATCTGATGCTGATCGAGTTCGACCAGGATCGAGGCCGCGACACCGCGCCCGAGGGCCTGCGGCAGCACTCGCGAGCTGTGCGCACGCAGGTATCCTCCGGATTCGAGGCGATCCAGTCGAGCGTGCACGGTGCCGCGGGCGAGGCCGAGATCCTGGGCGATCAGGGCGACCGGACGGCGGGGGTCACCGTCGAGCACGGTGAGGATCCTGCGGTCGGTCGCGTCGAGGTTGGCCATTTCGATCACCGTCGCCTTCTGTGCGGAGTCACGATTGATCGGATCGTTCAATCAGAAATCACTCTATGGTCTGAATGATTGCATTGTGGTCAAATTGGTGTCAGATACGCACGATGTCGGTCACGAGCGGACATCACGCGCACCCGAACGACAGGCCACGAGCCTCACGACCAGGGTGCAGAGGGCGACGGGCCACGAGCCTCGACCGGCCCCGTCCCTGCAGCCGCCTCGTTCAGCAAGGGGGCGGGGCGGGCGCACTCTCCGGATGTCAGGGCCGTCTGCGTCTCAGTCGCGGGGGACCAGCAGCCGCAGCTGCACCATGGCCGAGAACCGGGCTTCCGGGTCGGCGAGGTCGAGTCCGCTGATCTCCGACAGGCGACGCAGCCGGTAGCGGAACGTGTTGGGATGCGTGTAGACGCGGGCTGCGGCGACGGCCACATCTCCGAACGCGTCGAGCCAGGCGCGCAAGGTCTCCACCAGGTGCGTCCCCTTCTCCCTGTCCTGCGCCAGCAGCTGCGCGACCGGACCGGTGGGCTGATCGCCCCTGGCGCGGACGAGGTCGGCGAGTTCGACCAGCAGCGCCTCCATCTGCACCGAAGTGAACCGTGCGACCGGTTCGCCGGAAGGCGCCTGACGGACCACGCGCAGAGCGCGGTCGGCATTCGCGCGCGAGGAAGGGATGTCTGCGACCGCCTCCGCCACCGTGCCGACGCCGATGCGAATCTCAGCGGTCGCGCCGAGCCGGCCCAGGAAGTCCGTGGCGACGCGCGCGGCGCGGCTGTCCGCGTCGGGATGCTCCGATCCGGGATCGGCATCGCCCTGCTCTGGGCGGATCCCGACGACGGCGTACACGACATCGCCGATCACGGCCACAGCCGAGCGGAGGTACACGGCCCCCAGGTGCACGGCGAACGCATCGGCGATCCGCTGCCTCTCCGCGACACCTCGTGCCCCGGCGGAGGGCTCGTCGTCGATGTCCTCCGTGGCGGACACGGCGAGCACGACGCACCGATGATCGCTCAGGCGCAGACGAGCCGTCGCATCCGCAGCCCCCGGCCCTCCCTCCAGGATCGTGGAGAGCAGGTCGGCGCGCAGTCGGCGCTCCACGTCGGCGCCGGCGCGCAGACGCAGCATGTGCAGGGCCACCAGCCCGGCCGAGTCCTTCAGCGCTCGCACGCGGTCGGGCGAGAGCGGTTCCTGCACAGCCGCCCAGATGGATCCGAGGATCTCGTCGCCCGCACGTACGGCCAGCGCCACGCGCGGGAACGACGGCAGACCCTCGGTGTTGGACACCGGTCCGACGTGGATCGGATCCTCGCTGCGGTACAGCTCCTGGAACACGCCGCGCTCCTCGAGCTGCCGCGCGAACCGTTCGGGAACCTGCCGACCGAGCACCGTCTCGATGCGCGCCGGATCGGCCTCGTGCTGGCGGCCCGAGAACGCGACGACCCGCGAGTTGCGGTCCTCGATCGTGACCGGTGCGTTCAGCAGCGTGGCGATCGCGTTGGCGAGGGCGAAGAGGTCGCCGGAGGGCATGCCGCCCAGCGTCGTCGTTCCCTGATCGCCGACGTCACCCTCGGCGATGAGCGAGCGCAGCATGGCAGCCAGTTGCGCCCACGACGCCCCGCGGGTGAGCGCGAGCACCGGGATGCCCGTGGCCTCGGACGCATCGCGCACCGGTCGTTCGGCCCGCACCGGAGCGCGCAGCACGAGGGCGGAGGCGTGCTGGGCAGCAAGGTTCTGCAGGAGTTCGGCGATCTCATCGGGATCGCTCAGCCCGACACCGAGCACGAGTGCCCCGCGCATCGGCATCGCGTCGTCGAGGACGTCGTGGATGACCACGGTCTCGATCTCGGCCTCGTCGTCGACGGCGCCGCTCACCACCTCGAGCAGGGTGGTGCCGAGGTCTTCGATGACCCGGCCGAGGCTGGCGCGGGGCCTGGTCGTCACGGACATGAGCACAGCGCCCAGGCTAGGGGGCGACCACGGGTGGGGGAGCTGTGGGGCACGACGAAATCGTATCGACTCTTGGTCGATCTCGACAGGATCGTCGTGCCCCGCACGGGCCGTCAGCCCGCTCTCAGAAGGTGATCCACTCGGTGCGGATCGTCACCGCATCCAGCGCTTCCCGGTCAGGGGTGACCCCGATCCCCGGGCCGGTCGGCACCGTGAGCGTGCCGTCCTCGACGACGAACGGCTCGGTGATGTCGTGCGCGTAGTACCGTCCGGATCCCGAGGTGTCGCCGGGCAGGGTGAAACCGGGGAGGGCTGCGAGGGCGACGTTCGCCGCACGCCCGAGCCCGGTCTCGAGCATGCCGCCGCACCACACCGGGATGTCGTTCGCCGCGCACACGTCGTGGATGCGGCGTGCCTCCAGGTACCCGCCCACACGGCCAGGCTTGATGTTGACGATCGAGCAGGCGCCGAGGGCGATCGCGTCCGCCGCGGCCCTGGCCGACACGATCGATTCGTCGAGGCACACCGGGGTGGTGATCGCCCGGGCGAGCTGCGCGTGTCCGAGAAGGTCCTCCTCGTCGAGCGGCTGCTCGATCAGGAGCAGGTCGAACGGATCGAGCTTGGCGAGGTGCCGCGCATCACCGCGGTGGTACGCGGTGTTCGCGTCGACCTGCAGCAGCACGTCGTCGCCGAAGCGCTCCCGCACGGCGCGCACCGGTTCGATGTCCCACCCGGGCTCGATCTTGAGCTTGATGCGCACGTAGCCTTCGTCGAGGTAGCCGCCGACGGCTTCGAGCAGCTCGGGGACGGAGTCCATGATCCCGACGGACACGCCGCAGTCGACGCGCTCACGCACCGCTCCCAGCTCGCGCGAGAGCGGAACTCCGGCGGCCCGCAGCTCGGCATCGAGGATCGCCAGCTCGACCGCGGCCTTCGACATGCGGTGACCCTTGAACTTCGCCAGGGCCGGGGCGACGCCGCTCGCATCGAGGTCCTCGACCTGCGCGAGCGCCGGCAGCAGGAACCGGGTGATGACGTCGACGCTCGCCTCCACGTACTCGGAGGAGTACAGCGGGTCGTTCATGGCAACGCCTTCGCCCCAGCCCTCCGCCTCGTCCGTGAGGGCGCGGACCACCAGGGCCTCGCGCACGGTCTGCACGCCGAACGACGTCCGGAACGGCGACACCAGCGGCATCTCGATCACGCGCAGCTCGAATCCGGTGAGCTTCATCCCTGTTCTCCTCTGTCGATGGTGTAGGCGCCGGAGCGGTCGAACGAGAGCACGCGCCCTCCACCCTCCAGCGATGATCCGAGCGTCTCGCGCAACGCCAGACGCCATGCGGTCGCCCGTGCGGGTTCGGTCAGGCGCAAGGTCTCGATGTCGCGTGGCAGCGCCACCCGTACCAGGCGCGCGTCGGTGCGATGCCGCAGCGGCCCGAGGTCGCCGCCCACGCTGAGCAGCGGCTCGACGGACATCTCCTCGGCGTTGATCTTCTCGGTGTCGATCTCCTCGATCTCGGGCACCGGCCCTCCGTGACAGGCGGCGACCACCCTGGGGTCGCGCACGTACCAGGTCACGAGCATCCGATCGGTGTCGTCCGCCCCGTTGAGCGCATCGGCCATGTGTCCGTAGAAGTTGCGGTGATACGACGTCGGGGTCGCGGCGAGCTTCACGAGGTTGAAGTGCGCATTGCGGCTGATGAGGGGATCGAACGTCCAGGAGATCTCGTCCAGACCCTCCTCGAGCGCCCACGCGCGCTGGTGCACCTTGAGGGCGAAGCCGACGCTGCGACCGCGCATCCGCGAGGAGACGCCCGCGATGTGGCTGTGCAGCGCACGCTGCTCGGGAGCGGCGAAGAAGCCGAAGCATGCGCCGACGAGCTCGTCGTGCTCGAATGCTCCGCCCACGTAGCTGCCGGCCTTCGACAGCGCCCGCAGCGTCTCGACGTTCACGGGGGAGGCTTCGCCCTGCTTGGTCCAGATGCTCTGGAACAGCTCGGCGACCAGGGTGAAGTCGTCCACATCCTCCAGCAGGCGGATCTCCACCCCCGCTTTCGACGCGGCGGCGTTCGCGGCATCGGCGGCTTCCTCCGGCGACGCGGGGAAGGCCGCGGCGTCCGTCAGGCTCATGCCCGTCCTCCGTTCCGCGCCGGCGTGCGTTCTCTGACGGCGAGGATCAGCTCCCGCAGCAGCACGATGCGCTCCGGGATCAGTGCGACGATCACGTGCTCATCGTCGGCATGGGCGCCGCCGCCGACCGCGCCGAGCCCGTCCAGCGTCGGCACCCCGAGCGCGGCGGTGAAGTTGCCGTCGGACGCGCCGCCGACCTCGACGCCGTGGAACGGAGTGAGACCGGCACGCTCGGCGATCTCGAGCGCCAGCGCGAACAGCGGTGCCGAGGATTCGGGCTCGAGTGGCGGACGATTCGCACCGCCGTCGATGCGTACGGAGGCACCGGGGACGGTGGCAGGGATCGCACGGAGGGCGGCATCCACCCTGTCCTGCTCCGCGACCGTGCGCACGCGCACGTCGACGGCGAACTCCGCCTCGGCCGGCACCGTGTTGGTGGTGCTGCCGGCGCGCAGGAGCGTGGGCGTCACGCTGGTCCCCACCGACTGGTCGCCGAGCCGCGCGATCGCGAGCACGAGGTGAGCCGCCTCGACGGCAGCGTTCACGCCACGCTCCGGTTCGAGCCCGGCATGGGCGGCGCGCCCCGTGACATGCACACGGTAGAGCGAGACGCCCTTGCGTGCGATCTTCACGGCACCGCCGTCGGCCGAGGCCTCGAGCACGAGCGCCGCAGCGCAGCCGATCGCCTCCTGCTCGATCAGGGCGCGCGAACTCGGAGAACCGAGTTCTTCATCACCCGTGATCAGGATGCTGATGCCGGTGCGATCGGACAGTGCGGCGACGGCATGCAGCGCCATCACGACGCCCGTCTTCATGTCGAAGCATCCGGGTCCGCGGAGCACACCGTCCTCGGCGGTGAACGGCAACCGCCGCAGCGAGCCGAGCGGCCATACCGTGTCGTGGTGGCCGAGGAGCAGCACGACCGGATCGCCGAATCGCCAGCGCAGATGCGTGCGCCCGTCGATGACGATGCGTTCCGGGGCGACCCCCAGCAGCCTCTCACCGAGGGCAGCGACGACGTCGGCGCTGCGGGAGACGGCTTCGAGGTCGTCCGACGGCGACTCGCAGGAGACGAGGGTCTCGATGTCGGCGAGGACCAGGTCGAGGTCCGCGTCCGCCTGCACGCGCATCACGACACCTTCGGCGCTGCGCGCACACCGTGGTGCAGGTAGCGCTCGCCGCTGGGCAGGGAGTAGAAGACCACAGCATGCCACCCCTGCTCGCCCTCCGGTCGCATCACGAACTCGCCGTGACGCACCGGGACCAGCGGGTGCTCCTGCACCGGATCGGGGAGGAGGGCGGCGAGCGGGCCGTTGAGCGTGGTGCGCATGCGCAGGCCCTCGTCGTCGCGGAAGATCTCGGTACGGACCCCTGAGCGGTCGTAGATGCCCTCGAACTCGGAGAAGTCGTCGCCGAACGGCTCCGCAGGCGGGGTGAGGCCCGCCGGCACGTGCACATCCGCGAGCTCGGAGAAGATCTCGTCGAACAGTTCGGCGTACAGGTCGTGCGTGTTGCCGCCGTTGGTGAGCATCGTCACCGCGAGCTGCTCGTCCGGCAGGATGCGCAGGAACGCCGCCTGGCCGATGGTGTTCCCGTCGTGGCCGTAGAGTCGGCGCCCGTCCCAGTCGAACAGGATCCACCCCACGCCCCAGGCATCGCCGAGGGAGTACGGGTCGGGCATGTCGACCTCCCGCTGCTGCATCCGTCGCACGCTCTCCTCCGACAGCACCCGCGTGCCGTCGGCTGCGAGTCCCCCCGTGAGGTGCATACGGGCGAAGGCGAGCACGTCGGCGGTCGTGGAGTTCACCAGTCCCGCCGGACCCATCGCGCGCGGGAGCATCCAGGCGGGGGCGAGGGTCGGTCCGTCATCACCCACTTCGGTGTGGCCGCTGGCGGCACGGAACATGATGGCCTCTTCGGGGAGCGTGCAGGAGTGCGTGAGACCGAGGGGCGTCATCAACAGGTCGCGCATCGCCCGGTCCCAGCTGGTACCCGTGATCTTCTCGATCACCCGACCGGCCAGCACGAATCCGGAGTTGCAGTACGACATCGTGGCACCGAGCGGGTGGTTCTGCGCGATGCCGTCGAGCAGCGCGACGTACTTCTCCAGGGTGTCGTCTCCGCGGCCGGTATCGGTGAACACGTCGCCGTCGATCCCGCTCGTGTGGTTGAGCAGGTGACGCATCGTCACGGTGCGGGTGACCTCGGGATCCGACGAGGCGAACTCCGGGACGTACTCCACGATCGGGGTGTCGAGGTCGAGCCTGCCCTCGTCGACGAGCTTCATCACCACCGAGGTGGTCCACACCTTGCTCATCGAGCCGATCTGGAACACCGAGTCGTCGGTGGTCTCGATCCCCGTGCGCACGTTGAGTATGCCGTGGTGCGCATACACGGGCTCCTCCCCGAGACGGAGGATGCCGAGGGTCGCCCCGGGAACCTTGTGCGCCTCGGCCAGGGCGCTCAGTCGCTGCTGCCAGTGCCGGGCGTCGAGTCGTGCGCGCACCGGCTTCCCCGCTGGCGGGGCGTACTGCTCCACCCAATCGATCACCCGCTGCGAGAAGTCGGCGCGGTGCGACGGCGGACCGGAGAGCACGAAGAGGTGCGAGCCACCGGGGTAGAGCACGAGACGGGTCGGCACCCCGCGCTCGCGCAGCGCGGTGAACCACTGCTCCGCCTGACCCACCGGGCAGCGGTCGTCGGCTGCGCCGTGCAGGATCAGCGTCGGCGTCTTCACCTGATCGACCCGCGTGAACGGCGACTGCGCGGAGATGCGCTCCTCGTCGCGCCACGGCAGACCGCCGTTCTCCTTGGAGGAGAGGTAGTGGCCGAAGTCCGACGTGCCGCCCATCGAGAAGAGGTCGGTGACGACGCCACCGGCGACAGCGGCGGCGAAGCGGTCATCGCGCGAGGTGAGGAAGCACGTCATGAAGCCGCCGTAGCTGTAGCCCGTGACGGCGAGGCGCGCCGGATCCGCGACGCCTTCCGCCACGAGAGCGTCGATCGGCTCCAGGAAGTCGTTCGCGTCGTTGACTCCCCAGCCGCCGGATACCGCCGAGAAGAACGCGTCGCCGTAGCCGTCGCTTCCTCGGGGGTTGAGGGTCAGGACCGCCCAGCCGCGTCGCGTGAGCACCTGGTGATAAGGATGGGCGATGTCCGCTGCCCCGTTCCAGGCGTTGTGCGGCCCGCCGTGGATGTCGAGCAGGAGCGGGAGCGGGCCAGCGGCGTCGGGGTCGCGGCGCAGCCAGCCGGTGACGACCGTACCGTCGGAGATCGTGAATCGGCGCTCCTCCGCGGGCACGAGCTCGAACTCGGGAGTGCCGTAGTCGGTGAGGGTGCGCGCCGTGCCGTCGGAGAGGTCCAGGAGCGAGACCTCGCCGAACGACTCCGGTGTGGCGAGCACGATCGTGGCGGACGATCCTGCGACCGACAGCCCCGAGACGTTCGCGGTGCCGTTCACGAGCGATGTGGCACCGGAGCCGTCCTGCGCGACCCGGTACACGTGCGAGTAGCCGTTGTCGCGAAGGCAGAACACGATGTCGCCGTCCTCCGTGAACTGCGGCATGCCGCCGGGGTAGCCCGGACCACCGGGCATCACGTTGCGGTCGAGGCCGGCGGTGAGGTTCCGCGGGTCTCCGCCGTCGACGGGGAACAGCAGCAGGTCCGCGTTGCCGACCTCGGTGTCGGTGCGTCCGGCCGCGAGCACGTGGCGACCGTCGGGGGTCCAGCCCACCGCCGTCGCCTGCACGTCGGCGGCGCTGACCTGCACCGGGGGGCTGTTCGGGTCGGTGGACGAGCACACGAGCACGGGGATCCGCATCGTCAGGTCCGCATCGTCCCCGACGCTCGCGGAGTAGGCGATGCGGGTGCCGTCCGGCGACCAGAAGGGCTCGGAGGCGTGCGAGCGTCCACGCGTGAGCACGGTGATCTTCCCGGAGGCGACGTCGAGCACGTGCAGCTGCTGCACGAGCGTGCCGAGGGTTCCGGCGCCATCCGCCTTGTAGCCGAGACGGTCGGTGCCGGTGGGAGCCGAACGACGGGCCAGGATGGTGTCCTTGCCCTCTCCGGGGAGGGCCGCGCTGTCGACCGGGGCGGTGAAGGCGATGCGTGCACCATCCGGACTCCAGGCCGCGGCGCCGGCGCCGAGAGGGAGAGCGGTCAGGCTGCGGGCCTCGCCGCCGCCCGCAGGGAGGACCCAGAGCTGCGCGGGTCCGTCCTGCGCCCGCAGGAATGCCAGCTGCGCGCCGTCGGGGCTCCACACGGGGGCAGAATCCCCTGTGCCGTGCGTCAGCGGGGAGGGGGCTCCGCCGGAGGACGCCACCTGCCAGAGCGCGCGGGTGTCGCGGTCGCCGTCGCGGTCGGTCGTCCGCAGCACGTAGGCGATGCGGGTGCCGTCCGGAGACAGCGCGGGCTGCTCCGGTGTGCGGACGGAGAGCAGGTCGTCGACGGTGACGCGGTTCATGAGAGCTCCAATCGATGGTCAGTTCACTGTGTCCGCTGAGAGCGGGGACGGTGTTGTGGTCGCGGCCGAAACCAGGGGGATGCTTTGGGAGGTGGGCACAGTTCCGAGCGCGAGGTCCGCGTGCGTGCCGGCGAAATGGCATGCGGCTCCGGCTGAACCGGAGGGCAGGGGAGGATCCGCGATCACACAGATCTGACGATCGGGTCGTGCCGCGGGACCGATCGGGCACCGCGGGTGGAACCGACATCCGCTGGGAGGCGCATGCGGGTCGGCGGGCTCCACGTCGACCGGGGCGAGCGGGTCGACCGCCAGCAGGTCACCGTTCCTGGTGGGCGCCGCCTGCAACAGGTCCCTCGTGTACGGGTGCTGCGGGTCGGCGAGCACCTGCTCGGTGGGGCCGAACTCCACGATCCGCCCGAGATACATCACGGCGATGTGGTCGCTCAGATAGCGCACGACCGAGAGGTTGTGCGAGATGAACAGCATCGTGAGGTCGAGTTCACCGCGCAGCTCCCGCACGAGGTTCAGTACCGAGCCCTGCACCGACACATCGAGCGCCGAGGTGATCTCGTCGGCGATCACGACCTCCGGCCTCGCGGCGAGCGCTCTGGCGAGGGCGATGCGCTGTCGCTGACCGCCGGAGAGCGCTGCCGGAAGAGACGGGGCGCGGTCGGGGTCCAGGCTCACCAGGTCGAGCAGTCTGGCGACCTCGGCGCGTCGGGCAGTGGTGCCGCGGATGTCGCGGGGGAGCGCCTCGGCGATGGACTCGCCGATCGTCATCCGGGGGTCGAGTGAGGAGAACGGATCCTGGAACACCATCTGGATGGGGCGCCGACGACGGAAGCTCCGCACATCCGCACCGTCGAGAGTGATCGTTCCCTCGCTGATCGGCGCGAGGCCGATCGCCGCGCGAGCCAGCGTCGATTTGCCCGACCCCGATTCGCCGACCAGCCCGACCACGGAGCCGGACGGCACGACGAGGGAGACGTCGTCGACGGCCGTGAGACCGGCGCGGTGCGTTCCGTAGCGCACGCTGACCCGATCGAATCGCAGTTCGCTCATCTCAGGACCGTCTCTTCCTCTTCGGTGCTCGTGTCGATCGCCACCGCCACCGGCACCGGAGCCTCGCCGTCGACCGGGTGCCAGCACGCGACCCGGTGTCCCGCTGCGTCGGCCACCAGTTCGGGGTCGCTCTCGCGGCAGAGATCGGTGGCGAGGGGGCACCGGGCGGCGAACGCGCATCCGACGGGGAAGGCCCCTGGCGCCGGCGGGCGGCCGGGGATCATCTTGAGCGGCTCGCTGCGGTCGGCGTCGAGCTCGGGTACGACCTCGAGCAGTGCCCGGGTGTAAGGGTGCCTGGCGTCGGTGTGCAGGGTCGCCGCGGGCAGGTCTTCGACGATGCGGCCCGCGTACATGACGAGCACCCTGTCGCAGGTCTGCGCGACCACGGCGATGTCGTGGCTGATCAGCAGGATCGCGGCATCGGTGTCGCGCCGCACTCCCGCGAGCAGCTGGAGCACCTGTCGCTGCACCGTCACGTCGAGCGCCGTCGTCGGCTCGTCGGCGATGATCAGCCGCGGGTGGTTCATGAGACCCATCGCGATCATCGCGCGCTGCCTCATGCCGCCGGAGAACTCGTGCGGGTACTGGTGGGCGCGGCGGGCGGCCGCGGGCACCCGCACCGACTGCAGGCGCTCGATCGCCCGGTCCATGGCCTGCTTCCGCGTGATGTCCTGGTGCTCGGAGGCTGCCTCGGCGAGCTGCGATCCGATGCGCCTGGTCGGGTTGAACGACGTCATCGGGTCCTGGAAGACCATCGCGAGCGACGTGCCCAGCAGGCTTCGCACTGCCCGATCCGAGCTGGTCAGCAGCGGAATGCCGCAGAAGTCCAGCTGCGCGGCGGCGACATGGCCGGGACGCTCGATGAGGCGGGCTGCGGCGAGGGCGGTCAGGCTCTTGCCGGATCCGGATTCGCCGACCACGCCGATCGCCTCGCCGCGCGACACGGTGAACGAGACGCCGCGCACCGGGGTGACCCACCCGGCGGCCGTGGGGAAGGAGACGCGCAGGTCGTCGACGAGGAGCACCACTTCTTCACCGTCGACCTGCGCGGGCTTGCTGGCATCGAGTCCGGTCGCTCCGGGGAGCGCGACGGCGGGAAGGCGATGGCGGCGCCGAGCCGACCGTCCGCCCAGGGCTGCAGCCGCCGTCTCTCCGAGGAGGTTGAAGGCGAGGCCGGCGATCACCACGGCCACGGCCGGTCCGAGCGCCGCCGCGGGGTTGAGGTAGATGCGGTTGAGGCCCTCGCCGAGCAGGCGGCCCCAGTCGTACTCCGGCACCTGCACGCCCAGACCGAGGAACGAGAGTCCGGCGAAGGCCAGCAGTGCCGAACCGGCCGCGACGGTCGCGTTCACGATGAGCGGCTCGCCGATGTTGGGCAGGATGTGGCGGATGAGGACCCGCAGGCGCGAGACTCCGGCGACCCGGGCGGCGGAGATGAAGTCGCGACCGGCGATCGCCGCCGACAGGGTCTGGGTGAGACGGGCGAACTGCGGCGCCATCGCGAAGCCGATCGCGAGCACGGCACCGGTGGAGCCGACGCCGAAGATGACGGCGAAGAACAGGGCGAGGAGGAGGCCGGGGAAGGCCACGGCGATGTTGACGAAGCCGACGATCGGGCGTCCGACCCATCGGGGGAGCACCGACGGTGCCGTGCCGAGCAGCGTTCCGGCGACCACGCCGATGACCACCGCGACCACGGCGAGCACCACAGAGAGTCGGGTCGCGACCAGTACGCGGGCGAGCACGTCGCGGCCGAGGGCGTCGGTTCCCAGCAGATGCTCCGCGCTCGGTCCCTGCGTGATCGCGGTCGGGTCCACCTGCTCGGCCTGGGCGCCCCAGATCATCGGGGCGAAGATCGCGCCGAGCGTGACGAGCAGGATCAGACCGAGGGCGGTGATGCCGAGGGGCGAGCGGACGATGCCGGACCATGCCGTGCGTGCGGACATCATGCCTCCCTGATGGTGGAGCGAGGATCGAGGAGCGCGAGGATCACGTCGATCACGAGGTTCACGACCAGCACCCCCACGCCGTAGACGAGCACGATGCCCTGCACGACCGAGTAGTCCTTGGTGAGGATCGACTGCACGATCATGGTGCCGAGCCCCGGCCAGGCGAAGACGTTCTCGACCAGCACCGTGCCGGCGACCATCCCCGTCAGGAGCAGTCCGGTGAGGGTGAGGGTCGCGGTCATGGCGTTCGGCAGCGCATGGCGGGAGTAGATGCGGCGCGGGGCGAGGCGCTTGGCCCGCGCGGTGCGGATGAAGTCCTGGCTGAGCACGGAGAGCACCTCGACCCTGATGATGCGTGAGAACACCGCGATCGGGCCGACCGCGAGCGCCACGACCGGCAGCACGAGCGCGAACGGAGCGCTGTTCCCGGCGACGGGGAACCACCCGAGCGACACCGCGAACACGTACACGAGGCCGACAGCGAGGAGGAACTCGGGGATCGCGGCGAGGATGACCGAACCGGTCGCGAACGCCAGCTCCAGCCCGCGTCGGCGACCGCCGCGGGTGGCGACGGCCATGGTCACCCCGAGCGGGACCGAGACCAGCAGCACGAGCACGACCGCGAGCAGGGCGAGCTGGAGAGTCGCGGGGAGCCGGGTGGCGATGATCTCGGAGACGGGCTGGCTGGTGATCATCGAGGAGCCCATGTCGCCGGTGAACAGCCCCCCGATGTAGCGGAAGTACTGCACGATGAGCGGCTGGTCGAGGCCGAGAGCCGCGCGCCGGGCCTCGACGAGCTCGGCCGGGGCGTTCAGCCCTAGCGCCGCGCGCACCGGGTCGCCCGGCACGAGGTGGATCATGAGGAAGGCAGCCGTGACCAGCACCCACACCGAGAGCAGGAACTGCCCTCCGCGCCGGACCAGGAAGGACAACCAGGGGTTGTCCGACCGGGCGGATCTGATCAGTATCGCCTGCGTGGCGGTGGTGCTGGCCATCGGCTGTCTCCGGTCTCCGATTACTCGTACATGCGGATCGACGTGGGGTCGATGCCGTCGCCCTCGGTGAACGTCGCCTTGGTCGCGAAGGTCGACCGGTCGATATTCGCGTACGGCATGACACTGGTCGTCGCGTACAGGGCCTGCTCGGCGGTGCCCCAGTCGTCGCACCCTTCGCTGCCGGCCTTCGCGGATGCCGCGGTGACGGCCTCCGTGTACTCCGGATTGTCGATCGAGGCGAAGTTGGTGCCGTTCGGCGGCGTCGGGCCCGAGTAGAACGGCACGAGCATGCTCGGCAGCGAGACGGTGAGCGGCGCGGCCGAGATGTCCCAGTCGCCCGTGGAGAACAGGGTCTCGCTCAGCGTGGGCGAGTCCACGGCGGCGACCGTGATGTCGACGCCCAGCTCCTTCCAGGCGGCCTGGGCGAGCTCCGCTGCGGCGTTGCCGGCGTCGCCGAGCTGCGAGGAGTAGATCATGCGCAGGGTCAGCGTCTCGCCGTCCTTGGTGCGCACGCCGTCGCTGCCGGCCTTCCACCCCGCCCCGTCGAGCGCTGCGGCTGCGGCCTTCGCGTCGAACTCGGGCATGAAGCCCTTCAGCACGTCCGCACGGCAGGGGTTCGGCGACACGGTCACGAGCCCGGTGGGCACGCTGGCGGATCCACTGCCGAGAACCTGGCGCATCTGGTCGAGGTCGAGTGCCTCGAGCAGCGCCTCGCGCACGGCCTGGTCAGCGGTGGGGCGCCCCTCCGCCTGGTTGAAGATGAACTGTCCTGCCGGGGTCGGGATCTCGGTGTGGAACAGCCCGGCGTCCTTGAGGCGCTTGTTGTCCGGACCGATCACGAGGGCGGCGTTGACCTCGCCGGAGAGCAGCAGGTTCGTGGCGGTCGTCTCGTTCGGGATGACGCGGAAGACCACGGAGTCGGGGAGCCCCTTCTGCTTCGGGTCCCAGTCGTCGGGGCCCCAGGCGAAGTCGTCGCGACGGGTCAGCGTGTACTGGCTGTTGGGGACGACTTCGGCCATGGTGAACATGCCGGTGGCCCCTTCGCCCTTGGCGAGCGCATCCGGGTCGTCGATCACCGATCCGCAGACGATCGAGATGCTGCCGATGTTCTCGATCAGGAACGAGTCCGGTCTTCCGCTGGTGACGGTCACCGTGCCGGCGGTGTCGTCGCCCACGGCACTGGTGCCCGGCTGCACCTGCAGCCCGACCAGGGGCGAGCCGTTGGCCGGGTCTCCGATGTGGGTGATGTTCGCGGCCACGTCGGTGGCCGTGAGCGGGGTGCCGTCCTCGCACGTGAGACCGTCACGGAGCGTGAAGGTCGCGGTCGTGGTGTCCGCCTCCCAGGAGTCGGCGAGGCCGGAGGCGATGCTGCCGTCCTCCAGCACCTCGACGAGCCGCGCGTACAGGAAGCGGTCGATCGAGCGCGCGACGGACATCACGGTGACGAAGGGATCGAGGCTGCCCGGATCGGTGGAGATCACCGAGGTGAAGGTCTTGCCATCGGCGAGCACGCCGTCCGTGGCATCCCCGCTGGGCGGGGCGCCTCCGGCGCAGGACGTCAGGGCGAGCGCCGCAGCGCCGAGCAGCGCGACCAGCGGGGTACGAGAACGCATCAGAAGCCTCCAGCAGTGTTCGGGATGGTGCAGGTGGGTGGTGCAGGGGGATACGGGTCGGGGATCAGCGCGCGCGCAGGTCTTCGACGGCGGCGAAGGCGGCGCGTCCGATCGAGGCGTCCACGAGCGGCTGTCGGTCGCTCAGCGATGCTGCTCGAGTGAACACGGCCACCGCGTACTGACGGCCGTCGGGGTAGGTGACCACACCGGCTTCGTTGCGCCAGGTCGGGAGTGTGCCGGTCTTCGCGGCGATGCGCACCTCGGCAGGGAACCCGGAGGTGAGTCGGTGCGGCCAGATCTGCAGTGCCATGATGTCGCGCGCCTGACGACAGGCCTCCGGTGCGGCGGCGGCGTCGGTCCACAGCGCGTTCAGCACGGCGGTCACCTCGCGCGGCGTGGAGTGCGACGTCCGCAGCGGCTGCACGGCGTCGAGGGCGAGGATCTGCTCCGCGCTCGCTCCGGTCAACAGGTCGTCCAGGTCGCTGTCGGCCGCGCCGCCGAGGTCGGCGACCACCGAGGCGAACAGGTCTTCGCAGCATCCCACGAGCTGGGTCTGCCGCAGCGCGAGTTCGGAGATGACGCGATCGATGGCCTCTGCGCCCAGGCGGTGGTAGATGACGTCGGTCGCCGCGTTGTCGCTCATGGTCATCATGTTCAGGGCCAGATCGCGCCAGCTCATCTCCACGTCGTCCGCGAAGCCGGCCGTGCCCACCCCTCCGATGCGGTAGCGCGCCGTCACGGTCGTGCGCGCCGCGGGGTCGAGCTCTCCCGCGGCGACCGCGCGGACGAAAGCGGTCAGCACCAGGATCTTGAAGACCGAGGCGAGCACCACCGGCTCATCGGCGCCAACGGTCACCTCAGGACCGCCCTCGACACCGATCTCCCTGGCGTGGAGGAAGCCCGTGGCTCCTGCATCTGCGAAGATCTCGGCGATCCGTCGTTCGACGCCCGTCGTGTCCGTTTCCGGTACGGCGGCCGCGATGCTGCTCATGCGTCCACCCGGCGGTCGGCTCGTCCGGTGTGCAGGTACAGAGCACGTCCGCTGCCGTCGTCGCCGACGAAGGCGTGCGGCATGCGCATCCCGTTCTGTGCTTCGCGGGGGAGCAGGGTGTCGCCGGCCCAGCCGATCAGCTCGACGGGCTCCGGTGCCGGCCCCAGTTCGGCGAAGATCCCCTTCATGGTGCGTTCCAGCCAGATGCGGCCATCGTCGTCGACCCGCACGGTGGAGTCGGAGACCGACGACGAGTACGTGCCGAGGATCCGCTCGAGGTCGATCGCGACCGGGGAGTCGGGGATCGACGGCAGCTCCGGGACCGTGACCCCGGCGAGGGCGGCCAGCACCTTCGACGTGATGGCATGGTACGCATCGACCGTGCGTCCGCCGTTCGTGAGCACCGCCACCGCGACTCCCGCGCCCGGCACCATGCGCAGGAATGCGTTCTGGCCGATCGTGCCGCCGTCGTGGCCGATCACGGGTCCGCCGTCCCAGTAGAAGATCTCCCAGCCCAGACCCCAGGCGTCGCCCATCAGTCCGAGTTCGGGCAGGTCGACCTGCCGTTCCTGCATGGCCAGCACGCTCTGCTCCGAGAGCACCCTTGTGCCGTCGGCGGCGACGCCGCCGTCCAGATGCATGCGGGCGTAGGTCACCAGGTCTCGCGCCGTCATGGCGAGCATCGATCCCGCGGGGGCGTTCGAGCGCACCAGGCTCCACACCGGCGCCGGCACGGGCTCGTCGCTGCCCTCCGCGGGGATGTGCCCGAGCGCCGCGCGGAACATGATCGCCTCCGCGGCCGTGGTGGCGACGTGAGTGAGCCCCAGGGGAGCGGCGAGGTGGGTACGCAGCGCCTGATCGTAGGACGTGCCGCGCAGCACTTCGACGATGCGGCCGAGCACCACGAACGCGGCGTTGTTGTACGAGAACCGCTCGCCGGGAGCGAAGAGCTGCGGGGCGTCGGCGATCGTCGCGAGGTACTTCTCCACCGCGTCGTCGCCCACTCCGGTGTCGTTGAACAGGTCGCCCTCGAACCCGCTCACGTGGCTCAGCAGCTGACGAGGGGTGATCGCGCTCGCCGCCGTGTCGTCGCCGATCGTGAACTCCGGTACCACCTCGCGCACCGGGGCGTCGAGGTCGAGCAGACCCTCGTCGACGAGCTGCATGATCAGCGTGGCCGTCCAGGTCTTCGTGATGGACCCGATCTGGAAGACCGAGTCCTCGTCGGCTTCGACGCCGGTGTTGCGATTGAGGATCCCGGCTGCGGTGGTGAAGATCTCGCCACCGGCCAGGATCGCGACGGATGCGGCAGGGATATGCGCGTCGGCCAGCATCGTGGGAAGGTTCTCCCGCACCCAGCTGCCGATTTCGTTCAGGTCGGACACGTGCGCTCCTCTTCGTCGAGTAGGCCGTCGTCTTCGGGCGACGGCGATGGGGCCGAGACTATTCGGGCGATCCGACGCCTCGTTGGTTCCCGGCGACGAGACTTGCGCAGACCTTGGTGCGGCCGGACGAACGTTCCCCGAGTCAGCGCCGCCGCACGGCGCGCAGGCCCACATGGAGCAGTTCGGGGCCGCCTTCCGTCTCGTCGAGGAGACGACCGACGGGCTGGGCAGCATCCGTGATCAGGGCGCCGTCGGCACGCACACGCAGTCGCAGGGGCGGCCGCGGAGGGATGCCGAGCGCGGCGATGTCCGCGCGCAGCACCATCGCGAACTCGAGAGCATCACCCGCGCGGGTCACGTCGTAGTGCCACTGCCCGGCGTCGTAGATGCCCACCACGTCGTCGAGCCTGTCCGCGGGGCCGAGCTCGACCGTCTCCGGCGCCTTCTCGATGCCGCGAAGGTTGCGGAAGCACCAGTCGACGACGGCCGTCCCCAGCGCTTTCCCGCCACCGCTGTTGGTCAGGACCGTGACCGCGAGGTCTTCGTCGGGGGCGAGGACGAACTCGCTGAGCTGCGTGTCGGCGATGTTCCCTCCGTGCATCACGACCCGCGCCGAACCGTGATGGCCGAGCAGCCACGGCAGACCGATCGCATCGACGGGCGGGCCGGCCGCGAGGTGGGGCTGCTGCATCAGGAGTCGCGTGGCGTCGCTGACCGGCGTCGTTCCCGAGGACTCGCCGCGCATCTGGAAGCGGGCGTATGCGAGCTGATCGCGTACGGACGACACGATCCCGCCCTCCGGTGCGATGTCACGGGTCAGCGGCCAGTGCGGGAACGTCGTCGCCGCTCCTGACCCGTCGGGGACGTGACCCACCGCGTGCGGGCGGGCGATCACATCCCAGGGGAAGAAGAACGTCTCCGACATGACCAGTGGATCGAACACGACGCGCTGCACGGCACGTTCGAACGTCTCGCCGGTGACCCGCTCGATCACACGGCCGAGCAGCCGGATTCCCGCGTTGCTGTACGAAGCGATGGTGCCGGGAGGGAAGAGCTGCGGGAGCTCGGCGAAGGTCGCGACGTTGCGGGCGAGGGCATCGTCGTCCCACCCGGGGCGCTCATCCGCATCGCCGAGGAAGCCGCCGGAGTGGGTGAGGAGATGCCGGATGCGCAGCTCAGCCAGCGCCTCCTCGTCGGCGAGCCGGAGGCCGGGGAGCACCTCGACCACGCGGGTGTCGAGGTCGATGGCCCCGGTCTCGACCAGATGCATCGCGACCGTCCCGCTGAAGGTCTTCGAGGTGGAGCCGATCTGGAACAGGGTGCGCTCCGTCACGGCTGCGCCCGTGTCGACCGCCGCGACACCGGTCGTCGAGACGATCTCCCTGTCCCCGTCGATCACCCCGACGACCGCACCAGGCACGTTCAGGGCAGCGGCCGTCTCATCGAGGAACCCCTGCAGGTCTGCGCTCGTCCCCTGTGCTGTGCTCATGATGCATCCCCCCGTACGGCGCGCCCCGGAAGCGCAGCGGTCACGAGCTCTCCTTCGTGCACGACGCGAGTGCCGTGCACGAACAGCTCCCGTACGCCCTGCGACGGTCGGGTCGGATCGGCGTAGGTCGCCCTGTCGCTCAGCGTCGTCGGGTCGATCACCACCACGTCCGCATCCGCTCCGACGGTCAGGTGCCCCTTGCTCCGCATCCCGGACGAGACCTCGTCCAGCACGCGGGCGGGCAGGAAGGAGCAGCGGCGGAAGGCGTCGAGCCAGCTCCACGTGCCGCTCTCGAGCACCATGAGCCGGAGCGACTTGGCGAACGTGCCGGCGGTGCGCGGATGCGTGTGCCCACCGGGAGGGAGCGGCCAGTCGCGCTGCTCGTACAGCGTGCGGCCGTCGATCCCCGTCCAGGAGACCGGCATCGCGTCGCTCGCCACGATCGCGTCGGGGTAGGCGAGTGCGCGGTGCAGGTGCGCGCGGTCGAACGGATCGGCCTCGTCGAGGAACGTCACGATGCAGGTCGCTCCGGGGTCGGTCGCCCGCACCTCCCGCAGCCGGGCTTCGTCGGCGATGCGCTCGCCGGTGTCCACGAGCACCAGCGAGCTCGGGGTGATGCCCAGGCCCGGGAGCTTCTCGGGGGCGAGGAAGAACGCGCCGATCGCGGTGCTGCCCGCGCCGTAGGGGTAGGCCTCGACCGTGACGCGGGACCCGGCGGCGCGGCTGCGGTCGATCAGCCCCAGCACGCGGTCCACGTGCCGCAGCGAGGTGCTGTTCACATGGCAGTGGTGCATCGCGGCACCCGTCTCGGCGGCGGCGCGGACGAGCTCCTCAGAGCCGTCGATCGGAGTGCGGGGGTCGGCTTCGATCAGCTCTCGCACATGCGTGAAGGTCGGAGCGTGCGCGGCGGCGGCGAGGCGAGAGAGGTCGAGGAACTCGTCCGGATCGGAGCGCGGCGCGTACCCCATGAGCACGCCGATGCCGAGGGCACCGGCCCCCAGCTCGTCCTCCAACAACCCCAGCCAGCGGCGGCGCTCCGCGGGGGAGGACGAGCGCTGCCACTCCGGCTTGCCGAGCAGATCCATCGACGCGGTGAAGTCGGCGACGGGCACCCGGTCGAGGTGCGCGTACGCCCGCGCCTGCGACCAGGAGGCCGAGAACCCGTAGTTCAGCGGTCGGCCGTCCGTGGCGGCACGGGCGAGGGCTTCGGCGATGGGCAGGAGTCCGGCTTCGAGGTCGAGTGCCGTGGTGACGCCGTCCATCGCCTGCAGCCGCTGTCCCGCGATGGAGTGCACGTGGCTGTGCAGGTCGACGAACCCCGGCCCGACGATGAGACCGGTGGCGTCAACCACCTCGGCATCGGCCGGAACCGTGAGTCCGTCGCCGAGAGCGGCCACGCGCCCGTCGGCGAGGAGGAGGTCGGTGATCCGGTCGGTCTCCGTCTTCGGGTCGATGACGCGCCCGCCGCGCAGCAGAGTGTCCACGCTGTCACCCTGCCATGCGGGACGGGGGCGATCCGGTGCGGTGCGACGAAACCGGGTGGTGGTTCCGGTGCCGCCGTACAACCCGTTCTGCGTGCCCCGGTCCACGGGGAGGTGCACGGGAAGGCGTCGACAGACATAATGTACTGGGGATGTGACCGTGCACACGCAAGGAGGCAAGTGATGTCCACCGCCTCCGAGCGCGCCCGCCTGCCGAGTATCCGCGACGTCGCCCGCCTCGCCGGTGTCTCGCATCAGACCGTGTCCCGCGTGCTCAACGACCATCCGAGCATCCGGCCGGAGACGAAGGCCAAGGTGCTCGACGCCATCTCGGTCCTCGACTACCGGCCCAATCTCGCCGCGCGCGCTCTGGTCACCAGCAAGTCGAACATGCTGGGGATCCTGTCCGCGACGATCGGCGAGTTCGGACCCACCTCGTCCATCGCCGGCATCGAGGATGCGGCGCGGGAGGAGGGCTATTCGGTCTCGACGCTGAACCTCGCCGACACGACGCCGGAGGCGATCGGCCATGCGGTGCGGCAGCTGTCGCGGGAGCAAGCCGATGGGATCGTGGTGCTCGCCCCCCAGGTGCGGGTCTTCCATGTCCTGCGCGGCATGTCCGTCGACATGCCGTTCGTGACGCTGCAGACGGCGTCCGGATCCGACGGCGTGAGTCTGTCGGCGGACCAGGTGGCCGGTGCGAAGGCGGCAACGGAGCACCTCATCTCCCTCGGACACAGCGACATCCTGCACCTGGCCGGTCCCCAGGACTGGATCGAGGCCGAGTCGCGCATGCGGGGCTATCTCGACGGATTGCGTGAGGCCGATCTGCCCACGTTTCCGCCCATCCGTGGCGACTGGACGGCGGACTTCGGGTATTTCGCGGGCAAGGAGCTCTCGCTTCGACGCGACTTCACGGCGGTGTTCGCCGCGAACGACCTGATGGCCATCGGTCTGATGCACGGGTTCCGGGATTCGGGGGTGCGGGTGCCGCACGACGTGAGTGTCATCGGCTTCGACGACATCCCCGTCGCGGCACACGTCGCTCCGACGTTGAGCACCGTGCACCAGGACTTCCCCGAGCTCGGTCGTCGGGCGGTGCGGATCCTGCTCGCGGAGATCCGCGGCGAGCAGGTGCCGGCCTTCGGTCCGTTGCAGACGATCCTGCGCGCCCGCGAATCCGCCGTCGCCCGCTGACTCGTTCCCTGCGGCGCTGCGCGAAGGCTCGCGAACGGATCGAATCCTTTCGATCCGCGCTGTCGCCCGGGGGCTTGCGATCGCGCGCATCTCGGCAGTGTCACGGTCCGGATTCGAAATGCCGATGCCGACTTGACAGCGGTGCCGACGAAGACGACGATATAGCGATGTGAACGGTCACATCGAAGGTGACCGCACGTCGCGAGGAAGATCCGTGAGCACCACAGCAACGTTGCCTACCGTGTCAGGCCCCATCCTGGAGATGCGCAGCATCACCAAGGAGTTCCCCGGGGTCAAGGCGTTGGCCGACGTCTCCATCACCGTCCGAGCCGGCGAGATCCACGCGATCTGCGGTGAGAACGGCGCCGGGAAGTCGACCCTGATGAAGGTCCTGTCCGGGGTGTACCCCTACGGGACCTACGACGGCGAGATCCTGCTCTACGGAGAGGAGCAGCGGTTCAGGGACATCGCGGCCAGCGAGCAGGCGGGCATCGCGATCATCCACCAGGAGCTCGCCCTCATCCCCGAGCTCTCGGTCACCGAGAACATCTTCCTCGGCAACGAGATCCAGCGCGGAGGCCGCATCGACTGGACGGCCCAGAAGGAGCGGGCCATCGAGCTCCTCGCCCGCGTCGGTCTGAGCGAAGACCCCGACGTGCAGATCAAGACCCTCGGCGTCGGCAAGCAGCAGCTCATCGAGATCGCGAAGGCGCTCAACAAGGACGTCAAGCTCCTGATCCTCGACGAGCCGACCGCCGCGCTCAACGAGAACGACTCGCAGCATCTGCTCGACCTGATCCTCGGGCTGAAGGCCAAGGGCATCGCGTCGATCATGATCAGCCACAAGCTCAACGAGATCGAGCAGATCGCCGACGAGATCACCATCATCCGCGACGGCCGCACGGTCGAGACGCTCGACATCTCGCGCGGAGAGATCAACGAGGACCGCATCATCCGCGGCATGGTCGGTCGTTCCCTCGAGAGCCGCTACCCGGATCGCACCCCCGAGATCGGCGAGGTGTTCTTCGAGGTCAAGGACTGGTGGGTGCAGCACCCGACCGTGCCCGAGCGCATGGTCGTCAAGGGCTCGAACATCAACGTGCGCCGCGGCGAGGTCGTCGGCATCGCCGGTCTCATGGGAGCGGGTCGCACCGAGTTCGCCATGAGCATCTTCGGGCGCTCGTACGGCACCTTCCTCTCCGGAACCCTGATCAAGGACGGCCAGGAGGTCGCCCTGCACGACGTCGCCTCGGCGATCAAGCACGGGCTCGCGTACGTCAGCGAAGACCGCAAGGTGCTCGGACTCAACCTGCTCGACACGATCAAGCGGTCCATCGTCGCGGCGAAGCTCTCCAAGATCGCCCACAACGGCGTCGTCGACTCCCGTGAGGAGTTCTCGGTGGCTGAGCGCTACCGCAAGGCGCTGCGCATCAAGACGCCGTCGGTCGAAGAGGGCGTCGGCAAGCTCTCCGGTGGAAACCAGCAGAAGGTCGTGCTGGCCAAGTGGATGTTCACCGATCCCGACCTGCTGATCCTCGACGAGCCGACCCGCGGCATCGACGTGGGCGCGAAGTACGAGATCTACGCGATCATCAACGAGCTCGCCGCCCAGGGCAAGGGTGTCATCGTCATCTCCAGCGAGCTTCCCGAACTCCTCGGCATCTCCGACCGCATCTACACCGTCTTCGAGGGTCGGGTCACCGACTGCATCCCGGCCGATCAGGCGACACCCGAGGACCTCATGCGCAGCATGACCTCCACGAACCAGAAAGCATCCGCATGACCACCGACACCACCGCAACGAAGCGCGGCTTCCACTTCAAGGACATCACGAAGATGTTCGGGGGAGGGCAGTCGACCCTCCGTCAGTTCGGCATCCTCGGCAGCCTCGTCGTGATCCTGGTCGTCTTCCAGGTGCTGACGTGGATCTTCAAGGGCACCGGCCTGACGCTGTCCTCCGGCAACCTGATCAACGTCGTCAACCAGTACTCGTACATCCTGATCCTGGCCATCGGCATGGTGATGGTCATCATCATGGGTCATATCGACCTCTCCGTCGGATCCGTCGCCGCGTTCACGGGCATCGTCGTGGCCAAGGCCATGGCCGACTGGAACCTCCCCTGGCCGCTGGGCATCCTGCTCGGTCTCGGTGTCGGCGTGCTCGTCGGTGCCTGGCAGGGGTTCTGGGTCGCCTACGTCGGGGTGCCGGCGTTCATCGTGACGCTGGCGGGCATGTTGTTCTTCCGAGGCGCGAACCAGTGGGTCGGCGACTCGCAGTCCGTGCCGGTGCCGCAGGGCTTCAAGGTGATCGGTGCCGGCTACCTGCCCGAGCTGCCGTTCATCCCGGTGCCGTTCAACGTGTTCACGATGCTCCTCGCCCTTCTCGGGGTGGCCTGGATCGTGTTCTGGGAGTTCCGCACGCGTCGCATCCAGCGCAAGATGGGTGCCGACATGGCGCCGGCGTGGGTGAGCGTCACCAAGGTCGTGCTGATCTCCGCCGTGATCCTGATCGCGGGCTGGCTGTTCGCCACCGGGCGCGAGGGCACCAGCTTCCCGATCTCCGGCATCATCCTGCTCGCCCTGGTCATCCTCTACTCGTTCATCACGAACAACACCGTCTTCGGTCGCCACATCTACGCGGTCGGCGGCAACCGGCAGGCTGCGCGCCTGTCGGGTGTGAAGGACCGCTGGGTCGACTTCTTCGTGATGATGAACATGTCGGTGCTGGCGTCGCTGGCCGGCATGATCTACGTCGCCAGGGCGACCGCCTCCGGTCCCCAGGACGGCAACGGCTGGGAGCTGGATGCGATCGCCTCGGTCTTCATCGGTGGCGCGGCCGTCTCCGGCGGGATCGGAACCGTGATCGGCTCGATCATCGGTGGTCTCGTGATGGCCTTCCTCAACAACGGTCTCGCCCTCCTGGGCGCCGGTGCCGACGTGGTGTCGATGATCAAGGGCCTCGTGCTGCTGTTCGCCGTCGGTGTCGACGTCTGGAACAAGCAGCAGGGCCGCCCGTCGATCATCGGATTCCTCACGCGTCGATTCGGCCGCAAGCAGGACCCGGCGACCGACACGTTCGATCCGACCAAGACGAATTACCCCACCAGCCAGAAGTACGAAGCCCCCGCCGTCGAAGAGACGCGCGGATAGTAGGGGCCCAGGCGCGTACCGCACGCGCACCTGGACCTTCACACACCAGAGAAAGAGATCACATGAAGAAGATTCTTCTGTCGGCGACAGCGCTTGTCGTCGCGGGCGCCTTCGCCCTCACCGGCTGCTCCTCGGAGCGCGGTGGCACCGGATCGGGAGCGGGGGAGGAGACCGCCAAGGGCTTCGCCGCCGACGCCACGATCGGTGTCGCCCTTCCGGACAAGACCTCGGAGAACTGGGTTCTCGCCGGTCAGCTGTTCACCGACGGCCTGAAGAAGGCCGGATTCAAGCCGGACGTACAGTACGCACCGGCCAGCAACACGGTCGCCGAGCAGCAGAACCAGATCCAGGCGATGGTCACCGGTGGCGCCAAGGTCATCATCATCGGCGCGAAGGACGGCAAGCAGCTCGCCACCCAGGTCGAGGCCGCCCGTGACGCCGGCGTCACGGTCATCGCGTACGACCGTCTGATCGAGAACACCGAAGCCGTCGACTACTACGTGGCGTTCGACAACTTCAAGGTCGGTCAGCTGCAGGGTCAGGCTCTGCTCGACGGGCTCGCCGAGCGCGCGGGTCACGAGGCTCCGTACAACATCGAGCTGTTCTCGGGCTCGCCCGATGACGCGAACTCGGCCGTGTTCTTCAACGGTGCGATGGACGTGCTGCAGCCGAAGATCGATGACGGCACGCTGAAGGTCGTCTCCGGTCAGACCGAGATCGCCCAGACGGCGACCGAGGGCTGGAAGGCGGAGAACGCTCAGCGCCGCATGGACTCGCTCCTGACGTCGACGTACAGCTCCGAGACGCTCGACGGCGTCCTGTCCCCGAACGACACCCTCGCTCGCGCCATCATCACCTCGGTGCAGGGTGCGGGCAAGCCGGTCCCGGTGGTCACGGGTCAGGACTCCGAGGTCGAGTCGGTGAAGTCGATCATGGAGGGCGTCCAGTACTCCACGATCAACAAGGACACCACGCTCCTCGTCGAGCAGTCGATCAAGATGGTCGGCCAGCTCCAGAAGGGCGAAGAGGTCGACGTCAACGACACCGAGCAGTACGACAACGGCGTGAAGGTCGTTCCGGCCTACCTGCTCGACCCGATCATCGTCACCAAGGAGAACGCGGCAGAGGCCTACGCCAACGTCCCGAGCCTCCTCGAGATCGTGAAGTCGTACCAGTAAGACACATCGCTCCGCGACGCTCGTCGTCGCGGAACACGAGCCGTCCGGACCCTCGGGTCCGGGCGGCTCGTTCGCGTTTCGAGGGTACTCGCGTCGGGTGGCTCCGATGATTACGGTGAAGGTGTGAAGCTCGCTCTGCGTCCGATGATCCCCGCCGATGCGGAGACGTTCGCGTCGTGGGCCGAGGATCCGGTGTTCCGCGCACACGCGGGGTGGAGCCAGGACATGACGGTCGATCGAGTCGCCTCGTGGTGGCGCGAGATCATCGAACACCCCGACCCCCGCCTGGTGCGGCTCGCGGCCGTAGACGAGGTGGGCGAGCTGATCGGTCATGTCGACCTTCACGACACGGATGGCCTGCACGATGCGGAGGGAGGACCTCGAGAACTCGGGTTCCTGATCGGGCCCTCTCGTCGGTGGAGACACGGATGGGGTACGGCGGCCGCCCTCGCCGGCCTCGATCACGGATTCACGCAGCTGGGACTGTCGTCGATCTGGGCTGAGGCGGTGGAGGCGAACATCGGTTCCGTCCGCGTGCTTCGCCGGATCGGGATGACGGAAACGGGCCACGGCACTTCGGAGAGCTTTCTCGGCGCCGATTCGCGGTACCTGCGGTTCCACTTGTCACGGGCCGATTGGGAACGCGGCAGTCCGTTCAGGTCGGCATTCTGATCAGAAGCGTGCTCCTGAGGCGTGCTCCAGAGGCGTGCTCCTGCGAGGTGTCTCAGAAGCGCGGGCGAACTGTGTCTGGCGGTGGCTCGTCCGGTGCCGGCTCGTCTGGCGGTGACTCGTCGGTGAACACCACCGTGTTCTGGGGCGGTGGGCGGTCGATGTACTCGCGCCCGGTCGGGCTCGTCCATTCCAAGACGCCACCGTGGCGCTGCTCGACATTCCAGGGGGAATGGTGTTTGAGCATGTGATGTCGTCGGCAGAACGCGGAGAGGTTCGATTCGCAGGTGGCACCGCCGCTCGCGGCCGCATGATTGTGGTCGAGGTCGCACTTTCGGGCGACGATCCCGCACCCGGGGAACCGGCAGCGTTGATCTCGCGCTCGAAGGTGTCGTCGCAGCCGCGCGTTCGGTCGGTAGCGATCCACCGCGAGCATCTCGCCGGAGATCGGATGCGTGAGCACCCGATCCCACCCGGAGGCGAGACCGGCGAGTGCTCGAGCAGTCGCCGTGTCGATCGGAACCACACCGTCGAGCTCGGCCGGCGGCGGCACACCGTCGAGCTCGGCCGGCGGCGGCACGGAACCTGCTCGCGGCGGCACGGAACCGGGCACGAACGGGAGCCCCTGTCGTGTGGCATCGTCGCGGCCCATCAGCGTCATCACCGGAACCGTGACCTCGACGCGGGCCTCGATCTCTCCGAGCAGGCCGTCGGCGGTGTCGTGTCCGGTGGGCGTTCCGGTCAGCACGAGGTCGGTCAGCAGGTCAGTGCGCAACTGATCGACCGTACGCGCCTCGCGGTCGTGCTCCTCGGTGGTGCTCACATCAGCGGTGCTCACATCAGCGGTGCCTTCATCAGCGGTGCGTTCATCAGCGGTGCCTTGATCAACAACGGCGCTCTGCTGCTTCACCGCATGAGCCATCTGCGAGAGCCGATCGAACATACCGTGCACGAGCACGGCGGGAGCCTGGACGCCGAGCTCGGCCATGCCGTCATCGAGGTCGCGCACCCAGACCCGACGCTTCTCCCGCGCATCGAGGTGCCTCTCGGTGAGCGTGCGCTCCTGGAACCGCTCCGCGAGCCGGCGGGCCAGCCTGCGCAGCCGGTTGGGGGATTCGCCCGCGGCCAGTTCCACCGCCTCGTCAGCGAACGCCTGTCGATCCGCCGCGTGCTCGAGGTGCGCGCCCGCATCGACGATGACGCGCGAATGCGCCGCGCTGATGCGCCCCTCGCCCTGGGCCCACCACACGGCCGGGAAGCGTTCGACCAGCCAGGAGGCGTCGGCCATCCGCCGTTCCACCGTGCGGTCGCTCACGCGCTGTGCGGCCCCGATCTCGGCGGCCACGGCGCGGATTGCCATGTCTCCCCGGTCGGGGTGCTCCGCGGCGCGGGCGATGTCGACGGCGAGGCGCCCTGCCATCGCCAGCATGCCGTCGCGAGCGGCGTGCATGCTGCTCAGCGTGGCCTCCGCCGCTTCGAGCGACACGACCAGATCGGCGAGCATCGCCATCTGGGTGTCCGTCGCGTCGAGCAGTGCGTTCATGGACTCAGTCCATCATGGGCCACCGACATTCCGACGGCGGCGGCACTCGGGTGAGATCGCTCAGCCGCGAAGCTCTCGGGTCGCCTGGCCGGTGCGCTGCAGCGCGTCGACCGTCTCGGCGTAGCGGCGCTTGGCGACGCCGAGGAACAGGCAGTCCACGAGGGTGAGCTGGGCGATGCGACTCACCATCGCCCCCGCGCGGAAGCTCGACTCGCGCACCTCGGTGAACAGCGCATGGTCGGCCGCGCGGGCGAGCGGAGAGTCCTTGGCGGAGGTGACCGCGATCGTGGTCGCGCCGCTCGCACGCGCGGTCTCCAGGAACCGCACGGTCTCGAGGGTCGAACCCGAGTGCGAGAAGCCGATGGCGACCGTGCCCGCGGTGGGCAGCGCCGACACGGCGACGGCCTCGTGGGGGTCGGCGGGCATGTGGGCGTTGCGTCCGACACGGAGCAGCTTGTGGCTGAGGTCCTCGGCCACGAAGCGGCTGGCACCGAGGCCGTAGAGGAGTATGCGCTCCCCGCGGTCGATCGCGTCGACGGCAGCCTCGAGCACCTCGAAGTCGAGCCGCGCGACGGTCTCCTCGATCGCCAGCAGTTCGAGTGATGCGACCTTCGACACCGCCTCCTGCAGAGTGTCCGACTCCGAGATCTCCGACCCGTAGGCGCCCCGTGCCGAGAACTGGGCGGCCTCCTTGCCGAGTTCGGAGGCCAGGGCCATGCGCAGCGGGGCGTACCCGCTGAAGCCGATCGCCCGGCAGAAGCGCACGACCGACGCGACGGAGGTGCCGCACTCCGCCGCGAGTTCGTTGATGGTGCTGTCGATCACGACGGAGGGGTTCTCACGCACGACGAGGGCGATGCGGGCGAGGGAAGGGGTCAGCGTGGATGCTGCCGCCTCGATCGTCGACTGGATGCTCATGCCGTCCTCCGTCGTGGTGAGTGCGAGGTGCGAGGTGTGAGGTGCGCGGTGTAAATTCTTTTTGCCGAGTCTACTTCCGATGTAGGCTCTTTTCACAGACTTTTTCGCCGATCCGAGGAGGGCCCATGGACGCACGCGTGACGGCATCCGTCGACCTCGGCAAGTCGCGGTGCCGCGTCCTCGTCACCGGTCCCGACCGACGGGTCGAGCGTGACGGCGTCGGAGCGCCCGGACTCGCCGCAGCGGGCGGGGTGAAGAGCGCGCTCGAGGCCATCCTCCCGCTCCTGACGGCAGAAGAGGGTCTGGAGCTGGTCGGGGTGGGTGCGGCCGGCGCATGGCTCGCACCCGATGCTGCGCGGGATCTGGCCTCATCGCTCGCCGCGGCGACCGGAGCGCAGACCACTGTCGCGTCCGACGTGGTCACCGCTCATGCGGGAGCCCTCGACGGCGGCGCCGGCGTGCTCCTCATCGCCGGGACCGGGGCGGCCGCGTTGGGCATCGACGCCGACGGCGCGCGCCTCGTCGACGGCTGGGGCCCTGAGCTCGGCGACCTCGGCAGCGGCTCGTGGCTCGGACGGGAAGCGCTGCGCGCCGTACTGCGCGCGAACGACTCGCTGGGGCCGAGCACGGTCCTCACCGCGGCGATCGCCGATCCGGTCGGTGACGTCGCCGACATCCAGGCGTGGCTGGCGGGCGGCGAGCCCCTTCCGCGGCGCCTCGCGACGCTCGCGCCCCTCGTGCTCGATGCCGCGCAGAACGGCGATGCGGCTGCCTCCGCGATCGTCGACGAGGGCGTCCGTCTGCTCACGGCGACGGCCACCGCCGCTTCCGCGCTCACCGCCGACACCGTCATCCACGGCGGTCTGACCGACCACGTCTGGTTCCGCCCGCAGCTCACGTCGTCCCTGCAGGCAGCCGAGCGTCGGGTCGTGCCCGCGCGCGGCGACGCCCTCGACGGGGCGCTGCTTCTCGCGCGCCGCACCGACCTCCCCCATGAAAGGTTCGTCCACCGTGCCGAATGACGACTCCCGCCTGACCGCCCTCCTCTCCGTGCTGGAGCGCCTCGACACCGAGGCCTCGACGACGGAGCGGGGCGACCTCGACCTGCTCGGCACGGCCGAGCTCGTGCGACGGATGAACGCGGAGGACCGCCGGGTGCCGGAAGCCGTCGCCGAGCGCGCGGAGGAGATCGCGACTGCCGTCGACGGCATCACCGAGCGGTTCCGTCGCGGCGGACGCCTCATCTACATCGGAGCGGGCACCGCGGGCCGCATCGGCGTGCTCGACGCGAGCGAGTGCCCGCCGACGTTCGGCACGGATCCCTCGATGGTGGTCGGTCTGATCGCGGGTGGTGAGACGGCCATCCGCTCCGCCGTCGAGAACGCCGAAGACGACGACGCGGCCGCCGAGGCGTCGCTGCGCGAGCTCGGACTCACCGAGCGCGACACGGTGGTGGGCATCTCGGCCTCCGGCCGTACTCCATACGTCGTCGGCGGCCTGACGTATGCGCGCGGCATCGGCGCGTTCACGGTGGCGATAGCGTCGAACGCCGACTCCGAGATCGGGGCCGCGGCCGAGGTCGCGATCGAGGTCGTCACCGGACCCGAGTTCATCTCCGGGTCCACGCGGCTGAAGTCCGGGACGGCGCAGAAGCTCGTCGTGAACATGCTCACGACGCTGTCGATGATCAACCTCGGCAAGACGTATCGCGGCGTGATGGTCGATCTGCTGGCCACGAACGAGAAGCTGCACGCCCGTTCGATCCGCACGGTGTCGCAGCTGTCCGGCGTCGACACCGAGGGGGCGGCCACGGCGCTGCAGGCGGCGGACGGCTCGGTCAAGCTCGCGCTGCTGATGCTCGCCGCCGATGCGACCGCCGAGGATGCGGCATCCGCTCTCGACGAGGCCGACGGGATCCTTCGCGACGCCATCACCGCGCTCGCCTGATCGGCGCGCTTCCCGCGCGTCCGATACGGTATGCGGATGCCCCTCGCTCTGATCACCGGCGCTGCGCGCGCCGACAGCATCGCCGCCGGAATCGTCCCCCGACTGCGCGCCGCCGGCTGGACCGTCGTCACCAGCGACCTGCGCGATGCCGACCACCCCGCCGACCTCTCCACGGTCGAGGGGCCCGAAGCGCTGATCGCGGAGGTAACGGCGGCTCATGGACCGATCACCGCCCTCATCCTGAGTCACGCGCACGATGTGGAGTCAGGAGTGCTCGACACCACAGCGGAGAGCTTCGATCTGCACGTCGCCGTGAACGCGCGAGCGACCCTGCTGCTGATCGCGGCCTTCGCCCGTCAGGTCGGCGACGACGGGGGAGTGGTCCTGGCGTTGACCAGCGACCACGTGACCGGCAACCTCCCCTACGGCGCGTCGAAGGGGGCGCTCGACCGCCTCGTCATCTCCGCGGCGCGCGAGCTCGGCCCCCGGGGGATCTCCGCGAACGTGCTGAACCCCGGACCCGTCGACACCGGCTGGATGGACGACGAGACGCGCACGGGCCTGGCCGGGATGACCCCGCTCGGACGCCTCGGCCGGCCCGCGGATGTGGCGGCCGTGGTGGAGTTCCTGGTGTCCGACGAGGGTCGCTGGATCTCGGGGCAGCTGCTGAAGTCCGACGGGGCCTTCTCGGCGCAGTACTGACTGACGCCGGGCCCGCGACCTGCGGGCCCGGTGCCTGTGCCGGTACCTGTGCCGGTGCCGGTGCCGGTGCCGGTGCCCTGCAGGCTCGGCTCCGCAGGCGCAGGATCAGTGCCCGCAGGTGCAAGACCCTCCGCCGCAGCAGGCCGATGCCGCACCTCCGTGCGCCTGCGAGGACTCCGGCACGTCCATGGCCGGGTTCTGATCGAGGAACCCTGCGGGCTTGAACCAGAAGCCAGCGTAGTCGACGGGCATGATGGGCCAGTCCTCGGGGCGGGGGAAGTGCGTCAGGCCGAAGGTGTGCCAGAGCACGATGTCCTGTCCGTCGATGTCACGGTCCGCGGCGGCGTACTCCGGCAGTCCGGAGCCGCCCTGATGGGCGTTCGGGTAGCGACCGGCCGGCCAGATCTGCCCCGGCTCGAAGCGCGTCGCCCACAGGTGCTTCGTCGCGAAGGCGGCGCGCGCGGCGACGGAGGACTCCGGGTCGGCCATCAGCAGCGCGGTCGGCTCCGGGATCAGGTGGTACGCCGTGGGTCGGCCGACGTGGTTCGTCCGCGAGGCGCTCTGCACCTCCCAGACCCGCGCCACAGAGGAGTCCGCGTCGCGCTGCGCCTCCGACTCTGTGCGCAGCGGTGTCTCCGACCATGTGAAGGCGTTGCCGAAGGGGTTGTCCTCGCCCATCGGGATGCGCTGGGCATCCACCTCGACGAGCCGGTTGTCCTCGCCGTCGATCGCGACGTCGAGGCGCGCGCAGAACAGGTGCTGGTGGACCGGGGCGAACACGCCGGGCGCGAGTTCGGTCGCATGCCTCTGCCGCACGCCGGGTTCACCCGCACCGGCGAACACGATGCCCGTGGCTTTGGCGACGACCTCGATCGAGCCGTCGAGGCCGAAGTTCCAGTAGAAGCCGTAGTCGTAGTTGCCGATCGTGGAGAAGTACGACACCACGAACCGACGGGAGCGGCGCACGTCGGAGCGACCGGCGAGGTCGGTGTGCTTCCAGAGGATGCCGTAATCCTCCTCGTGCATGCAGATCACGTTCGGGATCCGTACCGGGTGGCCGTGGTCGTCGGCGACGTAGCCGTCGACGTACCGGATCACACCGAGGCAGTCGCAGCCGAGCTCGAGGTGGTTGGCGTTCTTGCCGAGCAGGTATTCGCCGGCGTCGAAGTAGCTGATCCAGAAGCGTCCGGGAGCGGTGTCGCCGTAGGGGACCACCATCTCCGGAACGCTCGCCCTGCTCAGCACGGATCGTCCCTGGAACGTGACGTCGTGCAGCACGAGTCCCTCGCGGGCGTTGAAGTCGACGCGCATCGACCAGCCCTCCCACTCCACGAGCGACCCGGTGACGGAGAAGCTGGGCCCCTCCGGCTGGGTGATCTCGATGGGCTTCAGAGTGGTGCGCGCCTCGCCCTGCACTTCGGGGTAGTAGTTGCCGTGTCCGGCCGGCACGGGCACGTCGCCGTGGTCCTCGACGCGGATCACGCTGTTCGAGGTGAGGTCGATGTGCACGATGAGACCTTCGACCGGGTGCGCCCACGGGGAGTCGTGCTCGTCGTACTTGAGGAACGTCAGCGAGCGGATCACCCGGCGGCCCACCTCGTCGGCACGCCCGGTGTATCCGGGAGCGAGGGGGCCGCAGAAGGCGAGAGCCATGTGCTCCTCGAGCCCCCGACGCTTCATCGCGGCCTGCCATTCCGGCGAGGCCTTCGCGATGCTCTCCGCGCGCTCGTACTCCTCGAACAGATACTGCGGCTGTCCGTAGGGCGGGGCGTCGTTCGGCACCCGGTGCGTGCGCAGCACCTCACGACGGGTGATCGAGACCACGACCTCCGTGGCGATCCCGGTGGCGATGTCGAGCAGTGTCACGTCGACGCGGCGGTCGACGGGGGATCCGGCGGTCCACGTCGCGAGCTCGTCCTTGGTGGGCTCGTCGGGGAGCAGCATCGGCACGCGGGTGGTCGCCGTCATCAGACCAGCGGCGTCGAGCACCTCACGGGCGGCGGCGATCTCGGTTCCGGTGAGGGGATCGTGCGGGTGCGGAGCGGCGATCTTCCCGATCGACACGGGCTGCGGAGCATGGTGGGACATCATCGACCTCACTATTTTCGAGCGACTGCTCAATAAACGGGTTGGCACGATGATAGGGCCGACAGCCCGTCCTTCGCAACGGGGCGTCTTACCGACGAGGCGTGCGGAGGGGGTCTCAGGCGCGCCAGGGGGCGAGCGCGGCGTCGAGCACGGCGAGGTGCGCGGCGGCGGACTGCGGCTCCGTGACCTCGACGATCTGCTGCCCGTAGGTGATGGAGCGCAGCAGCGTCACGATCGTCTCGGTCGGGGTGTCGGTGCGCAGCTCGCCGTCCTCGACCGCCTCGCGCAGCGCGAGCCGGGTGCTCTCCTGCCAGGTGGCGAGGGTGGGTACCGCCGCGTCCGGCGCGGGGGCGAGTGCTGCGAGGCGCCCCCAGAATCCGACCACGACGTGCGCCTCGGTGCGGGTGCGCTCATCGATCGGGAGCACCTCGCGCATGAGTGCGTGGAGGCGGGGGAGGCCGCGAAGTCCTGCCGTGGCCGCGGCGATGCGCTCCTCGGTGCGCCGGGTCACCTCGGTCGCGGCTGCGCGCACGACCTCGTCGAAGCCGTCGAAGTAGTGCCAGAGTGCACCCGTCGCGACGCCCAGCTCCTTTGCGACCGCCCGCGATGACACGCTCTCGTGTCCGTCGCGAGCGGCGACGGCGAGCAGCGCCTCGGCGATCTGCCTGCGGCGCTCATCGTGGTCGACGATGCGGGGCATGACTCCATCCTGGCGCATGGCGTCGAGACCTGCGGCATTGCGGTCTAGCGTTATTGAGCGATTGATCAATATACTGCGGCTGTGGATCACCTCCTCCCCGCAGCACCGTGGCTGATGGCCGCGGCGGCGATCGTCTCGGCCGCCGCTACAGCGGCGCTCTGGCGCGCCGTGCCCTGGCAGGGGCGGCAGGCATCGCTCATCATGGCTGCAGCCATGCTCGCGCTTGCGGCGACCGACGGCCGCAACCCGCTGGTCGGGCTCGTCCTGGGTGCCGTGCTGCTGGTCTCGGCCATGGTGGGCACGATGGGGGTGCGCGGCACGGCGGCGGCGGCGAGCTGCTGTCATCGAGCGCTGGTCTCCCTGGTGATGGCGATGTGCGCGTTCGACGGAGCGGTGGCGGCAGATCCGGTCGGAGGAGGCGCCTCGGCATCCGTGTCGTCCGGTCACGGCGGGCACGGGCTGTCGGGAGTGCTGTCGGTGCTCGTGCTGGTCGGAGTCGTCGGGGTCGTGCTGTGGACGGTCGTCGCGGAGTGGTTCGTCGCTCCCGTGCATCGAGGTCGCACGGCGCGTCTGCTCACCGTCGAGTCGTGGGCGATGGCTGCCGGCGTCGCTGTCATGTGCCTCGGATTCTGAGCGGAGCTCTCAGACGACCGCGGCCGGGCGCACGAACGCCCACGCGGCGACCGCGGCGACGGCCGCAGCCACGGTCATCGTCACCGCCATCGTGACCGCGTTCGTGCCGCCGACTCCCGCGGCGATCGGCGCGAGCACGGGGCCGAACAGGAACGTCGACATGCCGAGCAGGGCAGAGGCGGTGCCCGCTCGTGCTCCGTGGTGGGCGAGCGCGAGGGTCTGCCCGTTGGGGCCACCCAGCCCCGAGCACAGCATGAAGCCGATCAACGCGGCGACGATGCCCGTGACGCCGACACCGGAGAGGGCGAGCGCCAGGAATGCGGTCGTCGCGACCAGCGTGGCCGAGATGCCGCCGAGGTACACGCGCAGCGGGCCCCATCTGCCGACCACGAGACGGCTGAGCTGGCTGCCGGCGATGCTGGCCAGCGCTCCGGCCGCGAAAGCGAGGCTGAACGACTGCGGGCTCAGGCCGAATTCGTCCTGCAGCACGAACGACGACATCGACAGGTAGGTGAAGAAGGCGACACCGCCTCCTGCTGCGGCGCACAGCACGGCCACGAACAGACGATCGCGGACGACGGCCCCGGCATGGAGTCCGAGCGTGCGCAGACCTCCGCCGTGACGGGCGGTGGCAGGCAGGGTCTCCGGCAGGGCGAGCACGACGACCAGGAGCAGCACGACACCCACCGCGCTGAGCACGCCGAAGATGCCTCGCCAATCCATGATCAGTGCGAGTTGACCGCCGACCACGGGTGCGACGATCGGCGCGGTGCCCGAGACCAGGAACAACAGCGACAGCATGCGCGACAGCTCGACGCCCTCGAACTGGTCGCGGGCGATCGCGAGGCAGATCACGATGCCGGCCGACCCCGCGAGACCCTGCAGGAAGCGGACCACCAGCAGGACCTCGATCGTCGGGGCGAGAGCACACAGGAGGGAGAGCACGGCGAAGGTCGAGACGCCCACCATGAGCGGGAGCCTCCTGCCGAGACGATCGCTGAGCGGCCCGGCGACGAGCTGGCCGAGGCCGAGGCCGATCATGCACGCCGACATCGTCGCCTGAGCGAGCGCCCCGGTGGTGTCGAGGGACGCGGCGAGCTGCGGCAGCTGGGGCAGATACAGATCCATCGACAGCGGACCGAACGCCTCCAGCATGCCGAGCACGAGCATGGCCCGCAGCGTTCCCATCCGCGGGCGCGGGGTCGGTCCGGACGAGGTGATGCTCATCCGTCCAGGCGCAGGGTGCGCCGCAGCCAGCTGTCGCGAGCGGCGACGGCCGCCCGTGAGACCTCCGCTTCGGGGGAGAAGCCGGAGAACCCGTGATAGCCGCCGGCCCAGACGTGCAGCTCCGCGCGGCCTCCCGTCGCCCAGATGCGCAGGGCGTAGTCGACCGCCTCGTCTCGGAACGTCTCGGCCGCTCCGACCTCGATGAACGCGGGCGCGAGGCCGGACAGGTCGTCGGCGCGCGCGGGCGAGGTGTACGGGGAGACCCGGTCCGTGCCGCGGTCGGATCCGGTGATGGCGTTCCAGGCCGTGTCGTTGTTGTGGCGATCCCAGGCGCCGAACCCGTCATACTGGCGATTGGAGACGGTGTCGTTGCGGTCGTCGAGCATCGGGCAGCCGAGCAGCTGTCCTGCCAGGCGTGGGCCGCCGCGGTCGCGTGTCATCAGGGCGACGGCAGCGGAGAGCCCGCCGCCCGCGCTCATGCCGGAGGCGATGATGCGGTCCGGGTCGATGCCGAGTTCGTCGGCGTGCGCGGCCATCCACTCCAATGCCGCGTAGCAGTCCTCCGCCTGTGCGGGACCGGGATGCTCGGGGGCGAGGCGGTACTCGACGGCGACGCCGATCACGCCGTGGCGTTCCGCGAGGTCGATGAGCTCGCCCGTGCCGAAGAACCGGGTGCCGAGGACCATGCCGCCGCCGTGGATCGACAGCACGGCCGGCGCCGGTGCATACGCGGGTGCGGTCGGGCGGACGATCGTGACCTCGATGTCGGGTGCGCCGTCGGGGCCCGGGATGGTCCGGTCCTCCCAGGTGACCGCCCGCCCGGCGGCCTGTGTCGCCATGGGCGGGATGATGGTCGCGAAGTGGTCGCGGTTGGCGTGGATCATCTCGGCGCGCAGCGGGATCACCTCGACGAGGTCGACGAACGCGGTCAGCCCCGGGACGAGCGCGGGGTCGTACGGCACCGGCGCGGGGGCGGTCATCGGGCTTCCAGCCAGATCCGGCGCAGCCAGGAGGCGCGGGTGGCGAGGGCCGCGCGCGAGATCTCGGCATCCGGCATGTACATGTCGAAGCCGTGCGCGCCACCGCCCCACACGTGCAACTCCGCCTGACCGCCGGTGGCCCAGATGCGCAGGGCGTACTCGGTGTCCTCGTCGCGGAAGGCCTCCGCCTCGCCGACCTCGATGAAGGCGGGTGGGAGGGAGGCGAGGTCGGTCGCACGGCTCGGAGCGGCGTACGCCGGGGCTTCCGGGCTGAAGGCGAGGTCGTCGCCGAGCACGCACGACCAGGCGAGCAGGTTCATCTCCCGCTGCCAGGTGCCGATGCCGTCGTACTGGCGGCTCGCGACACTGGTGTTCGTGTTGTCGATCATCGGGCACAGCAGCAGCTGCCCTGCCATGACCGGTCCGCGCCGGTCGCGGGCCATCAGCGCGACGGCCGCCGTGAGGCCACCACCGGCGCTGCCGCCTCCGACCACGATGCGATCGGGGTCGATCCCGAGGTCGGCGGCGTGGGCGTGCACCCAGAGGAAGGCGGCGTAGCAGTCTTCGACTCCGGCCGGGAAAGGGTCCTCCGGCGCGAGACGGTACTCGACGTTCACTGCGACGACGTGGTGCTCGGCGACGATGTCGACCACGCGGCCGGTCTCCCAGGAGCGGTGTCCGACGATCATGCCCCCACCGTGGATGTTCACGAAGCCGGGGAGCACCTCGTGCGCGGTGCCGACGGGACGGAACACAGTGATCTCGATGTCAGGGGCGCCGGCGGGGCCGGGGATGATCCGGTCCTCCCACTCGATCGCACGTCCGGCGATCACGGCGTCGTTGTCGGGGAACATGCGGTCGGTGCCCTCGCGCGGGAGGGTGTCGCGGGTCAGCGCCGGCTGCGGGTTCCTGTCGAGCTCATCGAGCACGGCCTGCACCTCGGGGTCGAACGGCACGGGGGTGAGGGTGGGG